>DASRWT010000121.1:0-34158 GCA_035654455.1 Candidatus Nitrosocosmicus sp. | reverse complement strand
TGCCTGACGAGGACCGCCTCACGCTGTGCCTGTCGTCCCAGGTGGGCTGCGGATTCGGCTGCACCTTCTGCTTCACCGGCACGATGGGGCTGGGACGCGACCTCACCGTCGGGGAGATCACGGGGCAGGTGCTGGTCGCGCGGGGGCGGCTCCGCGCGGGGGCCCGCATCACCCACGTGGTGTACATGGGCATGGGCGAGCCCCTCGCCAACTACGCCAGCACCGTCAAGTCGCTCCGGATCCTCACCGACGCGCGCGGCTTCGGATTCTCCCCGCGACGGATCACCGTCTCCACGGTGGGACTTGCGGCCGGGATCGAGAAGCTGGCCAAGGAAGATCTGCGGGTCAACCTGGCCATCTCCCTTCACGCCACCACCAACGAGACACGCGATCGGCTGATGCCGGTGAACCGGGGCTTTCCCATCGAGGCGCTGCTGGCGGCGTGCAAGCGCTTCCCGCTGCCCATGCGCCAGCGCATGACCTTCGAGTACGTGCTGCTGGACGGGATCAACGACTCGCCCCAGGATGCCAAGCGCCTGCTCAAGCTCCTGAACGGCCTGCGGGCCAAGGTGAACCTTATCCCGTTCAATGACTGGGAAAGCTCGGACTTCGCCCGGCCGCCGATGGCCCGCATCCTGGGATTCCAGGCCATCCTGCTGGAGAACGGGATCACCGCCACGGTGCGCTGGAGCAAGGGCGAGGATATCGGGGCGGCCTGCGGCCAGCTCAACGAGCAGGTGGCGGGGTGAGCCACCCCGTCACCGTGGGCTTTCACACCCTCGGCTGCCGGCTCAACCAGGTCGATTCGCAGGAGATGGCGGCCCGCATGGAAGCCCGCGGCTTCCGTGCGGTCGCCGCCGATGCCGCCGCGCAGATCCACGTCGTCAATACCTGCACGGTGACGGGGCGCGCGGACCTGTCCGACCGGCAGCTGATCCGGCGCGTGCGGCGGGAGCACCCCGATGCCCTGGTGGTGGTGACCGGCTGTTACGCCCAGACCAACCCCGACGCGGTGGCGCGCCTCGGCGGCGTGGACCTGGTGATCGGCAATGGGGAGAAGCCCCGGCTGCCGGAATTGCTTGCCGGGCTGCTCGCGCAGCGCGCGGATGCCGGCGACCCGCCACCCGTGCACGTGGCGCCCATCGCCGAGGCCCGGATGGCGGCCTTTGCGCCCTTCTCACGGGCGGCGTGTCGCACGCGCGCCTTCGTCAAGGTGCAGGACGGGTGCCAGCACCGCTGCGCCTTCTGCATCGTGCCCGCCGCGCGCGGGGCCAGCCGCAGCCAGGAGCCGGAGGCCGTGCTCGAGCAGGCGCGCCGCCTCGTCGAGGCCGGCCATGGCGAGATCACGCTCACCGGCGTGGATCTGGGGCACTACGGACTGGATCTGGTCCCGCGGACCAGCCTGGCGGAGCTGCTCCGGCGCCTTGACGGGATCCCCGGCCTCCGCTGGTTGCGACTGTCCTCGGTGCTCCCCGCCTACTTCACTCCCGAGCTCATCGAGGCGGTGACCGGGCTCGCGGTGATGGCCCCGCATCTCCACGTGCCGCTCCAGAGCGGGAGCGACCGCATCCTGCGCCTGATGCGCCGGCCCTATACGGTGCGGATGTATCGGACTTTGGTCGAGCGCCTGCTGGCGGCCATCCCCGATCTGGCGCTGGGGTCGGACGTGATCGTGGGCCATCCCGGCGAAAGCGACGCCGACTTCACGGCCACGATGGAGCTGGTCCGGGCGGTGCCCTTCGCCTACCTGCACGTCTTCTCCTATTCGGACCGGCGCGGCACCGAGGCCACGCGGCTTCCGGGCCGCGTGGACGCGGCCGTCGCCAGGGAGCGCAGCGCGGCGCTGCGGCGTCTCGCGTCGGACAACGGGCTCGAGTTCCGCCGGCGCCTGCTGGGCCGGACGCGGGAGGTGCTGGTGCTCGAGGCCCCGGATCGCGCCACCGGGCTCCGCGCCGGCCTCACCGCCGACTATGTCGAGGTGCTCTTCCGGGGGCCGGCCGGGCTCGGCCGGCGCTTCGTCCCGGTGCAGGTCACGGAATGCGACCGCGAGCGGACCCTTGGCCGCCTCCAGGCGGCGCCGGCATGAGCGCGCGGGCGCGGGCGAGCAAGCGCGTCGCCTCCCGTGAGCCGGCGCTGGGGGTCATCGGCGGCAGCGGGCTCTACGAGATGGAAGGCATCACGGAGGTGCGGTGGACGCGCGTTCGCACGCCGTTCGGGGATCCGTCCGACCTCTACTGCGTGGGCCGCTTCGGCGATCGGCGCGTCATCTTCCTCCCGCGCCACGGACGCGGCCACCGCCTCACGCCGTCGGAGCTGAACTACCGCGCCAATATCTGGGGGCTCAAGCATCTGGGCGCCCAGGCGGTGATCTCGGTATCCGCGGTGGGCAGCATGCGGGAAGACATCCGCCCCCTGGATCTCGTCATCCCCGATCAGTTCTTCGACCACACGCGGCGCCGCGTCTCGACCTTCTTCGGCGACGGCGTGGTCGGCCACGTGGGCATGGCGCATCCGGTCTGCGAGGATCTCGGAGACGTCCTCGAGAGCGCCGGACGCGAGGCCGGCGCCACCGTGCATCGAGGCGGCACCTATATCTGCATCGAGGGTCCGCAGTTCTCGACCAAGGGCGAATCCGAGGTCTACCGGCGCTGGGGCGTGTCCGTGATCGGCATGACCAATATGCCGGAGGCCAAGCTCGCCCGCGAGGCCTAGCTCTGCTATGCCACGGTGGCCCTGGTCACCGACTACGACGTGTGGCATCCCGAGCACGACGCGGTGACGGTGGAGGCGGTGATCGCCAACCTCGTGAAGAACGTGGCCACCGCCAAGGACGTGCTCCGTCGCGCGATCCCGCGCGTGAAGGGCGCCTGCCGCACCGGCTGCGGCGAGGCGCTCCGCTCCGCCATCATCACGGATCGGCGGGCCATCCCGCCGCGCACCCGCAAGCGCCTCGAGCTTCTCGTCGGCCGCTATCTCCCTCCCGCCGGGCGGAGGTCCGCCGATGGTTGATCGGAGCCGCGGTGGGGCGGGAGCGGATGGCCAGGGCGACCTCGACGTGGTCGCCATCGGCAACGCGCTGGTGGACGTCCTCAGCGAGGCCTCCGAGCAGTTCGTGCGCGCCCAGGGCGCGCCCAAGGGAACCATGCGCCTCGTGGACGAAGCCCGGGCGCAGGCGATCTACGAGACCATGGGACCCGCCATCGAGATCTCGGGGGGCTCCGCCGCCAATACCATAGTGGGAGTGGCGTCCTTCGGCGGCCGCGCCCACTATGTGGGCAAGGTCCGCGACGACCAGCTCGGCGCGGTATTCGCCCACGACCTCCGCTCGACTAGAGTGGGGTACACCACGCCGCCCGCCACGAGCGGGCCGCCCACGGGACGCTGTCTTATCCTCATCACGCCCGATGCCCAGCGGACCATGCACACCTTCCTGGGCGCCTCGGTGCAGCTCGGGCCCGGTGACCTGGACGAAGGCGTCATCGCGCGGGGGAGGATCCTGTACCTCGAGGGGTATCTCTTCGACCCGCCGGCGGCCCAGGAGGCCTTCAGGGTCGCCGCCGGCATCGCGCATGCGGCCGGACGCAAGGTGTCGCTGACCCTCTCCGATCCCTTCTGCGTGGACCGGCATCGCGCGGCCTTCCTCGATCTGGTCGAGCATCACGTGGACGTGCTCTTCGCCAACGAGGCGGAGATCTGCGCGCTCTACCAGGTAGGGGACTTCGACACCGCGCTGCAGCAGGTGCGCCGTCACTGTGAGGTGGCCGCGCTCACGCGAGGGCCACGGGGCTCGATCGTCATCGGCGGGGACGACATGCACGTCATCGACGCGCATCCGGTCGACGTGCTCGTAGATACCACCGGCGCCGGCGATCTCTACGCGTCCGGCTTTCTGTTCGGGCTGAGTCGCGGCCTGAACCTGGCCACGTGCGGCCGGCTCGGGTCGCTGGCGGCGGCCGAGGTCATCTCGCATGTCGGCGCCCGTCCCATGCTGCCCCTGGCCCAGCTCGCCGGCAGCCTCGCCGGCTAGACACATGGACGCGCCCCTCGCGGACAAGTACGCGCGGCTCGTCGGTCTCCTCCGCGAGATGGAGCGGGTGGTGGTCGCCTTCTCCGGTGGGGTGGACTCCACCGTGCTCGCGCGCGCGGCCGGGGACGCGCTCGGGGATCGCGCCCTGCTGGCCACCGCGGATTCCGAGACCTATCCGGCTTCCGAGCTGGGTGAGGCCCGTCGCCTCGCCGTCCATATCGGCCTCCCGCACGTGATCGTGCAGACGCAGGAGCTCCAGCGGCCCGAGTACGCGGCCAATGCGCCCAACCGCTGCTTCTTCTGCAAGGACGAGCTCTTCGCCCGGCTCGACGCGGTGGCGCGCGAGCACGGCGGCATGCCGATCGTCTACGGCGCCATCATGGACGACCTGGGCGATCACCGGCCGGGCATGGAGGCGGCAAAGGCGCGAGGGGTCCGCGCCCCGCTCATCGAGGCCGAGCTGTGGAAGCGAGAGGTGCGGGAGATCGGCCGCGACCTCGGCCTGCCCAACTGGGACAAGCCCGCCTTCGCCTGCCTGTCCTCGCGCTTCCAGTACGGCGATCGCATCACGCCGGAGAAGCTCCGGCAGGTGGACGCCGCCGAGGCCTTTCTCCGCGAGCAGGGCTTCCGGCAGTTTCGCGTCCGCCACCACGAGCGCCTGGCCCGCATCGAGCTGCCCCTCGAAGAGATGCCGCGTCTCTGGGACGGGGACCGGCACGCCCTCATCGTCCGGCGCTTCCGCGAGCTGGGCTATCACTTCGTGACCGTGGATCTCCAGGGATTCCGCAGCGGCAGCGCCAACGAGGCCCTCCGGTGGATCGCGAAAAAGTAAGAGCGCTGCTCGACGAGGTCGCGCGCGGCGCGCTCTCGCCCGAGCGCGCGCTGGCCCGGCTCCGCGACCTGCCGGTGGAGGACCTCGGCTTCGCGCGCGTGGACCTCCACCGCGCCCTGCGCCATGGCGCCCCGGAGGCCGTCTTCTGCCAGGGCAAGACTCCCGCCCAGGTGGTCGCCATCCTCACCTCGCTGGCCCACGCTCACGACAATATCCTCGCCACGCGCGCCGAGCCCGATGTCCTGGCGGCCATCGCCGCCAGCGGCCTGCCGCACCGCCTGCACGAGGACGCGCGGGTGGCGGTGGTCAAGCCCCTCGCGCAGGACGGGCTCGGGCTCGTCATCGTGATGAGCGCCGGCACCGCGGACCGGCCGGTGGCGGAGGAAGCGGCGGTGGTGGCCGAGGCGCTGGGCAATCGCGTCGAGCGGCTTCACGACTGCGGGGTGGCGGGGCTGCACCGGCTCGTGCCCCATCTCGATCGGCTCCACGAGGCCAATGCCCTGGTGGTGGTGGCGGGGATGGAAGGGGCGCTGCCCAGCGTGGTGGCGGGACTGGTGGACCGGCCGGTGATCGCGGTGCCCACCAGCATCGGCTACGGCGCTTCCTTCGGCGGCATCGCCGCGCTCCTGGCCATGCTCAACTCCTGCGCGCCGGGAATCTCCGTGGTCAATATCGACAACGGCTATGGCGCCGCCGTCCAGGCCAGTCAGATCAATCACCTCGTCGCCAAGGTCCGCTGAGCCCGTGCGCCTCGCGTACTTCGACTGTCCCAGCGGCGCCGCCGGCGACATGATTCTCGGGGCGCTCGTGGACGCGGGGCTCGGCTGGGAGGATCTTCTCGCGGACCTCGCCCGCCTCGCGCTTCCCGGATATGCGCTGGAGCGGCGGGAAGTGATGAAGGGCGCCTTCCGGGCCACCAAGGTGGAAGTCCACGTGGCAGCGCGCGCGGACGAGCATTCGCACCCGCATCCGCCCGAGCACCCGCACCGCACGCTCCCGGTCATCCGCGACCTCATCGCGCGGAGCGCCTTGCCGGACGGGGTGAAGGCCAATGCGATCCGCATCTTCGCGCGCCTGGCCGAGGCCGAGGGCCGGGTGCACGGGGTCCCGCCGGACACGGTGCAATTCCACGACGTGGGCGCGGTGGACGCCATCGTGGACATCGTGGGCGCCTGCATCGGCCTGCACCGCCTCGGCATCGACGCCGTCCATTGCTCGGCGCTCCCCATCGGCGGCGGAATGGTGAACGGGCCGCATGGCCGGATCCCGGTGCCGGCGCCGGGCACGGCCGAGCTCCTCAGGGGCTTCCCGGTGGTGGATACCGGCGTCCAGCGCGAGCTGGTCACGCCGACCGGCGCCGCCATCCTCACCACCCTGGCGGCGTCCGCGGGCCGCATGCCGCCCATGACGGTATCGGCGATCGGCTATGGCGCGGGGACCATGGAGCTCGAGACGCCCAATGTGATCCGGCTCTTCGTGGGCGAGACCTCGGCGCCGGCGCCCGTCACCGCGCCGCCCGGCGAGACGGAGACCGTGGTCCAGGTCGAGACGACGGTGGACGACATGTCGCCCCAGCTCTACGACCCGCTCATGGAGCGGCTCTTCGCCGCGGGGGCGCTGGACGTCTATCTCACGCCGGTAGTCATGAAGAAGAGCCGGCCCGGGATCGTGCTGGTGGCGCTGTGTTCCCCCGATCTGGCGCCCGCGCTGGCGCGAGTCCTCTTCGAGGAGTCCACCACCATCGGCGTGCGCTGGACGGCCTACCAGCGGGCCCGGCTGCCTCGCGAGATGGTCACGCTCGCCACCAGCCTCGGCGCGGTGACCTTCAAGGTCTCCCGTCTCGACGGCCAGGTCATCACCGTGACGCCCGAATTCGACGAGATCCGGCGCCTGGCGCGCGACAAGGGGCTCTCGGTTCGCGAGGCGCTGGAGCGCGCGCGCGCCGAGGGGCGGCGGCTACTCGGCTGACGCGTCCGGAGGGGGGTTCGGCCCTTGACATCCCGGGGGGCCGGGACTAGTCTCGGAGTCGTTTTCCTCGGCCTCGGACCTTCATTGTCGAGGCGTCGTTCATGCATCGAGTCCTCCAGGAGGTAGCGCGGTGAAAAACAAAGTCACGGTCACGATCAACGGCGTGAGCCACTCTCACGAGGTGGAGCCTCGGCTGCTCCTCGTCCACTTCATCCGGGAGCTCGCCGGCCTCACCGGGACCCATGTCGGGTGCGACACCAGCCAGTGCGGGGCGTGCACCATTCACCTGAACGGCCAGGCGGTGAAGTCGTGCACGCTTCTCGCCGTCCAGGCCGATGGGGCCCAGATCACGACCATCGAGGGCATGGCGAAGGACGGCAAGCTCCACGCCATCCAGGACGGGTTCTGGGAGAAGCACGGGCTCCAGTGCGGCTTCTGCACGCCGGGCATGATCATGTCGGCGGCGCAGCTCATCCAGCGCTATCCCAAGCCCACCGAGGCCGACATCCGCCACCAGCTCGAAGGCAATCTCTGCCGCTGCACCGGCTATCACAATATCGTGAAGGCCATCCAGTACGCCGCCGAGAACATGGCGAAGCGGTAGGGGGAGGCCGACCATGGCGACGGCAAAGCTGCTGGGCTCGAGCATCAAGCGACGCGAGGACCCGCGGTTCCTCACCGGCAAGGGCAACTACACCGACGATCTCAAGCTGCCCGGCATGACCTATGCCGCCTTCGTGCGCAGCCCTCACGCCAGCGCCACGATCCGGAAGATCGACCTCGCCAAGGCCAAGGCCTACCCCGGCGTGGTGGCGATCTTCACCGGCAAGGACATGACGGGCGTCAACTCGCTGCCCTGCGGGTGGCTGCTGCCCGAGCTGAAGGTGCCGCCGCACATGCCGCTGGCCGGAGACGCCGCCCGCTATGTGGGCGACCCGGTGGCCATCGTGATCGCGGAGACCCAGTCCGCGGCGCGCGACGCCGCCGACCTCGTGGACGTGGACTGGGGCGTCCTGCCCTCGGTGACGAGCACGGAGCGCGCCGCCCAGTCGGGCTCGGCCCAGGTGCACGAGGTCGCGCCCGGCAATGTCGCCTTCAAGTGGCAGATCGGCGATGCCGCCGAGACCGACGCCGCCTTCAAGAAGGCGGACGTGGTGGTGAAGAAGCGCATCGTGAACCAGCGGCTGGTGGCCAATGCCATGGAGGCGCGCGCCTGCGTGGCCCGCTACGAGGACTCCACCGGCGATCTCACCCTCTGGGTGACCTCGCAGAATCCTCACGTGCACCGGCTCCTGATGACTGCCTTCGTGCTGGGCATCCCCGAGCACAAGGTACGCGTGATCGCGCCCGACGTGGGCGGCGCCTTCGGCTCCAAGATCTTCCTCTACAACGAGGAGACGGTGTGCTCGTGGGCCACCCGCCAGATCAAGCGGCCCATCCGCTGGACCTCGGACCGGCGCGAGGCCTTCCTGACCGACGCGCATGGGCGTGATCACGTGACCGACGCCGAGGTGGCGCTGTCGCGCGACGGCAAGATGCTGGGGCTGCGGGTGAAGACCACGGCGAACCTGGGCGCGTATCTCTCCACCTTCGCGCCCGCGGTGCCGACCTATCTCTACGGGACCCTCCTCAACGGCGTCTACACCTTCGGGGCCATCCACTGCGAGGTCACCGGGGTCTTCACGAACACCACGCCGGTGGACGCCTATCGGGGCGCCGGTCGGCCGGAGGCCTGCTACCTCCTGGAGCGGATGGTGGACGCCTGCGCGGCCGCGCTCAAGATGGATCCGGTGGAGATCCGGCGGAAGAACTTCATCCCGAAGTTCGACAACGGCTACCAGACCAAGGTGGCGCTCAGCTACGACAGCGGGAACTACGGCGGCGCCCTCGACCGGCTGCTCCAGATGCTCGACTACAAGAAGTTCCGCGCCGAGCAGGCAGAGGGGCGCGCCAAGGGGCGGCTCATCGGGGTGGGCTTCTCCACCTATATCGAGGCGTGCAGCATCGCGCCGTCCAAGGTGGTGGGCTCGCTGGGCGCCCAGGCCGGGCTCTGGGAGTCCGGCAAGGTGCGCGTGCATCCCACCGGCAAGGTGTCGGTGTTCACGGGCTCGCACTCGCACGGGCAGGGGCACGAGACGACCTTCGCGCAGCTGGTGGCGCACCACCTGGGCATCCCGATGGACGACGTGGACATCATCCACGGCGACACCGGGATCGTACCCTTCGGCATGGGCTCCTACGGTAGCCGCTCGGCCTCAGTGGGCGGTACCGCCATCGTGATGTCCATCAACAAGATCAAGGAAAAGGGCAAGAAGATCGCTGCTCATCTCCTGGAAGCCTCGCCGCAGGACATCGAGTACGCCAATGGCCAGTTCCAGGTGAAGGGCTCGCCCCAGAAGGCGGTACCCTTCGGCCAGGTGGCGCTCACCGCCTACGTGCCGCACAACTATCCCGAGGGTCTCGAGCCCGGGCTCGAGGAGACGTCCTTCTACGATCCGGCCAACTTCTGCTTCCCCTTCGGGGCGCACGCCTGCGTGGTCGAGGTGGATCCGGACACCGGGCACGTCAAGGTCCTCCGCTACGTGGCGGTGGACGACGTCGGCAATGTCATCAGCCCCATGATCGTGGACGGCATGGTGCACGGCGGCATCGCCCAGGGTGTGGGGCAGGCCCTCTGGGAAGGCGCCGTCTACGACGTGGACTCCGGCCAGCTCGTCTCCGGCACCATGATGGACTATGCGGTGCCCAGGGCGGAAATGCTGCCGTTCTACGAGACCGACCGCACCGAGACGCCGACGCCGGTGAACATCCTCGGCATCAAGGGCGCGGGAGAGACGGGCACCATCGCGGCCACACCCGCGGTCGTCAATGCCGTCGTGGACGCCCTCGGCGGCCTCGGCGTGGACCACATCGAAACGATGCCGCTCACGGCCGAGCGAGTCTGGAAGACCATCCAGGCCGCCCGAGCGAAGAAGTAAGGGGGACGCGCGCATGTATCCAGCCCAGTTCGACTACCACACCCCCGGCTCGATCAAGGAAGCGCTCGATCTGCTGGGCAAGCACAAGGACGACGCCAAGCTCCTGGCCGGCGGGCACAGCCTGCTGCCGGCGATGAAGTTCCGGCTCGCCCGGCCCGCCCATGTCGTAGACCTGAGGAAGATTCCCGGGCTCTCCGGGATCAAGGAGGACGGCGGCACCCTGGTCATCGGCGCCATGACCACGCACTATGCGGTGGAATCCTCGGCGGCGGTGAAGTCCAAGTGTGGCGTGCTGGCCCAGACGGCCGCGCTGATCGGCGATCCCATGGTGCGAAACATGGGGACCATCGGCGGCAGCCTGGCCCATGCCGACCCGGCCGCCGACTATCCGGCCACCGCCATCGCGGTGGGCGCCGAGCTGGTGGCGGAGGGCCCGAAGGGCAAGCGCACCATCAAGGTGGACGACTTCTTCAAGGGCCTCATGACCACCGCGGTGGGCGCGGACGAGATCCTCACCGAGGTGCGCGTGCCCGCGCTGGCGGCCAATCAGTCCGCGGCCTACATGAAGTTCCCGCATCCCGCCTCCCGCTTCGCGGTGGTGGGCGTGGCGGCGGTGCTCACCATCGACGGCGGCAAGTGCACCAAGGCGTCGGTCGGCGTCACGGGGGCGGGGACCCACGCCGTGCGGGCCAAGGGCGTGGAGGCCGCGCTCGCCGGCAAGACGCTGGACGCGGCGAGCATTGCCGCGGCGGCGGACAAGGCGGCCGACGGCGTGGACGTCCAGGCCGACCTCCAGGGCTCGGTGGACTACAAGCGGCATCTCCTCAAGGTCTTCGCCAAGCGCGCGATCGAGGCGGCCGTCGCGGCGAAGAAGTAGATCCGATCTTGCGCCTACCGGCCCCGCGGAGCATGCCGCCCGCGGGGCCGTTTCTTTTGCCCCGGGCGCGCGCGATGACCGCCGGGTGATCGCCGGGATCGTGCTGGCCGCGGGCCTGTCCCGCCGGATGGGACGGCGCAAGCTGCTCCTCGACCTGGGCGGCCAGCCCGTGATCCGCCGCGCCGTCGAGGGCGTGGCCGGATGGGGCCTCGACGAGGTGGTGGTGGTGATGCCACCCGAGCATGCCGATCTCGCCGCCGCGCTCGCCGGCATCGCCCATCGCATCGCGGTGAACCCCACCCCCGAGACCGGCCAGGCCGGCTCCGTCGTGGCGGGCGTCGCGGCGCTGGGCCCCGCGGTGCGGGCCGTCCTCATCGCGCTGGGCGATCAGCCGTCGGTGCCGCGGGCGGTTCCCCTGGGGCTGCTCGGCGCCTATCGGGCAACCGCCAGGGCCATTGTCGCCCCGCGATACCGGGATGGCCGTGGCAATCCCGTCCTCTTCGACGCTTCCGTTTTTCCCGAGCTGCTGCGTCTCACCGGCGACGCGGGCGCGCGCGCCGTGATCGACGCCGATCCGGATCGCGTCGCCCTGGTGTCGTTCGACCTGCCCATGCCTCCGGACATCGACACGCCGGAGGACTACGAGACCCTCCGAGGCCGGCTCTAGCCGGTGTACACTAAGGACCCATGAGAGAAGAGATCAAAAAAATCGGCGACTTGATGGAAAAGGCCGACTATGTCACCGATCCCGCGATCGCCACCTCCGTGCACCTGGCGATGACCCTCCGGAAGCCCCTCCTCATCGAAGGTCATGCCGGGGTCGGGAAGACCGAAGTCGCGAAGGTGATGGCCCGGATGCTCGATACGCGGCTCATTCGCCTTCAGTGCTACGAGGGGCTGGACGCCGCGCAGGCGCTCTACGAGTGGAACTATCCGAAGCAGATCCTCCACATCAAGCTGCAGGAGCGCTCGGACCGGCCCACCGGGGAGAAGGAGCACGAGATCTTCTCGGAGGAGTTCCTCATCCGCCGGCCGCTGCTGCAGGCCATCACGCCCGCCCCCAAGCCGCCCGTCCTTCTCATCGACGAAATTGACCGTGCTGACGAGGAGTTCGAGGCGTTCCTTCTAGAAGTACTTTCAGACTATCAGGTCACCATCCCCGAGATCGGGACCATCACGGCGGTGGAGCCCCCCTATGTCATCCTCACCTCGAACCGGATCCGCGAGCTGTCCGACGCGCTTCGCCGGCGCTGCCTCTATCTCTGGGTGGACTACCCGGGCTTCGAGAAGGAAGTCCGGATCGTGACCCGGAAGGTGCCCGGCGTGAACCAGAAGCTGGCCCGGGAGATCTCGAAGTTCATGGAGAGCCTGCGGACGGTCAGGCTGGCCAAGCTCCCCGGCGTGGCGGAGACGCTCGACTGGGCGCAGGCGCTCTCCTCCCTCCATGCCGACCATCTCGACGAGGAGCTCGTGCTCGAGACGCTCGGCTGCGTCCTCAAGGATCCCGACGACATCAAGCGCGTCCGCAAGGAGCTGGCGGGCTCCGGGATGAAGCGCTTCGTGGCCGCCGAGGGGTAGACGCCGGTGGCGCCGCCGGTCATGGCGCGGGATCTCATGACCCAGACGCTCGCCTTCGGGCGAATCCTGCGGGCCGCGGGCGTGGCGACCACCACCTCCGAGGTGCTCGACGCCGTGCGGGCGCTCGATGCCGTCGATCTCCTGGATCGGAGCGAGGTCTACCTGGCCCTCCGCGCGGTGTTCGTCACCCGCCGGGAAGAGATGCCGATCTTCGACCGCTGCTTCGAGACCTTCTGGAAGTACCGCGCGGAAGAGGGGCAGGGGCTGGACGGGCTCATCCAGGCCATCGAGCCGCCGCGGCCCGAGGACGACAGCATCCCCGGCTCGGTGGACGGCCCCGGCAAGAAGCAGGTGGAGATCGCGCTGGAGGGCTGGGAGGAGGAGGGCAGCGACGAGGGCGATCCTCTGGAGGTTCCCGGGGTGAGCGCCCAGGAAGTGCTCATGGACCAGGACTTCTCCTCCTTTCCCGCCGATCAGCTCGACGAGGTGGCGCGCGTCACCGTGCTCATCGCCAAGCGGCTGGCCCGCCGGATGAGCCGGCGCCGGCGCCCGGTGAAGCGCGGCGGGGTGGTGGATCTGCGCCGGAGCATCCGCGCCAACATGATGAAGGGGGAGATCATCGAGCTGCGGCGGCGGGAGCGGCGCCGGAAGAAGATCCGGCTGGTGCTGCTCGCCGACGTGTCCGGCTCCATGGACCTCTACAGCCGCTTCCTGCTCCTGTTTCTCTATGCGCTGCAGAACGCTTTCGGGCGCGTCGAGACCTTCACGTTCGCGACGCGACTCACCCGCATCACCGAGCATCTCAAGGGTGCCTCCTACAAGCAGGCCCTCCGCCAGCTCGGCGCCGTCCGGGACTGGTCCGGGGGCACGCGGATTGGAGAGTCGCTCCGGGACTTCAACCGGACGTGGGGGCATCTGGTCGATCGCCGGACGATCGTGATCGTGCTCTCCGATGGCTGGGACACCGGAGAGCCGGAGGAGCTCGCGACCGAGATGCTGACGCTCAAGCGCAAGGCGGGCCGGGTGATCTGGCTGAACCCGCTGCTGGGCAACCCGTCATACGAGCCGCTGACCCGCGGCATGGCGGCCGCCCTGCCGCTGGTGGACCACTTCGCCGCCGCGCACAACCTCGCCAGCCTCCGGGACCTCGCCGGTCATCTGAGACTGGCCTAGTGGAGAACCGCCTGTGAGCAAGTCCGAGCTCTTCGACAACCTCGACCAGCTCCGCCGGTCCGAGGGCAAGGTCGCGCTGGCCACCCTGGTCAACACGCGCGGCACCACGCCGCGCAAGGAAGGCGCCCAGATGCTGGTGGGCGACGGGGGCCGCGTCCTGGGCTCGGTGACCATCGGCGGCTGCGTGGACGCCCAGGTGATCGAGGAGTCCACCAATGTGCTGGGCGCGAATCGCCCGCGCCTCCTCGAGCTGGATCTGGGCGACGAGGAGGCCTGGGAGATCGGGCTCACCTGCGGGGGCACCATCGAGGTGTTCATGGAGCCGGTCACGCTGAACAAGCCCGGCGACGCCACCCTGGCCCTCTACGAGCGGGCGCGCGCCCACGCGGACGCGGGCGGGCGGGCCGCCATCGTCACGCGGCTCGACGAGGCGGGCAATGGCGCCAAGCTCCTCGTCCTCGACACCGGCGTGGTCGAGGGCACCTTCGGGAGCGCGGCGCTCGACACGCGCTTCGTGGCGGAGGCGACCCAGGCCAGCAGCGCCGGCACCTCGAAGACGGTGCTGGTGGAGGGCATCCGCGCGTTCATCGAGGTGCTGATCCCTCAGGCCATCCTGGCCATGATCGGCGCCAGCCACGTCGCCATGCCGCTGGTGACCCTCGCGCGCACCCTCGCCTTCCGCACCATCGTGATCGACGGCCGCCCGCTCTTCGCCACCCGCGAGCGGTTTCCCGACGTGGACGATCTCCGCATCGGCATCCCCTCGGAGCTGGTCCGCGAGGTCCCGCTCATCGCCAGCACCGCGCTGGTGCTGGTCGCCCACGACTACAAGTACGACGTGCCCGTGCTCAAGCACGCGCTGGGCACGCCGGTGGGCTATATCGGGCTCCTGGGCTCCAGCCGCCGCGGCGCCGCCATCCTCAACCTGCTCCGGGAGGACGGCGTGCCCGAGGACCAGCTCGGGCGGGTGCGCGTACCCATCGGCCTCGACCTGGGCGCGCAGTCCGCGCCGGAGATCGCGCTGGCCGTCCTGGCCGAGGTGCTGGCCGTGCAGCGCAAAGCCACCGGGCTCCCCATCAGCGAGAAGGTCCGCCGGGGGATCAAGTGAAGGCGCTGGCGCTGCGCCACGAGGGGCTGGCCGCGGGCGCGCTGGCCGGCCGCATCGTCTGCCACGACATCCGCGACGCAGGCGGCAAGATCCTCGTGCGCAAGGGGCAGACGCTCGACGCCGCGTCGGCGGCGCTGACCCTGGCCGCGGCATGGGACGAGATCCACGTCCTCGAGCTCGAGCCCGGAGACGTCCATGAGGAGCCGGCGGGCGCGCGCATCGCGCAGGCGGCGGCGGGCGACGGCGTGGAGGTGCGCGGCTATACCGGCGGCCAGTGGACGCTCGCCGCCGCGCGGCGCGGCCTCGTGGGCGTGCGCGGCGCCGCGCTCGCCGAGACCAATGCCCAGCCGGGCGTGTCCGTCTTCACGCTCTGGGATCTCCAGCCCGTGGACGCGGGCGAGGTGGTGGCCAAGGCCAAGGTCACGCCCCTGGCCATCTCCGAGCGCACCGTGAAGCAGGTCGAGGGCAGCGCCTGGGGCGCGAGCGGCCTGGTCACCGTGCGCGGCTTCGCGCCCCGCACCATCGGCGCGGTGTCGCGCGAGAGCCTCGAGCCCAAGCAGCGCGCGCGCTTCGAGGCCGCGCTGCAGGAGAAGGTCGACTGGTTCGGCTCCCGCCTCCTGCCGCTGCGTTACTCGGGCGGTGACG
The DNA here is from genome assembly GCA_035654455.1 of Candidatus Nitrosocosmicus sp. Taxonomy (GTDB): domain Bacteria; phylum Methylomirabilota; class Methylomirabilia; order Rokubacteriales; family CSP1-6; genus DASRWT01. The sequence continues at coordinate 18,972 of DASRWT010000121.1, read as the reverse complement.
CGGGCGCGGTGGCGGCGGACATCGAGGCCCTGATCGGCGAGGGCGCCGATCTCGTGATCATGGCCGGCGCCAGCGCGCTGGACCCGCTCGATCCCGTCTTTCTCGGCATCGAGCGCGCGGGCGGGCGCATGGAGCGCCACGGCGTGCCCGCGCATCCGGGGAGCCTCCTCTTCCTGGCCTGGATCGGCGAGCGGCCCGTGCTGGGCATGCCCACCTGCGGGATGTTCTCCCAGGCCACCACCTTCGACCTGGTGCTGCCGCGCCTCCTCGCCGGCGAGCGGCTCGACAATGCCGCGCTCGCCGGGCTGGGCGAGGGCGGCCTCATGTCCGCGGAGAGCGCCTGGCGCTTTCCCCCGTACCGGAAGAACGCGGCCCGCGGAGAGCTGGACGGATGAGCGCGGTGCAATACAGCGACGTCATCCGCGAGCGCTTCCGCCACCCGCGCTTCCGCGGCCGGCTGCCGAACCCCGACGCCGCCTTCGAGGACGTGAATCCCCTGTGCGGAGACCGCATTCGCATCGAGTGCCGGCTCACCGAGGGGCGCCTGGCCGAGGCCATGCATCACGGCGATAGCTGCGCCATCTGCGCCGCCTCCGCCGATGTGCTCATCGAGCTGGCGGTGGGGCGCCCGGTGGCGGAGGTCGGGCGCCTCGGCGCCGCCGACGTGCTCGAGCGGCTGCAGGCGGACATCCGGCCCACGCGGATGAAGTGCGTGACATTGCCCATCACCGTGCTCCAGGGCGCGCTCGAGGGCAGGGAGGTGGCGCGATGACGCTCGGCGAGCAGTGCCGCGGAGACTTCCCCATCCTGTCCCGGCTGATCAACGGCCGGCCCCTCGTCTATCTGGACTCCGGCGCGTCCAGCCAGAAGCCGCGTCAGGTGCTGGACGCGATGCGCACGTTCTACGAGCAGAGCAATGCCAACGTGCACCGGTCCATCCACACGCTGGGCGAGGAAGCGACCGAAGCCTACGAGGCCGCGCGCGACGCGGTGCGGAGCTTCGTGGGCGCGCGCGGACGCGAGGAGATCATCTTCACCCGCGGCACCACCGAGGGCGTGAACATCATCGCTCAGGCCCTCGGCCGGACGCTCAAGCCCGGAGACGAGATCATCGTCAGCGAGATGGAGCACCACTCCAACCTCATCCCCTGGCAGATGGTGTGCCGGGACCGAGGCGCCGTGCTCCGCGCGATCCCGCTCCAGGACGACGCCTACCTGGACATGGCCGCCTATGCGCGCCTCCTCGGCCCCCGCACCCGGATGGTGGCGGTGACCCATGTCTCCAACGTCCTCGGCACCATCAACCCGGTGGCGGACATCGTGCGTCAGGCCCACGCCGCGGGCGCGCAGGTCCTCCTGGACGGCGCGCAGGCGGCGCCGCATCTCCGGCTCGACCTGGCCGCGCTCGGCTGCGACTTTTACGTCTTCTCGGGCCACAAGATGCTGGGGCCCACCGGCATCGGCGTCCTCTACGGCCGCCGCGAGGTGCTCGAGGCCACCGAGCCCGCCCTGGGCGGCAGCGAGATGATCAAGGAAGTGTGGATCGACCACGCACAGTGGAACGACCTGCCGTGGCGCTTCGAGCCCGGCACGCCGCCCATCGCGGAGGCGGTGGGACTGCACGCCGCGGTGGCCTATCTCGACAAGCTCGGGATGGACCGGGTGGGCGCGCACGAGCGCGAGCTCACCGGGCGCTGCCTGGACGCGCTCGCCGCCATTCCCGGCGTCACCATCTACGGGCCGCGCAATCCCGAGATGAAGGGCGCGGTGGTGGCCTTCAACGTGGCCGGCATCCATCCCCACGACGGCGCCGCGCTGCTCGACCAGTCCGGGGTGGCGGTGCGGGCCGGGCATCACTGCGCTCAGCCCCTGGCCAAGCGCCTGGGCATCGCGGGCGCGCTGCGCGCGAGCTTCTCCGTCTACAACACGCCCGCCGACGTGGACCGCCTCGCCGAGGCGGTGGCCCGCCTCAACAGCGAGCTCTGATGGCGGGTCCCCCGGCCGCCGCCACCCTCATCTTCACCGGGGGCCGCGTCCACACCGTCAACGCCGCCGACCATGTCGTCTCCGCCCTCGCGGTGGCGGGCGGGCGGATCCTGGCCGTGGGCAGCGACGCCGATGTCCTCGGCTACCGCGGGCCGGGCACCGAAGTGGTGGAGCTACGCGGCCGCTCCCTGCTGCCGGGCTTCATCGACGCGCACTGCCACTTCCCGAGCCTGGGCCTCTCCATGACCGCCATCGACTGCAAGGCCCCCGGCATGCAGTCCATCGAGGCGCTCCAGAAGGCGGTGCGCGAGCGAGCGGCGACCCAGCCTGCCGGCAGCTGGATCCGCGGACGCGGCTACGATCAGTCGCGGCTGGTGGAGCGGCGCCATCCCAACCGGCTGGACTGGGACGCGGTGGCGCCCGAGCATCCCGTGATCTTCACGCGCACCTGCGGGCATATCGCGTCCGTGTCGAGCCGCGCGCTGGAGCGGGCGGGGCTCGGCGACGGCACGCCCGATCCTCCGGGCGGCCGTCACGATCGCGCGGACGGCCGGCTCCTCGGCGTCGCCTACGAGACCGCGCAAACCCCGCTCCAGACGGCGGCACTCCCCACGGAGGCGGAGTATCGCGAGGGATTGCTCCGGGCGGATGAAGCCTATCTCGCCGCGGGCGCCACCAGCGTGCACGACGCGGGCGGCCTCGTGGGCCCCGCCTTCGCGCCTTGCCAGGCGCTGGTCGAGTCGCGCCGGCTTCACGTGCGGCTCTATGCCTTCGCCACCGTGAATAGCCGCCAGCACCCGCTGATGGGGCTCCTGGCCAGCGGCATCCGCACCGGGCTCGGCGACGCGAGGCTCAAGGTCGGCGCCTTCAAGGTGATGACGGACGGCTCCTCGAGCGGGCCCACCGCGGCCACCCGGGAGCCTTATCATTCCGACTGCAATGACTCCGGCATCCTCTACTGGAGCCAGGACGATCTCGACGACCTGCTCGGCCGGGCGCATCGCGCCGGCTTTCAGTGCACGGTGCACGCGGTGGGCGATCGCGCCATCCTCCAGACGCTGGACGCGCTCGCCCGCGCCCAGCGAGAGGCGCCCCGCGAGGGGTTGCGCCATCGCATCGAGCATTGCGGCATCTGCCCGCCCGATCTGCGAGCCCGCGTCCGCGCCCAGGGTATCGTGCCCGCCATGCAGCCGGCTTTCTTCTGGGAGTTCGGCGACGGCTATATCCGCAACTACGGGCGCGCCCGGGCGGATACCATGTTCCCGGCCCGCAGCCTCATCGCGTCCGGCGTGCCGGTGGCGGGCAGCTCGGATGCGCCGGTGACGCACTATGCGCCCCTGTTCGGGATCGAGCAGGCGCTCACCCGGGCCACCATGGACGGCGACGTCTGCGGCCCCGACGAGCGGGTGGATCTCGCCACCGCCATCCGCATGCACACGCTTCACGGCGCCCACGCTGCCTTCGAGGAGCGGGAGAAGGGGAGCCTCGAGCCGGGCAAGCTCGCCGACCTGGTGCTGCTCGGCGAGGATCTCACCCGGGTGCCGACTCACCGCCTTCGCCACGTAGAGACGGCGATGACCGTGGTGGGCGGAGAGATCGTTTACCAGGCGTGAGCGCCGACGATCACCCGCGCCCCACCGACGCCTTCACCTCGCCGCGCTTCGGCCAGCTCGCCACCTTCATGCGGCTGCCGCACCTGACCTCGCCGGCCGGGCTCGACGTGGCGCTGTACGGGATTCCCTTCGACGGGGGCTGCTCCTACCGGCCGGGGGCCCGGTTCGGCCCGCGCCATATCCGCGAGCATTCCTCGCTGCTCCGCCCCTGGAACTCCTCGCTGCGCGTCCATCCCTTCGAGCGGCTGCGCGTGGCCGACTGCGGCGACGTGGACATCGTGCCCATCTCCATCGAGGGCACCTTTGCCGCCATCGAGCGCACGCTGACCCCGGCGGTGGAGGGAGGCGCGGCGCCGCTGATCGCGGGCGGTGACCACACCATCACCCTGGCCGTGCTGCGCGTGCTGGCGAAGCGGCATGGACGCCTGGGGCTCGTCCATTTCGACGCGCATCCCGACACCTGGGACCGCTACTTCGGCTTGCCTTACTATCACGGCAGCACCTTCCGGCGCGCGGTGGAAGAGGGCCTCATCGACGGGACACGCTCCATCCAGGTGGGGATCCGCGGGCCGCTGTACGGGCCCGAGGACTTCGACTTCCAGGCCGCCCACGGCTTCGAGGTGATCCGGATCGAGGACGTGAAGGAGCGTGGAGTGGCCTGGGTGGCGGGCCGCCTCGCCCGGCTGGCCGGCGGGCCCGTGTACTGCTCGTTCGACATCGACGCGGTGGATCCCGCCTATGCGCCCGCCACCGGGACGCCGGAGGTGGGCGGCCTCAGCGCCTACGAGGCGCTGTCCCTGGTCCGCTCCCTTCAGCCCATCGACCTGCGCGGCGCCGACGTGGTGGAGGTGTCGCCGCCCTACGACGGGCCCAGCGCCATCACCGGGCTCCTCGCCGCCAATATCCTCTTCGAGCTCCTGTCGGTCATCGCGCTCCGCCGGTAGCCGCTGCCGGGCCCGCGGCGGCCCCGCGTGCTATCATGCGGCCGTGGAGTCAGCCATGCGTCGGGCTCCTCTCGCCACGCTCCTCTTCCTCTTCGCGCTGCTCGCCGTCGGAATCCCGTCCCGCGCCGGCGCCGCACCCGCCCCGGTGGCGGTCATCGACATGGAAGGCGCCATCACCCCGGTGACGGTGCGACTCATCTCCGCCGCGGTGGACCGCGCCCAGGCCGAGCGCGCCCAGGCTCTCGTCATCCAGCTCGACACGCCGGGAGGCCTCGAGCGCTCCATGCGCTCCATCGTGCAGTCGATCCTCAACTCCGAGGTGCCGGTGATCGTCTACGTGGCGCCCACGGGCGGGCGGGCCGCTTCCGCGGGGGTGTTCATCACCATGGCGGCGCACGTGGCCGCCATGGCGCCCGCCACCAATATCGGAGCGGCGCACCCGGTGGCGGTGGGAGGGGGCGGGCCGGACAAGGAGATGATGAAGAAGATCGAGAACGACGCCGCCGCCTTTGCGCGCACCATCGCGACGGAGCGGGGACGCAATGCGGAGTGGGCGGAGAAGGCGGTGCGCTCCTCCGTGTCGGTGACGGAGCGCGAGGCGGTGAAGCTCAAGATCGTGGATCTGGTGGCCGACAACCTGACCGACCTCCTGGCCAAGGTCGACGGGCGGACCGTGAAGACGGCGAAGGGGACGGTGACGCTCCAGACCAAGGAGGCGCCGGTCAAGAAGATCGAGGTCAAGTTCCGCGACCGGTTCCTCGCGCTGATCTCCGATCCCAATATCGCCTACATCCTCATGATGGTCGGGATGCTGGGAATCTTCTTCGAGCTCTCCAATCCCGGCGTCATCCTGCCCGGCGTCCTGGGCGGCATCAGCCTCATCCTGGCCTTCTTCGCCTTCCAGAGCTTGCCCATCAACTGGGCAGGGCTCCTCCTCATCCTCTTCGGCGTGGTCCTGCTCATCGCGGAGATCAAGGTGGTGAGCCACGGCGTCCTCACCATCGGAGGCGTGGTGGCCATGCTGCTGGGCTCCATGATGCTCTTCGACGCGCCCGAGGCCGGCGGGCTGCTCCGCGTCTCCTGGTTCGTGATCGTGCCCGCGGTGGCGTCCACGGCCGGCCTGGTGGTGGTGGGCCTCACCTACGGGATGCGGGCGCTGTACCGCAAGCCCACCACCGGCGAGAGCGGGATGGTCGGCGAGATCGGGGTGGTGAGGACCCCGCTGGCCCCCGAGGGCCAGGTGCTGGTGCACGGCGAGCTCTGGCGGGCCATCGCCCAGAACGGGCCGGTGGCGATCGGCGAGAAGGTCGAGGTGGTCGGGGTGAGAGACCTCACCCTCACCGTGGTCAAGGCAGCCGACCGGCGCTGAGCGCCGAGAGGAGACGGGCATGGGCGGCTTCGAGATGAGCATCGGCTTGATCCTGGTCCTGATCGTCGGCATCTTCGTGATCGGCTCCTCGGTCCGCATCCTGCGCGAGTACGAGCGGGGAGTGATCTTTCGGTTCGGACGCCGCGCCAGCGCGGTGCTGAACCCCGGCGGCGACGGCTCGGGGCCCGGACTGGTGCTCCTGCTGCCCTTCGTGGACAAGATGGTCAAGGTGAGCCTCCGCACCATCACCATGGACGTGCCGCCCCAGGACGTGATCACACGCGACAACGTCTCGGTGAAGGTGAACGCGGTCATCTTCTTCCGGGTGCTGGACTCGGCCAAGGCGGTGATCAGCGTCGAGGACTACCTCTACGCCACCTCCCAGATCGCCCAGACCACGCTGCGCAGCGTGCTCGGCCAGCAGGAGCTGGACGATCTCCTGTCCTCGCGGGACAAGATCAACCAGGAGCTCACGCGCATCATCGACGAGCACACCAATCCCTGGGGCATCAAGGTGGCGGCGGTGGAGGTGAAGAACGTGGACCTTCCTCAGGACATGCAGCGCGCCATGTCCAAGCAGGCCGAGGCCGAGCGGGAGCGCCGCGCCAAGGTCATCAATGCGGACGGTGAGTTCCAGGCCGCCGCCAAGCTCTCCGAGGCGGCCGACGTCCTCTCGCGCTTCCCCATCGCCATCCAGCTGCGCTATCTCCAGACCATGCGGGAGATCGCCTCCGAGCGGAACACCACCACCTTCTTCCCGGTGCCGGTGGATCTCCTGGGCTCGCTTCGGAACGTGCTGGGCACCGCGGACGGGCAGGGACCCGCCAAGAGCTGACCGGGCGCGGCGAGGACGCGCCCATCGCTTGTCGCGCGAGGCCACCCCGGGTAGACTATGGTGGTTGTGACGGGGGGTTAGCTCAGTTGGGAGAGCGCGGCGTTCGCAACGCCGAGGTCGAGGGTTCGACTCCCTTACCCTCCACCATTCCACGACGCAGCGAGGGCCGGGGGCGCGCTCCGCTCCCGGCCTTCGTGCCTGATCAAATGGCTCGCATGACCATCCTTGCGTGGCTTCTCGTGAGCTTGATGGCGCTCGGCGCCGGGACGAGCCTTGGGCTCCGCGGAGCCGACGCGCAATCCGCCGCCCCCGGTGCCGGTCTCGCCTCCGTGCGGGCTCAGCTGCTCGGCGCCACCGGCGTCCTCGCCGTCGCACCCGGGAGCAAGACGGAGTGGTACGCGGGCGCTCTGTCCGCCGCCGAGATCCCCGAGATCCTGGCGCTGGCGCGGGAGAGCACCGGCTTGCCGGCGCGCACCGAGATCATCCTCACCGCGAGCCTGGGCGACGCGCCGGTCCAGGTGAAGATCGAGCGCGACAAGAAAGGCCGACTGGAGGTGCAGGTGCGCGGCATTCCGTTCGCGGATCGCGCGCGGCTCTTCGAGGTCGTCGAGTCCTTCCTGGCCCGCGGGGCGTTCGACGTCCGCGTGGAGGGCCCGGTGGGGGGCAAGCACGTCGAGGCCCGCTTCCGCGAGCGCGCGCCCGAGACGCCGGCGGTCTCCACCGCGGCGCTCCCGGCGCCCACGCCGGGCGCGGCGGATGCCGGGCAGCCGGTCGAGCTCTTCGGGCGCTGGCGCAGCACGACGGTCCGGGGCGCAATCCTGCTCCTGCGACCACAGGCCGGCGGGCTCCGCTGGGACTACGAGGCGCCGCAAAGCGCGGGGCTCAACTTCGGTCGCGGCGCCTTCAGGGCGGAGGGCAATGGCCGCGCCGATGCTCAGGGACTGACGCTGTTCGGGCGGATCGTCGCCGGGGACTTTGTGGCGGGCACGTCCTCGACCTCGATGAGCCTGGTGCTCCGCCGCGAGGGGAGCGCGCTGCGCGGTACCGCCACCGGCTCGCGCAATGTGCCCATCACGATCGAGTTCGTCAAGGACGGGCCCTGACCGGGCCGCATCCAGGAGGACATCATGGCTCGAATTCGACGCATCCTGCTTCCCACGGACTTCTCCTCTGCCTCCCGCGCGGCCTTCAAGCGGGCGCTCGAGCTGGCCCGTGCCAGCCGGGCTCAGCTCATCGTCGTCCACGTCATCGAGCCCACCCTGCCCATGGTCGGCGAGGGGTATATTCCGCCCCAGACCTACGAGTCCATCGAGGCCTCCGCCCACGCGTACGCCAAGCGGAACCTCGACAAGGTGGTGGCGGTGGCGCGGAAAGCAGGAGTCCGCGCCACCGCACGGGTGCTGGAGGGATCGGCCCACGAACGCATCGTGCGGGCGGCCCGGTCACTGCGCGCGGACCTGATCGTCATGGGCACCCACGGCCGCGCGGGTCTCGCCCGCCTCATCCTCGGCAGCGTGGCCGGGCGCGTGATCGCGCTGGCTCATTGCCCCGTGATGACAGTACGGGGAAAGTAAGGGCGCCGGGCCGGGAGCGGACGTGACCGATCCCGATCCGCGCTGGGGTAAGGTCCCCGGTCCGCCCACCGTCAGCAAGTTCCTCGAGGGGCCTCAGCCCCGGCGCTTCGAGACCTGGAGCGCGCTGGAGATCTTCCGCGAGCTGGTGCGCGGCTTCCGCGCGCTGCATTTCATCGGGCCGTGCGTCACCGTGTTCGGCTCGGCTCGCTTCGGCGAGGACCACAAGTACTACGCGCTCGCCCGGGAAGTGGGGGCGGGCCTGGCGCGTGTGGGGTTCACGGTGATGACGGGCGGGGGACCGGGCCTCATGGAGGCGGCCAATCGTGGGGCCAAGGACGTGGGCGGCCGGTCCGTCGGCTGCAATATCGAGCTACCGCGGGAGCAGCAGCCGAATCCCTATCTGGACCGCTGGATCACCTTCCGCCACTTCTTCGTCCGGAAGCTGATGCTGATCAAGTATTCCTACGCGTTCATCGCGCTGCCGGGCGGCTTCGGCACCATGGACGAGATCTTCGAGACCGCCACCCTGATCCAGACCGGGAAGATCCAGCAATTCCCGCTGGTCCTCATGGGAAGCGACTACTGGGCGCCCCTGATCGCCTTCCTGCGCGACCGGCTGGTCGCGGAGCGCACCATCGCCCCGGAGGATCTGGATCGAATCACGGTGACGGATTCACCGGAGGAGGCGGTGGAGCGAGTGACCCGGGTGGGGATGGATCGCTTCGGCCTCACCTACGGGCCGCCGCCTCGGCGGCGATGGCTATTGCGAGAGTGAGGACGGAAGGGGAATCAGGCGCGCTTGGGCGCACGTCCGGACTTGGCCGGACACATCTTGTGCATCCACACCGAGCCAAGCTTGACGTGATTGCCATTTCGGTGGATCCGCAGCTTGCACTTCGGACAAGTACCCATCAGTATCTCCTTTCGTTGCCCGCACGGGCGGCAGCACGAAAGTATACACCGACCCAGGGGGATCCGTGAGCGCCGACTGCGTGTTCTGCCGCATCGTGGACCGCGAGACACCGGCCGAGATCGAGTACGAGGATGACGAGGTCCTCGCCTTCAAGGACATCTACCCCAAGGCGCCGCTCCACCTGCTGATCATTCCCAGGCGGCACATCGAGTCGCTGGCGCGCCTGGGCCCCGACGACACGGCGGTGATGGGGCGCTGCATCCAGGCCGCGCGGCTCCTCGGAGAGCGCGCGGGCTATGGGGAGCGCGGCTACCGCGTCTCCTGCAATGTGGGACCCGAGGGCGGACAGGTCGTCTACCACGTGCACTTCCACCTGACGGCAGGCCGGCGGAAGTGATCCGGATCCGGGGGCTGCGCAAGCAATACCCGGGCGGCACCGTCGCGCTCGACGCGGTGGATCTGGACATCGCCCCGGGCGAGATGGTGGCCCTGATCGGACCGAGCGGCGCCGGAAAGTCGACGCTCCTGCGCTGCTTGAACGGCTTCGTGGCCCCCACTGCCGGCGAGATCCGGATCGCGGGGGCCAACGTCACCGAGGCCACCGGCGAGGGCCTTCGGTCGATCCGCGCCGGGATCGGCTTCGTCTTCCAGCAGTTCAACCTGCAGCGCCGCCTCTCGGTGCTCGAGAATGTGCTGATCGGCGGGCTCGCGCGGGCGCCCCGGCTTCGCTCGCTCCTCGGGCTCTTCCCGCCCACCGACCTGGCACGCGCGCGCGCCGCCCTGGCCCGGGTGGGGCTCGCGGGGCTCGACGAGCGGCGCGTGGATACGCTCTCCGGCGGGCAGCAGCAGCGGGTGGCCATCGCACGCGTGCTCGTCCAGGAGCCCCAGGTCATCCTGGCCGATGAGCCCATGGCCAGCCTCGATCCCGCGCTGTCGGAAGCCGTGCTCGACCAGCTCCAGCGCATCTCGGTCGAGGACGGCATCACGGTGGTGACCTCGCTCCACGTCCTCGATCTGGCCCGCCGATATGGCCGCCGGGTCATCGGCCTCCGCGACGGCCGCGTCGCCTATGACGGCCCGCCCGCGGGTCTCACCGAGGAAGTGGCACAGCGAATCTTCGCCGACGCCGCGGTCTGATGCGGCGCGCCCACTGGGTGGGCTGGGCGGCCATCGTCGCGCTCTTCCTCTGGTCGGCCGCGGCGACCGAGCTCTCGGCCGGGCGGCTGGTCGAGGGAATACCGTACATGCTGGACTTCCTCCGGCGCATGGTTCCCCCGGATTTCTCGGTACTGCCTCAGGCGCTCACCGGCGCCATGCAAACCCTCCAGATCGCGGTGGTGGGCACCGGGATCGCGGCGCTCATCGCGCTCCCCCTGGGCTTCGCGGCCGCGCGGAATGTCGCGCCGCCCTGGCTGTTCTACGGGGCCCGCTCAGTCCTGAACGTGTTTCGCGCGGTGGACACGCTCGTCTACGCGCTGTTCTTCGTGGCGGCGGTGGGGCTCGGGCCCTTTCCCGGCGTGCTCGCGGTCGTGGCCTATACGGCAACCGTGCTGGCCAAGCTTTACTCGGAGGCGATCGAGGCGATAGATCCAGGCCCGGTGGAGGCGGTGGAGGCGGCCGGGGCCACACGCCTCCAGGTCCTGCGCTGGGGCGTGCTGCCGCAGCTCGTGCCGCAGTTCCTGTCCTTCACGCTCTACCGGTTCGAGACGAACATCCGGGCGGCGGCGATTCTGGGCTTCGTAGGCGCGGGAGGCATCGGTTTCTATATCCAGACCTATCTGCGCATGCTTAACTATCCGGCCGCCTCCACCGTGCTCCTCGTGCTCATCGTCCTGGTCATGGCGGTGGATTTCGCTTCGTCGCGAATGCGCGCCCGGCTTGTCTAGGACAAAGAAAAAGCTCCAGGGGGGCGGCCCCCTGGAGCCCGGTGGATCAGGTTGTTCAGCGACTTACTTGATCAGGTCCATAGCGGCCCGAGCCTTCTGGGACGCCAGGCCAGAGTTACCAGCCTTGCAAGCCGCCTCGGCCTCACGAACCAGCGAGGTCGCACGGGAGAAGTCGGCACGAGGAGCATTGCCGTCCTGCCCGCGAGGCGCGTTCACATCCTGGGTCCGGGGCGCGTTGACATCCTGCGTCCGCGGCGCGTTCACGTCCTGGGTACGAGGAGCATTCACATCCTGCGTACGAGGAGCGTTCACATCCTGGGTACGAGGAGCATTCACGCCCTGGCTACGGGGCGCGTTGACATCCTGGGTCCGCGGCGCGTTGACATCCTGCGTCCGGGGTGCGTTCACATCCTGCGTCCGGGGCGCGTTCACGCCCTGGTTACGGGGCGCGTTCACATCCTGCGTCCGGGGCGCGTTGACGTCCTGCGTCCGCGGCGCATTCACGTCCTGGGTACGAGGAGCGTTCACATCCTGGGTCCGGGGCGCGTTCACGCCCTGGCTACGGGGCGCGTTCACATCCTGGGTCCGCGGCGCGTTCACATCCTGCGTCCGAGCACCCGCCAGCGAGCGGGGAGCCTGCACTTCCTGAACCCGCGGAGCGTTGACATCCTGCGTCCGCGCACCGGCCAGCGACCTGGGCGCATTGACGTCCTGCGTACGCGCCTGGCGCTGCTCGATCATGGACTTCGCCTGGGCCACTTCGGGCGGGCAACTCGTCTGGGCCGAGCTAACCGACGCCGACAGCGACGCCATGAACACCACACTGGTCACGGTCGCCAACAGCTTCTTCATTGTGTCCCTTCCTTTCGAACCTGGTTAACTGCCGCTACCAACCTGCTTCCACCGAATCCTTGGTCCCCGGCGATCAATCACGAACCCGCCTCGACCTCGCGGGAAGACAGTGCAGATGCGGTGCCAGTAGAGGCAGGTTCGAGAACTCATTACATATCAGCCGCTTAGGCCTGCCAGCGGCCGGAGGCCCCGCAGGCCCAGGGACGTTCTGCCCGACCAGCCCCCTGGGGTCCTTTGCCAATCTGCCTTGGACCCTCAGATCCGCAATCCCACCTTCATGCTCCGTGAATTCGGGTACTTGTGATGATACTCTCGCCCTGCTACGCTTCAACAACATGACCGGCGCCCGGCTGGTGAGGCTTCTTTCGATCGCGGCGCTGGTCGTCCTTCCCGTGGCGGGTTGTGCCGCCTTCCGAGCTCCCGCTCGGGACGCGCTCGCGGGCCCCTCGCGCGAGGTGCTCGCCAATGGGCTTCGCGTGATCATCCAGGAGTACCCGGCAAGCGACGTGGTCGCCCTGCACCTGTGGGTGGGCGTCGGAGGTCGCGATGAGGCCCCCGCCGAGCGCGGCTTCTCTCACTTCGCCGAGCACATGCTCTTCAAGGGCACCGAGCGCCGGGCTCCCGGATTCGTGGACCGCGAGATCGAAAGTGTCGGGGGCCGGACGAACGCGGGAACGTCGCTGGACTACACCTTCTACTATATCCTGCTGCCGGCCTCCCAGACCGTCAAGGGTATCGAAATCCTGTCCGACATGGTCTTCAACTCCGCCTTCGACGAGCGCGAGCTCGCTCGCGAACGCGAAGTGGTCTTCGAGGAGATCCGACTCGGGGAGGACAATCCGCGCAGCTATCTGGGCCGCCGGCTCTACGAGCTGACCTTCCGGGGAGCAACGTATGGCTATCCCGTGCTCGGCGACCGGGACGCGCTGCGAGCGGCCAGCCGGGAGACGCTCCGCGGCTACTACACGCGGCACTACGTTCCCGACAACATGACTCTGGTGGTGGTGGGTGCGGTCCGCCCTGAGGAGGTTCGCGCCGCGGTGGCCCGTACCTTCGCCGTACCCCCCGCGCGCGGGTACCGGCGCGCGACGCCGCCGCCACCCCGCCCTCTCGACGAGAGCTATCGCGAGGTGTTCCCGCGCCCGGAGCGCCAGAGCTCGATCGGGCTGGCCTGGCTCGCGCCGCGCCTGGGCGAGCTTGACATGTTCGCCACCGATCTCCTGACGCATATTCTCGGGGGCTCCCCGTCGTCCCGCCTCAATCAGGTCCTGCGCGAGCGGCTGCGCCTCGTCACGTCCGTGAGGGCCGGCTACTCGGCGATGCAGGGGGCCGGCATACTCAGCGTGACCGCGCTCTGCGAGCCCGACGACCTCGAGAAGGTGGAGGCGGCCGTGCTGGCCGAAGTGAAGCGGATCCAGGACGACGGTGTGACCCAGGTCGAGCGCGATCGCGCGGTCACGGCGGCCGAGAGCGACCACGCCTTCGCGATCGAGACCGCGGAAGGCCGAGCCTATGGCTATGGCTTTGCCGAGACGCTCTGGACGCTCGAGGCGAAGCTGCGCTACCTGGATGGGATCCGGGCGGTGACGTCCGAGCAGATCCGGGACGCGGCCCGTCGGTACCTGAGCCCCGCGAACGCCCGGCTCATCCTGCGGCCGCGGGAGGGGGCGCGGTGAAGGGGCGACTCCTCGCCGCCGCGCTGCTCACCGGCCTGGCCTTCGCCACCGGCCATGCGGCCGAGCCTCTCGTCCTGAGCGAGCGACTGCCCAGCGGACTCACCGTGATCGTGCGCGAGAACCCCAGCGCGCCCGTGGTCGCGGTGTCCGTGCTCGTCCGCGTGGGCTCCCGCTGGGAGCGCGAGGACAATGCGGGGATCACCAACTTGCTCCAGCAGGTGCTGGTCAAGGGCACCCAGACGCGCTCGGCGGTGGCGATCGCCGAGGCCGCCGAGGACGTCGGGGGGAGCGTGAGCGCGTCCGGCGATACGGACGCCTCCGAGATCCGCGCCACCGGACTCTCGCGACACTGGAGGCGCGTGCTCGAGCTGGTCGCGGACGTGACCCTTCACCCTTCGCTGCCCGACCCCGAGATCGAGGCTGAACGTCGCGCGGCGCAGAGCGCATTGCGGAGCCGGGCCGACCAGCCCTTCCAGCGCGCCTACGACACCCTCATGGAGCGGACATACGGGCCGCATCCGTATTCGCGACCCGTGCTGGGGCGAGCGACGGCGGTGGCGCGGCTGGACCGCGCCGCCTTGCTCGAGCACTATCGGGCCTTCTACCGCGCGGGCCGGACCGTCGTCTCGGTGAGCGGAGACGTCTCGGCGCCCGAGGTGGCGACGGAGCTGCGGCGACTCTTCGCCGAGATGCCGCCGGGCGAGGGGACCGTGAGCGAGCCGTCGGTGGCGCCCGTCACGACTCCGGGGCGCCTGCAGGTGACCCACCCGTCCGCGCAGGCCCAGGTGCTGGCGGGAACCGTGGGTCCGGCGATCGCGCACCGCGACTATGCAGCGGTGAAGGTGCTCAGCGTCGCGCTCGGGGGCGGGATGGCGGGGCGGCTCTTCACCGAGCTCCGTGACAAGCAGGGCCTGGCCTATTCCACCGGCGCGCTGAACCCATCCCGCGTGCAGCCCTCGGTGCTCGTCGCTTACCTGGGCACCGCCCCCGACAATGCCGAGCGGGCCGAGGACGGCATGCGCCGAGAGCTCGAGCGAATCGCCCGCGAGCCGGTGAGCCCGGACGAGCTTGCCCGCGCGAAGGCGTACCTGCTGGGCCAGTTCACCCTCGACCGTCGCACCAATGCGCGGCTGGCCTGGTACCAGGCGTTCTTCGAGTCGGCGGGGGTGGGCCACGATTTCGCCCGACGCTACATCCGGGCGGTGGAGGCGGTCACCGCGGACGATCTGCTGCGCGTGGCGCGAGCCTACCTGGCCGCACCCGCGTTCGTGAGCCTGCGGCCGCCCGCCCGCTAGCGCGGCGCCCAGCCGGCCCGCTTAACCGCTCATGTTCCCGCTCAAAGACGACGTGCCCGGCGGTACCACGCCATTCGTCACCATCGGCCTCATCGCGCTCAACGTCCTCGTCTACCTCTACCAGCTCTCTCTGGGCATCGAGGGCTCGCGGCCGGGCGAAGCGGCCCAGGAGCTCATCCTGGAGTTCGGCCTCACCCCTTGCCGGCTCACCGGATACTGCGTCGATCCGTCGGCGGGCCTCCCGTCGGCCTGGCTCACCATACTCACGTCCATGTTCCTCCACGGGGGCCTCTTCCACGTCGGCGGGAACATGCTCTATCTGTGGATCTTCGGCGACAATGTCGAGGACACGTTGGGTCACGGGCGCTTCCTCCTCTTCTACCTGCTCAGCGGCGTCGCCGCCGCCCTCGCGCAGACCGCGGTGGTACCGGGCTCCGAGATCCCGATGGTGGGGGCGAGCGGGGCGGTGTCGGGGGTGCTCGGTGCCTACCTGTTGCTCTTCCCCCACGCCCGGGTGCTCACCCTCCTCATCTTCGGGTTCTTCTTCCGCATGGTGCATATCCCGGCGATCATCGTGCTCGGCTTCTGGATCGTGGTGCAGTTCGTCAACGGCCTGCTGACCGTCACCGCCTCCGCCGTCCGCGGCGAGGCCGCCGGAGCCGGGGTCGCGTGGTTCGCCCACGTCGGCGGCTTCGTGGCCGGCATGGCCCTCCTCTTCGTGCTCCGGCCGCGGCGCGACCTGCGCGAGCCCTACTAGCTTCTGGGTCGCCGTCACTTCCGCTATACTGAACGCGCTCCCCAGGTATCGGCGCGGGCCCGACCGCGACTCTCCAGCGCGAGGAGACGTTGATGAAGGCAGTCATCATGGCCGGCGGTTTCGGGACCCGCCTGCGCCCGCTCACCACCCACATCCCCAAGCCCCTGGTGCCGGTGGGAAACGTGCCGATCATGGAGCACACCGTCCGGCTCCTGAAGCGGCACGGCTTCACCGACCTGCTGGTGCTCCTCTATTTCCTGCCGGAGACCATCACCGGCTACTTCGGGGACGGCAGCCGGTGGGGCGTGAGCATGACCTATGCCACCCCCACCGCCGACCTGGGCACCGCGGGCGCGGTCAAGTACGCGGCCGGCGATCTCGGCGAGCCAGTGCTCGTGATCTCGGGCGACGTGCTCACGGACTTCGACCTCGCGGCGGCGGTCCGCTCGCATCGCGATCGCGCCGCCGAAGCCACCATGGTCCTCACCCGGGTGGATTCGCCGCTCGCGTACGGCATCGTGATCACGGATGAGAGTGGGCGCATCGTCCGCTTCCTCGAGAAGCCCTCCTGGGGCGAGGTCTTCAGCGACACCATCAATACCGGGATCTATATTCTCGACCCCGCCGTGCTGGGGGCCGTCCCCGCGGGCCGGCCCTACGACTTCGGCAAGGAGCTCTTCCCCGCGCTGCTGGCCTCGGGCCGGCCGCTCTACGGGTACGTCGCGGAGGGCTACTGGCGCGACGTGGGGGACCTCACCGAGTACCGGACCGCGCATCTCGACCTCCTCCAGCAGCGAGTGGGCGTGGACATTCCCGGCACCCTCACGGAGGCGCCCGGTTACCGCGCCTGGGTCGGGGAAGGCGCCCGCGTGGACTTCCTCGCCAAGCTTTCCGGCTCGGTGATCATCGGGCCCGGCGCTCAGGTGGCGGCCGGCGTGCGCCTCGACAACTGCGTGATCGGCCACGATTCGAACATCGCCGCCGGCGCCGAGATCGAGGGCAGCGTGCTCTGGGACCACGTGGACGTGGGCGCGGGCGCGCGGGTCAAGGAAGCCATCGTGGGCACGCGAGCCCAGATCCGCCCCCACGCCTTCATCGCGGAGGGCGTGGTGATCGGTGACTACGCGAAGATCGGCGAATCGAGCACGGTCAAGGCGAACGCGAAGGTGTGGCCCTACAAGGAGGTCGAGGACGGCGCCACCCTCGCCATGAGCCTGGTGTGGGCGGAGCGCTGGAGCCGCTCGATCTTCGGGCGCTACGGCGTCTCGGGGCTCGCGAACATCGAGATCTCGCCGGAGTTCGCCGCCAAGCTCGGCGCCGCCTTCGGAGCCACGGTGGGCAAGCGCCGCACCATGATCACCAGCCGCGACCACCACAAGGCCTCGCGCATGATCAACCGGGCCCTGATGGCGGGGCTCCTCTCGGTGGGGGTGGACGTGCAGGATCTCGGAGTGGCGCCGGTATCGGTGGTGCGCTACCAGATCTCCGCGCTGGGACTGGCGGGCGGCGTGCACGTGCGCAAGTCGCCCTACGACGCGCAGCTCATCGACATCAAGTTCTTCGACGCGCGCGGGCTTGAGTGCGCTCCCGATCGCGAGAAGTCGGTGGAGCGCCTCTTCTTCATGGAGGACTTCTACCGCGCCCCCATGGAGGAAACGGGGGTGCTGACCTTCCCCCATGCCGGCACCGACCGCTATCGCGACGGCCTGCTCAAGTCCGTGGACGCGGAGGTCATCAAGCGGGCGGGCCTGCGCATGGTGCTGGACTATGGCTTTGGCTCCGCGTCGGCGATTTTCCCGGGGGTGCTGGGAGCGCTGGGGGTGGAAGTCATCTCGCTCAACGCCTATCTGGACGAGAGCCGCATCACCAAGACCGCCGACGAGTTCCAGCGCTCCCTGACCCAGCTCTCGAACATCGTGCGCACGCTCGGCGCCGACCTCGGCGTGCTCCTCGACACGGGGGCGGAAAAGGTCTTCCTGGTGGACGAGAAGGGAGACATCATCCCGGGCGATCTCGCGCTGGCCCTGATCGCCCTGCTCGTCATGCGCACCCAGCCCGCGGGACGCATCGTGGTGCCGGTCACCGCGTCGCGGACGATCGAGCGGCTCGCCGAGGAGCACGGCTTCCAGGTCACGCGCTCCCGCGGCACCCCGCGCGCCCTCACCGAGGCCGCCCTGGCGGAGGACGTGGTGCTGGTGGGCGAGGAGCTCGGCGGGGTCATCTTCCCCCGCTTCCAGCCCGCCTTCGACGGGATGGCGGCGGTGGTCCGCATCCTCGAGATGATGGCGCGCCTGGACGTGCGGCTCCACCAGCTCACCCGCGCGGTGCCGGAAAGCCACGTGGTCCGCCTCGAGGTGCCGTGCCCCAACGAGCGCAAGGGCACCGTGATGCGCCGCCTCATGGAGGCCACCAAGGGCGAGGACGTGGAGCTCATCGAGGGCGTGCGCGTCCGGCGCGCGGAGGAGTGGGTGGCGGCCACTCCGGACGCCGATCGCGCCTGCTTCCATGTGGTGGCGGAAGCCGGAGACAAGGAGCGAGCCCGCGCGCTGGCGGAGGAGTTCCGCGACAAGATCGCGGGCTGGCGGCGGGACACCGCATGACCACGATCCAGGTTCCCCGCCGGCAGAAGACGCGGCTCGACGCGGCGCTGGTGGACCGCGGGCTGGCGCCCAGCCGCGAGAAGGCGGCGCGCCTCATCCTCGCCGGCGCGGTCACCGTCGACGGCCACCGGGTGGACAAGGCGGGCACCCTCGTGGCCGCGGCCAGTCGCATCGAGACGGCGTCGGCTCCCCGCTACGTGAGCCGCGGGGGCGACAAGCTCGCCCATGCGCTGGCCGCCTTCGGCGTCTCGCCGCGCGGGCGGATCTGCCTGGACGCCGGAGCCTCCACCGGCGGCTTCACGCACTGCCTCCTCGAAGGCGGGGCCGCGCGCGTCTACGCGGTGGACGTGGGCGCGGGTCAGATGGACGCGGGCCTGCGCGCCGATCCGCGCGTCCACCTGATGGATCGCGTCAATGCCCGCGCGCTGGCGCCGGCGGCCTTCGCGATCCCCCCGAGCCTGGCCACGGTGGACGTATCCTTCATCTCGCTCGAGAAGGTGCTGCCCGCCGTGCTCGGGGTCCTGGCCGAAGGGGGGGAGGCGGTGGTGCTGGTCAAGCCGCAGTTCGAGGTCGGCAAGGGACAGGTGGGAAAGGGGGGCGTGGTGCGGGATCCGGCGCAGCATCGGCAGGTGCTCGAGCGCGTCAGCGCATGGTGCGACAATGCCGGCTGGC
>DASRWT010000120.1:0-2751 GCA_035654455.1 Candidatus Nitrosocosmicus sp. | reverse complement strand
GCGCGCCTTCTTCGGCGCCGCCCGCGCGCTGGAGGAGGGCGGGTCGCTCACCATCATCGGCACCGCGCTGGTGGACACCGGCTCGCGGATGGACCAGATCATCTTCGAGGAGTTCAAGGGCACCGGCAACATGGAGCTCTATCTCGAGCGCGAGCTGGCCGACCGCCGGGTGTTCCCCTCCTTCGACATGATGCGCTCCGGCACCCGGCGCGAGGAGCTGCTCCTCACCCCCGACGAGCTCAAGAAGGTCCATCTCCTGCGGCGCGCGCTGTCCGGCCGCAAGCCCGTCGAGGCCATGGAGATGCTGCTCGACCGGATGAAGCTGACCCCGACCAACGCCGCCTTCCTGAAAAGCCTCGGCGGCTAGCCCTCCTCGGAGAGGAGCTCGTCGGGAGCGCCTCCCTCACATCTCCATGAGGCGCATCACGCGATAGGTCTCGGCGGCGTCGAGCTTGCGCTTCCGGCCCTGCTCGCGCGCCCACTCGGTGATCATCTCGGCGGGATCCCACTCGCCCATCTGGGTCTTGTGCTCGCGCAGCGCCGCCAGCTTGGTGGCCAGCGTCTCGCGGATGTCCACCCAGGTGTCCGGCCGCTCCGCCCCGTGTATCCACACCGACTCCACGTGGTGCGGCTCCAGCCCCTCGTCGAGCAGCTCCGGGAAGATGAGGCGCGTCTGCGCGGAGGGGAAGACCGCGTCCAGGGCCACGTCGGAGGCGGCGCGATGGTCCGGGTGATTGAGGTACACGTTGCCGTAGTAGCGCACGGTGGGGTCTCCGCACACCACTAGCGTCGGCTTGTGGAGGCGGATCAGTCGCGTCAGCGCGCGGCGCAGCGGGATGGACGGCTCGAGCATGCCGTCCTCGTACCCGAGGAAGAGCACCTCCGGAATCCCGAGCACGCGGCAGGCCTGGCGCTGTTCCTCTTCCCGGATGGTCCCCAGCGCGGTCCGCGTCATGTCCTTGGGCGTCCACTGGTTCGAGCCGGCGCTGCCGTTGGTGAGGCACACCGTGACGATGCGGCTTCCCGCCTTCGCCCATTTGGCCAGCGTCCCGCCGACGGTGAACTCCTGATCGTCGGGATGGGCGTGGATGGACATGACCCGCTCGGGGGCAGTGGGCTCCGGCGCGTCGGCGGGCCGGGGTCCGCCGCGCTCGGGAACTCCGGGGGTGAGGCTCTCGCTCTCGGTCTCGCTCATGCTTGGGCCCGCCGTCGAAGTGTACCACCGCGCCTGTGCTACGCTAGTCGGCAGCCATGGCGCGGAAGAGAGCGGCGGTGATCGGTGCGACGGGCATCGCGGGCCAGCAATTCCTGGCCGCGCTCGCGGACCATCCGCTGTTCGAGGTGACGGCGCTGGCGGCCTCGGAGCGCTCGGCGGGCAAGGCCTACCGCGACGCCATCACGGACGCGAGCGGCGCCTTCCGCTGGTACTGCGCAGAGCCGCTGGCGCCCGCCTTCGCCGGCCTCATGGTGCAGGACGCGGCCAAGCTCGACGCGACGTCCGTGGACGTGGTCTTCACCGCGGTGGAATCGGACGCGGCCAAGGAGCTGGAGCCGCGATTCGCCAAGACCACCCCCGTGATCTCGACCGCGTCCGCTTTCCGCTATGAGGACGACGTGCCGGTCTTCATTCCCGGCGTGAACCTGGACCATGACCGGCTCATTGCGGGGCAGAAGCGGCGCCGCGGCTGGACGGGCTTCATCACGCCGGTGCCCAACTGCACCACCATGGGGCTGGCCATGACGCTGAAGCCGCTCCACGACGCCTTCGGAATACGCCAGGTGATCATGACGTCGCTCCAGTCCGTGTCCGGCGCCGGCCGCTCGCCGGGCGTGCTGACGCTCGACATCCTGGACAACGTGGTCCCGTATATTCCCAAGGAAGAGGAGAAGGTCGAGGCCGAGGCCCGGAAGATCCTGGGGGTGGTGGACGGCGACACCGTGCGTCCGGCCGCCTTCCGCGTCTCCGCCACCTGCACCCGCGTGCCGGTGCTCGAGGGGCATACGGAGACGGTGAACGTCTCGCTCGAACGCGCCGCCGCCGTGGATGACGTGAAGCGCGCCTTACGCGAGCATGGGAGAGAGTTCCTCGCGCTGGGGCTTCACTCGGCTCCGTCCGCCCTCATCGACGTGAGCGAGGATCCGTTCCGCCCCCAGCCGCGGCTGGACCGCGATCGCGAGCACGGAATGCTGACCTCGGTGGGGCGCGTGCGCGTGGATCCGGCCCTGCCCAACGGGATCAAGTACGTGCTGGTGAGCCACAACACCAAGATGGGCGCCGCCCGCGGCGCTCTCCTGGTGGCCGAGTACCTCGCCCACCGCGGCCAGATCTAGCCGCGCGCTACCGGGCGGGGTCGCCCGGCGGCAGCACCTCGTTGAAGACGGGGCGTGTCTTCCACTCGGGGATGGGGGGCGTATGCCCCTCGCAAGGCGCGTATTGCGAGGTCTCGACCTGCTGCATCTTGTGGATGTAGCGGGGGCAGTTGGGGAAGATGGCTTCCGCGCGCACGCGAACCACGAGCTGCGCCCCCACGAAGTCGGCGAGAAGCGGATCGTTCTCGCGCCACTCCGCGCGGCCGTTCACCCGCAGCCGGCTCGGGCGCTCGAAGTCGATGAAGAGCAGGCCGACCTGAGGATTCACCACGAGGTTCCCTAAGCTCTTGAACATGCCGTTGCCGTCATAGCTGGGGAAGGCCAGAGTGTGCGGATCCACCACGCGGACGAAACCGGGCCGGCCGCCCTTGTACGAGCAGT
>DASRWT010000119.1:0-37571 GCA_035654455.1 Candidatus Nitrosocosmicus sp. | reverse complement strand
CGTCGCGGCGCGAGGCGTCGCGGTCGTCCCGGCCGGCGACGGGGCCGCGACGGCGCCTCCGCGCCACGACCTCAGCGCGCCTCGCACGACGCGCGCGGGGTCATAGGGGTGAAAGGCCCGCACCCGGAAGCCGGCGGCCTCCAGAAAGGCGCGCACCTCGGCGCGCGTGAAGGCGAACTGGTAGAACTGGCCGCCCTCCGCGCGCGTACGGCGCCCGTCGCGCGCCACCCAGTGGGCGAAGAGCCTCCGCACCCCATTCCAGTACGGCACCGAGAGCAGGAGCACGCCGCCCGGCGCCAGCACCCGTGCCGCCTCCGCCACGATGGCGGCGGGCCCGGCGGGATCGTGCTCCACCACCCCGAGCGAGAGATAGCAGGCGGCGGCGCCGTCCCGCGCCGCCAGCGCGCGGAGATCCATCACCGCCAGCGGCGCGCCCAGGCGGGTCCCGGCGCGCAGCGCCTCCAGGCTCCAGTCCGCGCCGACTGCCCGATGGCCTCGCTCGCGCAGGTGCAGGACGTACTGGCCGAGGCCGCAGCCCGCCTCGAGCACGAGCCCCCGCGACGGCAGGTGCGCCTCGATCAGCCGCGTGAGGGGCGACCGCCGCGCCACCGCCAGCAGCTCCTCGACCGAATGCGTGCCCCAGTGCTCGGTCCAGAAGTCGGCGTCGGCGGCGCGCGAATAGTAGGCCAGCGGCATGGGCTACCGCCGGCTCCGCGCCACGTCCTTGAGCAGCGCGATCTCGCGAGTGACCAGGGCGTTCAGATCGTAGCGCTTGACCGCCTGCTCGCGCGCGGCCGCTCCCAGTCGCGCCGCCAGCCCGGGATCGTCGCGGAGCTTCCGGAGACATGCCTCCAGCTCGGCAGGCCGCTCGGGGTCGAAATGGAGTCCGCTCACTCCGTCCTCGACCAGGGTCAGGTTGCCGCCGCGGCTCGACACCACGCACGGCAGCCCGCAGCTCATGGCCTCGATCAGAGCCTTGGGGTGCCCCTCGGTGAAGGACGGCAGCACGAAGGCATCGGCGGCGGCGTACTCGGCCGGCAGGACCTGCTGGTCCACCACGCCGCGGAAGACGAGCCGGTCGGCCGCACCGCGCTCGCGTGCCTGCTCGGAGAGAGCCGCCTCCAGCGGCCCCCCGCCTACCACCACCAGGGTCACCGGCGGCGCCGCCCCTCCGCCGGATTTCAGCATCGCGGTCGCGGTCACCGCGGCCGCCACGTTCTTCTCCGCCGAGAGGCGGCCCACATAGAGCACGCGAAGCGGATCGTGTCCGGCGCGCCGGCGCTCCCCCGGCCGGAAGCGCTCCGTGTCCACCCCGTTGGGAATGAGCTCCACGCGCGCCTTGGGGGCGATGGCCCGGGCCTGCTCCCCGAGCGCCTCGGTGGTCGCGATCACGGCCGCCGCGTGGCGCAAGGCCCACTTCTCCACCTGCTGCTTCAGGATCTTCTTGACCATGGAGTCGGACAGCGCCGCGTACGAGAATCCGTAGGTGGTGACGAAGGGGACTCCGAGAGGCCGGCGCCAGCTATCGGCCCAGTACAGCGGCGTCGCCCCGGTGACCTGGAAGATCCGGAGCACGTCGCACCGTCGCAGCTCCTCGCCTTGCTCCTCCACCAGCCGGCGCGCCCACTTCCCGCGCGGCAGCGACCCGGGGGGCGAGATGATGCGAACCCGCTTCCGGATGACCTCATCCTGCGTGTGCTCGTCGATGGACTCGGTCAGATAGCTGAAGTAGACGATCTCGTCGAACGCCTCGACATACCGGCGCAGATACCCGTCCACCAGCCGCGACACCTGTCCGGTTCGCGCCAGCTCCCGGATCCCGCCGCCGACCGCGGGCAAGAGGCCGAGGCGCATCAGCGCCGCTTCCTGGCCACGACGCGAAAGCCGGTGCTGTTCTCGGGTTGGCGCAGCGCCGCCGTGCGCTTCCAGCGGCTGAGCCGGTCGTACAGGCTCAAGGACAGCCCACCCACCGCATCGATGGCGCCGGCCCAGGGGGTATCGAGCACCACCGGCTCCACCTCGGAGACGGGCTCGAAGCCCCCGTCCGCCAGCTCGCCGAGAAACTCCTCGCGCGTGTACTCGATCTTGTGGTCGGGATCCGAGTAGGCGAAGAGCCCCGCCGCGCGGAGCGTCCGCCGCCAGCGCGTGTCGCGGTTGGGCCCGGAGACGAGGAGGCGGCCGTCGTCGCGCAGCACCCGCGCGATCTCCTTCAGCACCGCCACCCGGGGATGGATGTGCTCGATCACGTCCAGGAACAGCGCGGCGGAGAAGGTCCCCTCCGGGAACGGGAAGGCCCCCGTGATGTCCCAGGCGAAGATCCGCGCATTGACGAGCCCGCCGTCACGGATGGCGCGGGCGGCGTTGGGGAGCTGGGCCAGATCGTAGTCGAAGCCCACGATGGACCGGCATCGGGTGGCCGCGCGCGCCAGATGCGCGCCGTTGGCGCATCCCACGTCGAGCACGTAGTCGTCGGCGCGGAGATGCGGGAGATACCAGTCGTGCCATGGATGATCCACCAGGTGCTTGGGATGAATGGCATAGCCGCGCTTGCCGGTGAGCCGGACCAGACGGACGCCCACCGCCTTGCCCTTGCGGTTCACGACGTCCACCGCGCGCACCGCGAGCCGCGAGAGCCCGTTCACCGGCGCCCGTCCTTCCGGGCCCGGCGCCACGCCTCCACCGTGTTCTCGTAGACGCGCCGCGTGCCCTCCACGCAGCGCTCCCAGCGGAAGAGCCGTTCCGCTCGCTCGCGCGCGAGCCCGGCCAGCTTTTCCCGGAGCGCGGCGTCGCGCAGCAGCGCGAGCAAGCGCTCCACGAAGGCTTCGGGCCGTCCCGGGTCGCAGACGAATCCCCCTTCTCCCTCCCCCACCAGCTCCGGGATCGACCCGCGATCCGAGACCACCACCGGCAGCCCCGAGGACATCGCCTCCGCCACCGTGAGCCCGAAGCCCTCCATGGCGGAGGGAAAGACGAAGAGGTCGGCCAGATTGAAGTGATCGGCCTTTTCCGCCTCGGGCACATAGCCCGTGAAGACCACGCTCGCGGCCACGCCCAGGCGCTCCGCCTGCGCGCGCAGGTCGGCCAGCAGCGGTCCGCCGCCCGCCACCAGGAGCCGCGCGTCCGGGGCCGCGGCCGCCACCCGCGGCCAGAGGTCGAGGAGCAGGGGCAGGTTCTTTCGCGGCTTGAGCCCTCCGAAGTACAGGACCACCGGATGTCCGGTGAGGCCATGGCGCGCCAGGAGATCGGGACGCGCCGGACGGGGCGAGAACGCGGCATCGACGCCGTACGGCACCACCGAGACGTGATCGGTGCGGGCGCCCAGCTGGTCGCGAAGCTGCCGGCGCGCGAACTCGCTGCCCACCACCACCGCATCGGCGTGGTCGATCACGCGCTTCTCGATCACACCGTTGAGCCGGCCGGGATCCAGGTGGTGGTGGTGCGCGACGATGGGCGCATCGATCTGATAGAGGCGGCGCGCCCAGAGGGCCGCGGGGCCGATGTAGCGCAACGAGTGGACGCGGAGCAGGTCGAAGGGCCGCTCGCGCCACACGCAGCCGATCGCGTCGGGCACCACCAGGGGCGCCACGTACCAGCGGAGCCCACGCCCGATGGGGAAGCGGTGCACCCTCCAGTTGGGGGCGTGCGCCGGATGGGGCTTGCCCCGCGCGAGAATGAGCTCCACGCGAGTCCCGCCCTGCCCCAGGCGCACCAGCAGCTCGCGCTCGTAGGTCTCCCCGCCCGAGGTCGTCTCGGGCGCCACGCCACAATGGGGCGAGCAGAGAGAGAGGGTGGTCACGAGAGGGAGAGACTCACGGATGCGTCGCCACGATGAGATAGCCGCCCACCCAGCTGGCGAGATCGGACCGGCGGACGCTGGACAGCCCGTCGAGCCGCGCCAGCCCGTCGAGCAGCGGAAAGGTGGCATATCCCGCCCAGCGGAACGGGCGCGGCGAGTGGAGCACGAGATAGCGGAGCACCCCGGCGAGGTGGGTGAAGAAGCCGCCCTGCGAGACGATGGCGGTCGGCCGCAGCCCCGCCTCCGCGAGCAGGCGCTCCCACATGCTGCGCGTGTAGCGCGTGTAGTCGCCGGGATCGCCGTGCACGCGCTCGAGGAACGGCACCGTGATCACCAGGTGGCCGCCGGGGCGGAGCACGCGCCGGCACTCGGCGAGCGCGCCGGGGACATCCGGCACGTGCTCGAGCACCTCGGTGGCCTTCACCGCGTCGAAGGCTCCCGCGCGGAACGGCAGCGCCTGGATATCGGCGCCCACGCCGAGCCCGTTCCCGGCGGTGCGCGCCACGCTCACGTCGGCGACCACCCAGCGCGCGCCCGCGGGGGGCCGGAAGGTGCCGCGGCGGCGCGCCCCCCCCACGTCCAGCACGCGCCCGGCGAGATGGCCCGCCACCCGCGTGAGATCGGCGTCGATCCGCTTCCGGCGATATGAGAGTCCGAGGTACTGCTGGAGCCCCGTGCTCATGCCGCCCCCCGTGTCGCCGCTTCGCGGCCCGCCGCCGCCTGATACGCCTCGAGCAGCGCGTCCACGATGCGGTCCTCCCTGAAGAACTCGGCCGCGCGGGCGCGTCCGGCCTCTCCCATGGCCGCCCGCCGGGCCGGATCGAGGAGGAGCCCGGCGATCGCGCGCGCGAGGGCTTCCGCGTCCCCGCGCTCGACGAGGACGCCGGTGACGCCATCCGCCACCGCTTCCGGCGTGCCGCCCACCCGCGTCGCCACCACCGGCCGCCCGAGCCGCATGGCCTCCAGCAGCACGCGCGAGAGCGGCTCCGGCCACACCGAGGGCACCACCACGATCTCCGCCGCCGCATAGAGGGCGAACAGATCCCGCTGCGGAATGGAGCCGAGCGCATGAACGTCCGGGGCCGAGGGCACCGCCAGCTCGCCCTTGCCGGCGAAGACGAAGCGCGCCCCGCGCACCGCGCCGCGGATGGCGGGGAGTGCGGCCAGCAGGACCGGCGTGCCCTTGCCCGGCGAGAGCTTGCCCGCGTAGAGGACGATCGACCCGTCGCCGATGCCGAGGCGATCGCGGACGCTCTGCACCTCCTCCGCCGCCGGCGCCGACACTTCGGGGGGCAGCGTATGCACGACGCGGCCGCGACCGCCCCCCACGAGGCGGTCGGGATATATGGCGAGGATGCCGCGGCTCACGCCGATGACGCCGTCCGCCTCCGCCAGCGCGCGGAAGCGCCGCTGCTGGTCGCGCCAGCCCAGCCGGAGCGAGGCGCGGAGCCACGCCCGCCGCAGCGGCCCCGCCCCCGCCTGGTAGCGCTCGAGGAAGTACGGCACGCACTTGCTCGTGAACTGCGCGGTGGTGCAGTCAAAGGTCGTCCACGCCGTCTCGAACATGGTGCAGAAGCCGAGGGGGCAGATGAGTCCGGCATCGCGGATGGTCGCCAGGACGGGGATCCCCAGTCGACGGCCGGCGCGCGAGCCGGCCACCAGGGCCGCCTTGCCGTGCGCGTGAATCACCCGCGCCCCGTGCGCCACCGCGGCGCGCTCGATGCGCGCGCCGAAGTACCGGTAGAAGAGCGCGTTCCGGTGCACCAGCCAGGGCGCCTCGCCCTGCCCGGGACGCAGCCGCAGCGGAAACGGCACCCGCTCCACCGTGACGCCCTCGCGCTCCTCGCGGGCGGCGGCGCCGTAGTTCGGCGTCACCACCACCACCGCGTGGCCCCGTCGCGCCAGCGCGGCCGCCCAGGCCGCGGTGCTCCACTCGGCGCCGCCGGGCGCGAAGGGCGGATAGTACTCGCTGGCGAAGAGGATGGGCTTCACGGCTTCCGGGCCACCAGCTCGATGAAGGGCGCCACTCCGGTGACGCGGTAGTAATGCTTGAGCACACTCCAGGCCCGGCCCTTCGACTCGCGGGGCCGCTCGTCATCGAAGAAGCGGAGGTCCGTCACGCCGTGGCGCCGGAGCTCTCGGATGAGCTGACCCGGCGTGAGGCGCCGCAGCGTCCGCAGGTACTCGGTGGGCCGCCCGCGGAGCCGCAGGTACAGTCGCCCCGCCGGCTCGGGCAGAAACGGCGCCCAGAGGAGCTTGTAGTGCCCTTCGTACCAGGACCACGCATTCGGCGTATGCAGGTAGATGAAGCCCCCCGGCCGGGTCACGCGGACGATCTCGCTCAGGGTCCGGGCCACCGACTCCACGTGCTCGATGGCGGAGAAGCAGTAGACCACGCCGAAGGCGCCGTCGCGGAAGGGCAGGGCCTCGGCGAGGCTCCGGACGAAGGCGCCGCTGCGCCCCCCGAGCTGGCGCCGCTTGAGCGCGCAGATCGCGATGGCCTCCGCGTCGGCGTCCACGCCCACCACCGGCATCCCCTCCGACGCCGCCACCACGTCGAAGCCGCCGGTGCCGCAGCCGACATTGAGCAGAGGGCCGGCGACCTTGGTGGGGGAGAGAAGATCACGCAGCCGCGCGAACTGCGGCGCCTCGGCCGTCTCCTCCTCCTCACGGAGGGCCACCAGCGTGGACCAGTCGGCGATGCCCAGCGTGTCCCGGTAGTAGCCGGTGTAGTACTTGCGGATGCGCCCCCGCAGCGCCGCGTCCAGGCTCACGAGAGTCGGCGGAGCAGCGCCGTCACCACCGTCTCGCGCTCCTCGCGCGTGATGCCCACCGAGCACGGCAGCGACAGCCCGCGGTCATAGAGCCGGGTGGCGACCTCCACCCGATAGGTCTGGGCGCCGGAGAACGCCGGCTGGAGGTGCAGCGGGCGCCACAGCGGCCGCGCGCCGATGCCCTCCGCGTTGAGATCGCGCAGGAGCGCCCGCACGTCGGGACACCGGCCGGCGTCGATGAGAAGCGAGGCCATCCAGCAGGCGGAGCGCGCCCACGGCGCCTCGCCCGCCATGCGCACGCCCTCGACGCCCGCGAAGGCCCGCGCATAGGCGATGGCCGTCTCGCGCTTCGACTGGAGGAAGCCCGGGAGCTGCTCGAGCTGGGCCAGGCCCAGGGCCGCATGGAGGTTCGAGAGCCGGTAGTTGAAGCCGACCTCCTCGTGAATGAACTCCAGCGCGTCGCCGCGCGCCTGGGTGGTGAGTGCGCGCACCCGCGCGGCCATGGCGGGGTCGCGCGCGAGCACCATGCCGCCGGCGCCGCTGGTGATCACCTTGTTGCCGTTGAAGGACAGGCAGGCCAGCGGCGCGTCGCCTCCCACCGGGCGGCCCCGGTAGAGCGCGCCCAGAGACTCCGCCGCGTCCTCCACCACCGCCAGGCCGTGCGCCTCCGCCAGCGCGCGCAGGGGATCGAGATCGCAGGGATGCCCGTAGAGATCCACCGGCAGCATGGCGCGCACCACGCGGCCGGTGACGCGGTTCAGCGTTCGCCCGCCGCGCGAGACGCACTCGTGGGTGAGGAAGTCGGCGGTCTTGGCCGGATCGAGGCCCCAGGAGCCCGGCTCCACGTCCATGAAGACGGGATGCGCGCCGCAATAGGCGACGGCATTGGCGGTGGCGATGAAGGTGAAGGTGGGCACGATCACCTCGTCGTCCGGCTTCACTCCCGCCGCCAGCAGCGCCACGTGAAGCGCCGCGGTGCCGTTCACGGTGGCCACCGCATGCGGCACGCCCACCCATTCCGCCGCCGCTCGCTCGAAGCGCTCGATGAAGGGCCCCGCCGAGGAGACCCAGTTGGTGTCGAGGCACTCCTTGATGTACTTCCACTCGTTGCCGGCCAGGTGCGGCACCGCGTTCGGAATCATGCGCGGGCGCTCGCTCATTGCCCTCGCCCCTCCCCCGCCGCCCACTGCCGGTACCATTCCACGGTGTCGCGCACGCCCGCGGCCAGGCCGACCTTGGGCTGATATCCGGTGAGCGCCCGGAGCCGGGTGAGGTCCGGACACCGCCGCGCCACCGAGTTCGGGGGCGCCGGCGCCGCCGCGATGAGGGGCGCATACCCCACCACGTCGAGAACCAGCCTGGCGAGATCGTCGATGCGGGTCTCCTCGGCATCGTTGCCGATATTGACCACCTGCCCCCACGCGGCCTCCGACGCCATGAGGCGGACCATGGCCTCCACCGCGTCCGCCACGTGGCAGAAGGCGCGGCGCTGCTCCACGCCGAAGAGCCGGAAGGGGTCCTCGCGGCGGAGCGCGCGCAGGGCGAGCTCGGGGATCACATGGTCGGCGCCCATGCGCGGCCCGTACACGTTGTGAAAGCGTCCCACCACCACCCGGAGGCTCCGCGCGCGCGCCTCGTGAAGGACCGCCGCCTCGCCGAGGATCTTGCTTGCCGCATAGGCCCAGCGCGGCGCGGCGGGATCGGGGACCGAGAGCGGCACGTCCTCGGGCGTCGGGACCGGCACGGTGCCGTTGGTGACGCCGCCCGCATAGGCCTCGCTGGTGGACGAGAAGAAGAGCGTCTCGCCGCGGCCGGGCAGCCACTCGAGCACGTGCAGCAGGGCCATGGTGTTCACCCGGATCACGCGCGCGGGATCACGCTCCACGTGGCGCACCCCGACCACGGCGGCCAGCATGTAGACCTGCTCCCAGTCGCGCGGCAGCGCATCGAGCGCCCCCGGCCGCGTGAGGTCGGCGCGGTGGAGGGCGACGCCCGGCCTGGCGCAGAGGGCCTCCAGCGCCGCGTCCGTCTTCCCCCGCGAGAAATCGTCGACCAGGGTCAGGGCATGCCCCTCCCCCACGAGTCGCGTGGCCAGATGATGGCCGATGAAGCCCGCGCCGCCGAGGACGAGGATCCTAGCCATAGCCGATCCCGGCATAGCGCACACCCGCCGACCGCACCGCCTCCTCGTCGAGGATGCGCCACGAATCGAAGAGCACCGCCGGCCGGCGCAGCCGCGTGAGGAGGGTGGGCAGGTCGAGCTTGGCGTACTCCGGATGGTTCATGGTCACGAGCACGGCGTCGGCGCCGTCGAAGCCCGCCTCCGGCGTCACCGGCTCGGCGCCGAGGGCGCGAATGACGGCCGGCCCCACGAGGAAGTCGTGGCCGCGCAGGGCGATCCCGGCGGCGCGGAACAGCGGCAGCATGGGAATGACGGGCGCGCCGCGCATGTCGTCGGTGGGGGGCCAGCCCTTGTACGCCCAGCCGAGCACGCAGAGCCGCGCGCCCTCGGCGGTGCCACGCGCGCTCCGGATCAGGTGCACCAGGCGGTCGGCCACCAGCACGGGCAGGTGCTCGTTGAGCGCGCGAGCGCGACCCACCAGCCAGGGCTCATGCCCCACGGAGTTGGCGGCGCTGAGCAGGATATACGGGTCCTTGGTGAGGCAGGCGCCCCCCACGAAGCCGGGCTTCGCGAGATCCGGCCGCGGATAGTCGAGATTGGCGGCGCGGATCACCTCCAGCGGGTCCACGCCCCAGCGCTCGGCGAGGAGCGCGATCTCGTTGCCGTAGGAGTAGATGAGATCGGTGTGGCAATTGTTGGCGAGCTTGACCAGCTCCGCGGCCTCGAGCGAGCCCACGGGCACGATGCTCGAGGTCAGGCGACCGAAGAGCTCGCCCGCCGCGTCCCGGCTGGCGGCGTCGACCCCGCCCACCACCTGGGGCAGCTCGGTCAGCTCGCGGAGCGCCTGGCCCTGAATGGTCCGTTCGGGGGCGAAGGCCAGGCGCGGCCGGGGCCAGCGCGCGGCCAGCTCGGGCAGCACCACCGCGCGCGTCCCTCCCACCGGCACGGTGGAGCGGACCACCACCAGGGTGTCGGGGCCGCAGCGCTCGGCCACGTGGCGGGCGGCGCGGCGCAGATTCTCCAGCTCCGGCGCATGCGAGCCCTCATTCACCGGCGTGGAGACGCAGAGAACCGCGGCGTCCACGCCGCGCTCGGGCAACGCGGGGCCGGCGTGGAGACGGTCGCCCATGAGCTCGCGCACCGCCTCCTCGACGCCCGGCTCGAAGAGATGCGCGCGTCGCGCGCGGAGCGCGTCGAGCACGGCCGGCGCCGTGTCCACCCCGTGCACGGTGAATCCCTTGCGCGCGAGCGACACCGCGAGCGTGAGCCCCACGTAACCCAGGCCGATGACGCCGACGCTAGTCAAGCAAGCCCTCGGCCATGTCGCGATCGGCCTTGTGGAAGTCGTCGAGGCGGCCGACATCGAGCCAGTACTCCCGGATGGGAAAGGCGGCCACGTGTCGCCCCTGCTCGAGCAGAAGCCGGATGAGGTCGGTGGCGTCGAAGACCCGCTCGCGGGGGATGCGCGCCAGCACCGTCGGATCGATCACGTAGATGCCGCCATTGATCCGGAGATCGATCCGGGGCTTTTCGGACAGGGTGGTGAGCCGGTCGCCCTCCACCTCCACCACGCCGTACTGGAGGTCGATCTCGTGGCGCACCGTTCCCACCGTCAGCTCGGCGCCGGAGCGCTCGTGAAACGCCAGCATGCCCCGGAAGTCGCACTTGGTGAGGATGTCGCCGTTGACGAGGAAGAAGGGCTCGCGGGGTCCCGGGTCGAGCAGGGCCAGCGCGCCCACCGTGCCGAGAGGCTCGCGCTCCCGGACGTAGCGAATGCCCACATCATGGCGGCTCCCGTCGCCGAAGTGCTCCTCGATCATCTCGGACTTGTGGCGCACGGTGATGTGGAAGCTCCGCACGCCGGCCGCCCGCAACCGCTCCACGAGGATCTCGAGCAGCGGCTTGCCGCCCACCCGCAGCAGGGGCTTGGGTGTCGCCTCGGTGAGCGGGCGCAGCCGCTTGCCGTCGCCGCCCGCCATGATTACGGCATGGTTCGGCAGGCGCCCCGTATCCAGGAGCTCCTCGAGAAAGAGCACGTCCACGGCGCGCCCCCGCCCATCCACCAGGGGGAGATGGCGGATGCCGCGCGCGCGCATCAGGGCCAGGGCCTCGCTCCGGTCCGTGGCGGCCGGCGCGACGGTGGGCTGCCGGTTGAGCGCCTGAGTGATCGGGTCGTTCAGGGACAGTCCGCGCAGGAGGGCCCGGCGAAGATCGCCGTCCGTCACGAGCCCGGCGAGGCGACCGTCGGGCTCGACCACCACCACGGCCTGGCGGCTGTTCTTGGTAATCGCCTCCAGCGCTTCCCGGATGGAAGCCGCCGGAGACACCACCAGTCCAGGGTTCAGGGCCACGCCGCCTTCATCTCGGAGCCGTATTCATTGGGAGGAGGCTTAATCATATGGAAGTTCGAGGACTTAGGCAAATTCCCCGACCGGTTAACCGCCCACGCTGCGATAGAATCGAGCCGCATGCCGCCCCAGGACCTGGGTCGCAAGTCACTGCTTCTCCTCGGCTCGACCTGGTTCGGCAGCGCGCTGGGCATGGTCGTCTCCATTCTCGTCGCGCGGACCCTGGGTCCCGAGGCGGTGGGCTCGATCGGCTTCAGCACCGGCCTCGTCGGCCTCTTCATGGCGGCGCTGCTGCCGGGCTTCGCCCAGGCGCATCTCAAGCGACTCGCGGAAGGTCAGGACCCGGGCCGCTGTCTCGGAACCATGCTCGCCGTCCGGCTCGGTCTCGATTTCATGCTCGTGCTCGGTCTCGGCGTGACCTGGGCGGTGTCGGGGTTCGCTTCCTGGAGCCCGCTCGTCCAGGTCTTCCTCTGCATGCTCGGGGCCCAGGTCGCCACCGGCTATGCCGACGTCTATCTGAAGGTATTCCTGGCTCGCGAGTGGGTGGTCGCCTATGCGCTGATCCTGCTCGTGGCCCGGGTGGCGCGGCTGGCCGCCACGCTCGCCGTGCTGGCCTGGGCGCCCCATATCACCTGGGTGGCCGCCACCTTTCCCATCGATGGGCTGGTGAGCCTGGCGGGAGCGGCGGGCGTCCTCGCCGCCCGGCACGGCATCGGCGCGCGCCGCCCCACCGCGGAGAGCTTCCGCGGCTACTGGCGCTTCGCGCGGCCCTTCCTCGTCACCACCCCCATCGCGCTGTTCCAGGATTCCATCGACCGCGTGGTGGTGGGACGCTGGGCCGGCCTGACGGCGGCGGGCTACTACCACATCGCCCGCGCATTGTGGGAGGCGCTCTCGTCGGTGATGCAGGCGCCCGCCACCTTGCTGTTCACCCGGCTGTCTCAGCTCTATGCGAAGCGCTCGGAGGGCGGCGACCGAGAGGCGCGGGGGCTCTTCGAGAACGGCCTCGACAAGCTCCTGTTCCTGGTCCTGCCCCTCGGGCTGGGGCTGTGGGCCGGCGCCGAGATCGTCATCGGTCTCCTCTACGGGAGCGCCTTCTTGCCCGCCGTCTGGCCTCTCCGGCTGCTCGTCCTCGCCGCGGTGGTGGCCAGCATCGTGAACCCCTACACCCTCGTGGTGAACGCGCTCGAGCAGACCCATCGCTTCATTCCCGTGAACCTGCTGCGCCTGATCGTGTATCTGGCGGCGCTGGGGCTCCTCGTGCCCGGCCTCCTGCCGGGGGCGCCCGGCGCCGCGCTCGCTCGCCTGGTGCTCATCGCCTTTCCGGCCTGGGTATACGTGCGCTGGACGCGCGAGCTCGCGGGGGTGGGCTTCTACGGCCTCATCCCGGCCTATCTGGCCGCGTTCGCCCTCGGCCTCGGCGTCTTCCACGGGATCCGGGCGGCCCTGGGCCCCGCGCATGTGCCCGAGCCGTGGGCCGTGGTCCCCGCGGCGCTGGGCGCCTTTGCCGCCTACTTCGTCTGCCTCGGCTGGATGCACCCGCGCATGGGCGCGAATCTCCGTTATGCCCTCTCACTTCTGTCGCCCCGCGCCTTCCAGGACTTCCTTCGCGCCGGCCTCCGCGGGGCCTGAGCCCGCCGGATTTGCCGGGTCGCGGGGCGCGGTATAGGATGCGGAGCGCATGCGAATCTTGATCATGGGCGCGGGCGCGCACGGGCAAGCCCTCGCGGACCTCGCGGGAGAGGACACCGTGCACAGCCCGGTGGCGTTCACCGACGCCGATCCCGCGCTGAAGGGACAGTCGGTGCTCGGCATCCCCGTCTGGGGCGACGATACCGCCGGGATCGCGGCGTTCCAGGAGGGGCGCTGCGAGGGCATGGTTGTCGGCGTGGGAAACACCGGCATGGCGGCGCGCCGGCGCGTGTTCGAGCTCGCCCTGTCTCACGGGATTCCGGCGCCGGCTCTCGTGCATTCCCGCGCGGTGGTGGCGCGCTCGGCGTCGGTCGGCGCCGGGACCGCGGTCTTCGGCGGGACGGTGCTGGCCGCGCGAGTGCGCGTGGGGCGGAACGCGGTCCTCTACAGCGGGGCCATCGTCGAGCACGACTGCCGCCTCGCGGATCACGCCTACCTGGGTCCCGGCGTGGTGCTGGCGGGCGGGGTCACCGTGGGGGAGGGCGCCTTCCTGGGCGCGGGCGCGGTGGTGCTCCCGCATCTCGCCATCGGAGCGGGAGCGATGGTGGCGGCGGGTGCGGTGGTCACAGAGGCGGTGGCCGCGGGCGCCACGGTGGCGGGCGTGCCGGCGCGGGCGCACATCCGCATATAATGGGCGAAATGGCGGCCAGGACCTTCATCGTGGCGGAGGCCGGCGTCAACCATAACGGGGACCTGAGCCTCGCGCGCGCGCTGGTGGACGCGGCCGCGGAGGCCGGCGCCGACGCGGTGAAGTTCCAGACCTTCACCGCCGACGGCCTCGTCACCCGCGCCGCCCCCACCGCGGACTATCAGCGCCGCGCGGCCGGAGAGCTGAGCCAGCACGCCATGCTCGCCGCCCTGGAGCTATCCCCCGCCGCCCACGAGGCGCTGTGGACGCACTGCGCGGCCCGCGGGATCGAGTTCCTCTCCACGCCCTTCGACGTCGACAGCGCGCACTATCTCAAGCGGCTCGGGGTTCGGCGCCTCAAGATCTCCTCGGGCGACGTGACCAATCTGCCCATGCTCGAGGTGGTGGGCGCGCTGGGGCTTCCCGTCATCCTGTCCACCGGGATGGCCGACCTCGACGAGGTGGACGCGGCGGTGGCGACGCTCCGGGCCGCCGGGCTCACCGACCTCGTCCTGCTCCAGTGCGTGAGCAATTACCCCGCGGATCCCGCGCTGACCAATCTCCGCGTCATGGACACGCTGGCGCGGCGGTTCGGCGTGCCGGTCGGGCTGTCCGATCACTCGCGGGGGCTCACCGTCGCCATCGCGGCCGCCGCGCTCGGAGCCGCCTGCATCGAGAAGCACTTCACCCTGGACCGGAGCCTGCCCGGCCCGGATCATCAAGCGTCGCTGACTCCCGACGAGCTCACGGCGCTGGTGCGGGCGGTGCGGGAGGTCGAGGGGGCGCTGGGCGACGGCGTGAAGCGCCCCGCGCCCAGCGAGCTCCCCATCCGGCTGGTGGCGCGGAAGAGCCTCGTGGCCGGCCGCGATCTTCCCGCCGGCACCGTGCTCCGGCGCGAGGATCTCGTCATCCTGCGCCCCGGAACCGGTCTGCCTCCCTCGGCATTGCCCCATGTCCTCGGCCGGCGCACCGCGCGCGCGGTCGCCGCCGACACGCCACTCACCGAAGACATGCTCGCTCCCCGCAGAGCGGGCAAGGAAGGCCCATCGTGCTCACAGCCCTAGTCATCGGTGGCGGTTCCATCGGGAAGCGCCATCTCCGCAACCTTCTGTCCACCGGCCGCACCGCGGCGGTGGTGGAGACGCGCGAGGATCGGCGCGCGGAAATCACGGCCCGCCACCCGGCGGCGCCGATCTTCAGGAGCCTGGACGAGGCGCTCGACGGGGAGCGCTTCGAGACCGCCTTCGTGTGCGTGCCCACCGCCTATCACATCGCGCCCGCGCTGGAGCTCGCCCGGCGCGGAATCCACATCTTCATGGAGAAGCCGGTGTCCTCCAGCCTGGAGGGCATCCCCGCCTTGCTGGACGCCGTCGAGTCGCGCGGCCTCATCGGGATGACCGGCTTCTGCCTGCGCTGGTTCAAGCCGATGGTGAAGGCCCACGAGCTGATCGCGGAGGGGCGGGTGGGCCGGATCGTCACCGCGCGGAGCTTCACCGGCTCCTACCTGCCCGACTGGCATCCGTGGGAAGACTACCGGACGTTTTACATGTCCAGGAAGGACATGGGCGGAGGCGTCCTCCTCGATGAGTGCCATGCCTTCGACTGGATGCAGTGGCTGGTGGGGCCCATCCAGGGGGTGTTCTCGGCGGTGGGCACCCTCAGCGATCTCGAGGTCACCAGCGACGACGTGTGCGAGGTCATCGCGCGCTTCGGGCCGCGGACCCTCGGCTCCATCCACCTCGACATGGTGGACCGCTCCTCGCGCACCGAGGTGGAGATCATCGGCACCGCCAGCACGCTCCTGGTCGACATGCACGCCCACTCCGTCAAGCTCTACGATCACGCCAATCACAAGTGGGAGGAGTGGACGTTCGAGCCCAGCTACGACCAGATGTACCTCGACGAGATCGACCACTTCTTCGACTGCGTGGCGCGGAAGGCCAAGCCCAACGTGGATCTCCGCGACGGCTACCGCGTCCAGCGCGTCATCGACGCCTGCGCGCGCTCGAGCGACACCGGGCGCTGGGTCGACGTGGACTAGACCATGCCGGCCGCCCGCGTGATCGCGCGGCTGGACGTCAAGGGCCCGAACCTCGTCAAGGGCATTCACCTGGAAGGCCTGCGGGTCATCGGCGACCCGCGCGCCTACGCGAGCCGGTATTACGCGGAGGGCGCGGACGAGATCCTCTACGTGGACATCGTGGCCAGCCTCTACGGCCGCAACAATATCCTCGAGGTGGTGCGTCGAACGGCCAGCGACATCTTCGTCCCCATGACGGTGGCGGGCGGCCTGCGGAGCCTCGCCGACGTTCGAGAGGCGCTGCGCAGCGGAGCGGACAAGGTCGCCATCAACACCGCCGCGGTGGCCAATCCGGAGCTCATCCGCGAGGTGTCCGAGTCCTTCGGCCGCCAGTGCATGGTGGTGTCCATCCAGACCAAGCAGATCGCGCCGGATCGCTGGGAAGCCTATACCGACAACGGGCGGGAGCGCACGGGGCTCGACGCGCTGGAGTGGGCGGCGCGCGTGGTGGAGCTGGGAGCGGGCGAGCTGCTGGTGACCTCGGTGGACCGTGAGGGCACCCAGAAGGGCATGGACCTCGCGTTCCTGAAGCACCTCGTTCGAGCCGTCACCGTGCCGGTGATCGCGGGCGGCGGAGTGGGCAATCCCGAGCACGCGCGGGCCGCCATCGCGGACGTGGGCGTGGACGCGGTGGCGGTGGCCTCGGTGCTCCACTACGGCAAGTGCACCATCGGCGACATCAAGGCGCGGCTGGCGATGGCGGACATCCCGGTGCGCGTGTCCGCATGAGCGCGGCGCGCCGGGTGGTGGTGGTGGACTATGGACGCGGCAATCTCTTCAGCGTCTGCCAGGCGGTGGCGCGGGTGGGCGGGACGCCCGACCTTTCCTCCGATCCCCGGGCGGTGCGCGACGCGGACTGCGTCATCCTCCCCGGGGTGGGCGCCTTCGGCGACGCGATGGCCGGGCTCGCCGCGCGCGGCCTCGTGGACGCCCTCAAGGAATTCGGCGCCCGGGGCCGTCCGCTCCTCGGCGTGTGTCTCGGCATGCAGCTCCTCCTGGAGGAGTCGAGCGAGTTCGGCCGTCACGCGGGCCTGGGACTCCTGCCCGGCCGCGTCGAACGGCTGCCCCCGCCCCTCCCCGGGACGCGCGAGAAGATCCCCAACGTGGGCTGGTGCCGTCTCGAGCCCGCGGTGGACGGCGCGCCATGGGCCGAGAGCCTGCTCGCCGCCGTCAAGCCCGGCGGATTCGCGTACTTCGTGCACTCGTACGCCGCGCATCCGGCGGTGGCGCGGCACCGTCTCGCCGACATCACCTTTGCCGGCGTCCCCACCACCGCCGCCATCACTCACGGCCCCATCACGGGATGCCAGTTCCACCCGGAGAAGAGCGGCGAGGTCGGCCTCTCGATCATCGACGCCTTCGTGAACCGAATGTGAGCGCCGAGCAGACCCGCAAGGACGCGGTGTCCGCCGAGCCCGTACTGGAGGCCAAGTTCGGGCTGCCGCGCGAGGTGCGCTTCTGCTCGCGCTGCGTGATCTCGAATCAGCGGCCCTCCTCCGCCGTCGAGTACCAGCACACCTCCGCCTCCCGCAAGGACACCATCCACCTCGACGAGGCCGGCGTGTGCGCGGCCTGCCGCTTCGCCGAGATGAAGGACACGCAGGTGAACTGGACGGAGCGCGAGCGAGAGCTGACGGATCTGCTCGCCCGCCACCGCCGGACCGACGGGCGCTTCGACGTGCTGGTGCCGGGCAGCGGGGGCAAGGACAGCATCTACGCCGCGCACCTCCTCCGCTACAAGTTCGACATGCACCCGCTGACGGTGACGTGGGCCCCCCACATCTACACCGAGGTGGGGTGGCGGAACTTCCAGGCCTGGATCCACTCCGGCTTCACCAACTTCCTCTGCACTCCCGACGGTCGCGTGCATCGCACCCTCACCCGCCTCGCGTTCGAGAACCTCCTCCACCCCTTCCAGCCGTTCATCTTCGGCCAGAAGAGCTTCGCGCCGAAGTTTGCCGCGCGCTACGACATCCCCCTGGTGGTGTATGGCGAGAACGAGGCGGAGTACGGCAACCCCATCGCGGAGGCGGCCACGCCGCGGCGCGACCTCCGCTACTTCGCGGGCTCCACCGATCTGGAGTCGCTCTACCTCGGCGGCGTGCACGCCTCCGAGCTGCCCCGGCACGGGGTGCAGCTCTGGGAGCTCGAGCCGTACCTCCCCGCCGATCCCGCCCTCCTCCATGACAAGAAGATCGAGGTGCATTACCTCGGCTACTACCTCAAGTGGATCCCGCAGGAGTGCTACTACTACGCGGTGGAGCACGCGGGATTCGAGGCCAATACCGAGCGCACGGAGGGGACCTACTCGAAGTACAACAGCATCGACGACCGGATGGACGGCCTGCACTACTTCACCACCTTCATCAAGTTCGGGCTGGGCCGCGCGTCGTATGACGCCGCCCAGGAGATCCGGAACCACCACCTCACCCGGGAGGAGGGCGTGAGCCTCGTGCGGCGCTTCGACGGCGAGGTGCCGCGAAAGTGGCTGCAGGAGAACCTGGACTACATGGGGATCACCGAGGCCCGCTTCTGGGAGCTCATCGACCAGTTCCGTTCGCCCCACCTCTGGAAACGCGAGGGTGACCGATGGCGGCTGCGCCACCAGGTCTCCTGATCCTCGTTCCCGCCCGCGGCGGCTCCAAGGGGGTGCCGGGAAAGAACCTGCGGTGCCTGGGGGGGCTGCCCCTGCTCACCTGGACCGCGCGGACCATCGAGGCCGCGGGGCTCGGCGCCCGCGCCGTGCTCTCCACCGACGATCCCGCCATCGCCGAGGTGGGACGGGCCGCCGGACTCGAGACCCCGTTCATGCGGCCGGCGGAGCTCGCCACCGACGACGCCACCATGGTCTCGGTGGTGGAGCACGCGATCCAGTGGATGGAGCGGGACGCGAACTACCGGGTGACGGCGGTGATGCTGCTGCAGCCCACCAGTCCATTCCGGCAAGCCCGGCGCCTGCACGAAGCGCTGGCGCTCTTCGCCCGGCCGGGGACGGACGCGGTGATCGGCGTGGACACCATCGCGCGCACGCCGGGCCTCATCTTCCAGCCGGATCCCGGCGGATGGCTCGTCCCGTTCGGGGCCTGGGAAGAGCGGGTTCGCCGCCAGGACATGCGGCCGGTGCTCACGCCCAACGGCACCCTCTACCTGATCACGCGCGAGAGCCTCCGGCGCACGGGCCGCATGTTTCCCGAGCGCCTGCTCGGGCTCCCCACCGACCGCATCGAAGGGTTGGACATCGACACCCCCGAGGACTGGGCCCTCGCGGAGGCCGTGGTGGCGGCCGGGCTCGTCAAGCCGTGAGACGCGCCCGGGTGCTGCTGTCGGCGCGGGACCCGGCGGCAGCGGCGCAGCTGCGCGTGGTCATCCCCGCCCTGCGCGAGACCCGCCGCTTCGCGTTGACGGTGGCGGCGAGCGAGCCCGCGCTGGACATCCTCGAGGTGGCGGGCGAGGCCCCGGTGCCCTTCGCCCTTCCGGACGGCTCGAGCGTTCTCGCCTCGCGGGCGGAGCCGGCCCCGATGCTGGCGGCCGCCACCAGCCTCCTCCAGCGTCTGGATCCCGACGCGCTGGTGGTGGGCGTATCCTCGCTGGGCGCGGGCATCGACGAGGCCCTCCTCGCCTGCGCGGGCGACCGCCCCACCTTCGCGCTGCAGGACTATCCGGGTGACGCCAACGCCATCGGCTCCGCCTATGCGGGCCTCTACTTCGTGCGGGACGAGCCGGCGGCGCAGCTCACCCGCGAGCGCTTCGGCGTGACGGCGCGGCCGGTCGGCTCGCTCCGCCATGCCCGCTACGCCGCGCTCGACGTGGCGGCGCTCCGCGCGGCGTCGCGGGCCGCCCTGGGTGTGACCGACGGCCGTCCGGTGGTGGGCTTCTTCGCCCAGCCGGCGGCGATTCCCGGCCAGGCGGCGGCATTCGGGCGGCTCGTGAGCGCGCTCGCCGCCGAGGTCCCGCATGCGCTCATCGTGCTTCGCGAGCATCCCAAGTCCCTGGAGCAGGCCCAGATGCACCTGGCCGCGCTCCGGCGCGCCGGCCTCGACGTGCGCGACGCCTCCGCCGACGACACCGCCGAGCCCGCCCTCGCCGCCTGTGACGTGGTCACCACGTGCTTCTCGACCACGAGCATGGACTATGCGTTCCTCTCCGCGCGGGCCGAGACACCCCTCGGGGTCGTGCTCTTCCTCCTCACCGAGCCCGCCACGCGGGAGTTCATGCGCGCGGAAGGGGTGGGCGATCCCGACGGAGTCCTGGCCGGGCTCGGCCTCGTCGCCCGCGAGCCGGGCGAGGTGGGCCCGCTCCTCGCCGCCGCTCTCGGCGCGGAGACGCGGCGCGCCTACCACGAGGCGAGCCGGCGCCTGCCCGCCCGGGCCGACATCGAAGCGATCGTCCGGCTGGTGGGAGAGGCGGCGGAGGCGCGGGTGCTGCGGACGGCCGCGTCCGCGTGAGCCCGCCGCTCGTCCTCGGTCTGGTGGTGGCGCGGGGCGGATCCCGGGGCTTGCCCCGAAAGAACGTGCTGCCCCTCGGTGGCCGTCCGCTCATCGCGTGGACGGTGGAGGCGGCGCGGGAGGCGAGATCCCTCACCCGCGCCATCGTGTCCAGCGACGACGACGAGATTCTGGCGCGGGCCCGTGAGGCGGGTGGTCACACGCCCTTCGTGCGGCCGGCCGTCTTCGCCACCGACACCGCGTCGTCGCTCGAGGTGGCGCTGCACGCGCTCGACTGGCTCGCCGCGCACGAGAGCCAGCATCCCGACGTCCTCGTGCTCCTGCCGGCGACGGCGCCCCTGCGACGGGCCCACCACATCGACGCGGCGGTGGCGACGCTGCGGGACGACCCGGCCCTCGAGGCGGTGGTGGCGGTGACCGAGGCGGACTATCCGCCGTACTGGATGCTCACCGTGACGGAGCGGCGGCTGGCCTGGCTCTTCCCCGAGGGAGGCAAGGTGGATCGGCGCCAGGATCTCCCCGTCGCGTTCCGGCCCAACGGCGCCATCTACGCGATCCGGACCGCCGCGCTCCGGGCGCAGCGCACCTTCTACCCGCGGGTCACCGCTCCCTATGTGATGGCGCGCGAGGAGTCGGTGAACATCGATACCGCGCTGGATTTCAGGCTGGCGGAGCTGCTGCTGGACGCCCGGCCCCGCTGACGCGGCCCGCGGACTCGATGACGTCGAGCAGGCGCCCGCTGCTCTGCGTATCGTCGAAGCCGAGGAAGGTCTCGATGTAGCGCCGCCGCGCCCCCCCGTCCACCCGGAAGTCGGCGAGGCCGGCGGTGGCCAGCCGCCGCGTCGCCTCCGCCGCGTCCATCGACCAGACGAGGCCGGGGAAGTTCTGCATGCTCCCCGGCTTCGCGCCGAACACCTCCTGAAAGCTCGCGTATCCCTCCAGGTGCGTCTGCGGCACCCGGATGGAGAGCGAGGGCACGCCGGCGAGCGCGGCTTCCAGCACCGCCCCGCTCTGGAAGTGAACGCAGAGATCGGAGATGGCCACCAGCTCGATGGAGGTGTAGGGGAACACGTCCTCGTCCCGCTCGATGAAGAGGTCGGCGCGCCGGGTGAGAAAGCGGGGATCGGCGTTCTTCGCGCGCGACTTCACCACGAAGCTCGCGCCCGCCCGCCGCGAGAATCCGCGCAGCGCCTCCGCGAGCGCCAGGTAACCATTCCCCCGGAGAATGGCGGGAACGAGCGCGCGGTGGCCCGTGGCGAGGGCCTTGGCCGCGCGCCAGCCGCGCCAGCCTCCGGCCCAGGTCAGGCGGCGGAGCGGCTCGGGCACCGCCATCTTGAGCGACATGAGCAGCACCACGGGGCGATCGGGGGCCAGCCCGTACTTCCTTCGCACCGCCGCCCGGTCCACGAGCGCGAGCTGATCCAGCATGGTCGAGCCCACCACCGCGCTGCGGCGCCGGAGCTCCGCCTCGCTCCCGATGGCGGCGAACGCCTCGCGCTGCACGCGCCAGTGCACCTGGCGCTGGTGCTCGCTCATGTAGCAGGTGACGTCCACCACCCGGTAGCCCTCGGGCGCGCTCGCCACGGTGTCGAAGACGTAGTCCACCGAGTAGAGGCGTATTCCCGCCGCGCGCAAGGCCGGCGCTTCGCCCTCCACGCCCATGGCCCGCAGGAGCAGGTGCAGCGA
Source organism: Candidatus Nitrosocosmicus sp. (assembly GCA_035654455.1). Classification (GTDB taxonomy): domain Bacteria; phylum Methylomirabilota; class Methylomirabilia; order Rokubacteriales; family CSP1-6; genus DASRWT01. The sequence goes on along the minus strand of DASRWT010000119.1, from coordinate 16,000 downwards.
CGGACCCACCAGGGCTTCCGCGCCGGCGGCGCGGAGCGCGGGCAGCAACGCCTCCCCTCGGCGGTGAGGTCGGGAGATGGCCTGGGGCCACTGCGCGAGGTCGGTCGCCGTCACCGCCTCCCCCGGTTTCTTCTCGTCGGGGTCATGGAGCAGGACCACGCGGTGACCCCGCGCCGAGGCCGCCTGGATGAAGGCCCCCAGCACCTTCAGATAGCCCTTGCGCGACGCGAGGACGGCGAGCGTCACGGCAGGTCGGCGAATCGCTTCCGCGCCAGGCGCGGCCCCAGCGGGACCTCGCGGAGGATGCGAACGATGCGCGGAGCGGCGGCGCCGTCGCCGTACGGATTCCGCATGCCGGCCAGGCCACGCCGGAAGGCGGGGTCCAGCGCCCGCGCGATGCCGGCGGCGATCTCGTCGCGGCCCTGGCCCACGTCGATGACGTTCTCGCCACGCAGCCGGCCCTGCTGGCGGCTTCCGATGTTCACCACCGGCAGGCCAAAGGACGCCGCCTCGATGATCCCGCTCGACGAGTTGCCCACCATGGCGTCGGCCTCGCGCAGCAGCGAGCAGTACACCTCCTCGCCGAGCGAGGGGGCCAGCCGGGTGCCGGGGCGCGCCGCCGCCAGCGCGGTCCACCGCTCGACCACCGCGCGGTGGGCGGTATCCGCCCCCGGGTAGCTGATCACGAGATCACCCTCCACGCCGGAGAGCGCGGCGGCAAGCTCGTCCACGTGGCGCGCGGTGTCGGCGTGCTCCAGCGTGACGGGGTGAAAGGTCACCAGCATGGTGGGCCGGCGGAGCGGGAGGCCCAGGCGCGAGGCCAGATCGGCGCGGGACAGCGTGGCCAGCCGCGGCAGCCGGTCGAGGCCGGGCGCCCCGACGCAGTGCACGCGCCAGGGCTCCTCGCCCATCTGCCTCAGACGGCGCGCGTACGGCTCCGCGGCGGCGAAATGGAGGTGGGCGAGCTTGGTGATGGCGTGGCGCGCCTGCTCGTCAATGGCGCCCTCGGTGACCTCGCCCCCATGGAGGTGCGCCACCGGCAGCGCGAAGGGGAGGGCGGCGACCGCGGCGCCCAGCATCTCGATCCGGTCGCCCAGCACCACCAGCAGGTCGAGACCCTGCCGCGCGAACACCTCGGCGAATCCCGTCACGCTGCGCCCGGCCGCCGTCGCCATGTCCAGCGGCGCATCGCCCGCTCCCACCATCTCCACGCGCGCGGCGATGGGCCAGCCCGCGGCCTCGATGGCGGTCACCGTGCTCCCGAAGCGCGGCGAGAGATGCGCGCCGCCGACGAGGAGCCGCACGTCGAGATCGGCCGCCTCCCGCATCGCCTCCAGCACCGGCACCAGATGCCCCCAGTCGGAGCGCGCGACGGAGACGACACCGATGACCCTGGGCATCGCAGCGGATTCTAGCACGCGCTCGCGCGCGCCCCGGGCGGCGCGATGCGGGCGCGCGCCTTGACACGCGAAAAGCGCATGGGCTACGCTCCGCGGCGATGGCGGTCCCGCGCGAGTCGAGGATATGAATCTGTACGACGACGCGCGGCTCGACGTGGCGGCCCTGCTCGCGGCGCAGGACGCCAAGCTTCCCGCCCCCGATCCCGCCGCGCGCAGCGGCGACGGCCTTGGCCCCCTGGGCACGGTGGCCAGCCTCGCGCGGCTGTACGGGCTCGGCGCGCTCGTCCGGAGCGGGCTCCACCGCCGGCTCGTCTACGCGAATCTCTCCCTCGACTGGTTCTTCGAGTTCCAGCGCTACTGGGTGGAAGAGCTCGGCAACCGTCCCATCCACCCGCACGATTTCTACTTCCTGTCCGGCGTCTACCGGCAGCGGCTCCAGACCATCCACTTCGAGAGCCTGGAGAACCCGGCCCTCGCTTCCGACGACAAGCATCTGGAAGCCTGGCGGGACCCGCGCACCGCCTATTACCTCTTCGCGCACACCTTCCGCCTCGCGCTCTCTCCGCTCCGCGTGCATCCGTATGTCCGCTACGTGCCGCGGCGGGGGCGCGTGGCCGAGTACGGCTGCGGGGCGGCGCCGGTCATCACCGCGCTCGCGCGCCGGTACCGGCACCTCGACCTCCAGCTGGTGGCGGCGGATATTCCCCACATGCTCTTCCACTACGCGCGCTGGAAATTCCGCCACCATCGCTTCGTGACCATGATCCCCATCGTCGCCAACGACGACGCGCCGCTGCCCGGGACCTACGACACCATCTTCTGCCTGGAGGTCTTCGAGCACCTGCCCCGTCCGCTGCCGGTCCTCGAGCACTTTCACCGTGTCCTCAAGCCCGGCGGCCATCTCGTCCTCGACTATGTCCGCTCCGAGGCCACCGGGCTCGACAGCGCCACCTCGCTCCGCGACCGGCCGGCGGCGCTCAAGTTCGTCCTCGACCACTTCGACGTGGTCCAGGGACGCGTGGCGGTGGGAGACGAGCACGTGCTGACGTCGGTGGTGCGAAAGCGGTAGGACGGCTCAGCGCGCGGCCACGCGCTCGAGCAGGCGGCGGAGACAGGGGTACCGGGGGTGGATCGCGTCGTAGAATTCCCCATCGCCGCAGCCCAGTGTCGCCGGGTCTGACAGATCCAGAAAGCGGGCGCCGGTCCGCGCGGCCGCCTCCTCCAGGAAGCGGCGCGCCCCGGCCAGGGCGGCGGCGCGCTGAGGATCGGCCCGGATGAGCCGCCAGGCCTCCGGGTGATACGGGGGCAGCCAGGCCACCACACGCACGCCCGCCCGCCGCATGTCCCGCCACAGCAGCTCGAGCCGCGCGGCGCGCTCCGCATTCCAGCGAAAGCCTTCGAGCCCCGTCCGGCCTCCGATGACGTAGCGCGCGGCTTCCTCCCGCGTCCGCTCCGTCGAGAGCCGCCGGTACTCGAGCTCGTAGACAATGCTGCCGTCGGCGCGGAGGCCGCGGCGGTCGCCCAGCTCGGCCTCGGGGACCACCGCGCCCTCGAGCGCCTGCACCACCTCCGCGCCGCGGCGCCGGCGCCCGTCGAAGCGCCGGCGGAGGTCGGCGAGCGAGGTCTTCAGCACCGTGTAGGAGAGCAGCTCCTTGGCGCGGTACCAGAGGAGCATCGCGTCAGGCACGCGCCCGCCGAGGGCGTTGCCCATGCCGGCCCCGGCGAGAAAGCCGGAGACCTCGTCGGACCAGTCGAGCCAGCGGATCTCCTCCTTGGCCTCGTTGAAGACCCAGGCGTCCACCGAGAGCCAGGCGAGCTCGGGGCGCTTGCCCTGCCGCTCCAGGATGGACCACAGCGCCATGAAGTCCTCGACCGTCGCCGCCGACATGCCCGCGTTGTAGAACTCGCCGGGCGCCAGGCCGGCGTGCTCGGTCGACACCTCCATCACCCGGCTGGAGCCGAAGGCGACGACGCGGGGACGCGCGATCGCCTGAAGACGCGCGCGCTGGAAGCGCCGCTCGTCCACGTCGCGATAGCCGAGCACGGCCTGACCGGCGTGGAAGCCGGCCGACGCGGCGCGAAGCCGCGCGTCCTGGCGCCCGCGATCCCAGGCGGCCAGCCCATTGACTCCCAGCGCGAGGGTCAGCAGCAGGGCCAGCGTGACCGCGAAGGGACGCATCGCTCAGAACTGGAAGTAGAGGAACTTGGAGCCGTAGTTCATGAGGAGCAGCGCCGCCGCGGTGGCGCCCGCCAGACCCACCTGGGAAAGAGTGCCGAGCCGGGCGAGGGGCAATTCCAGGCTATTCCGGGACAGGCGCGTGATGGCGAGGCAGAGGAGGACGAGCCCGGCCAGCGCCATCGTCTCCCATGTCCACTCGCCCCCCAGCCCGTGCGCGCCAAGAAGCGACCCAAACCACTGCGCCGCGTGGGAAAAGCTCTCGGCCCGGAAGAAGACCCACCCCAGCGTCACGAGGAGAAAGGTCAGGTTGCGCTGCCAGAAGAGGGAGAGCCGCCGGTCCCAGGCCGGCAGCGACTGGTGCATGACGAGGAGCAGGCCATGCCAGGTGCCCCAGGCCGCGAAGGTCCAGTTCGCTCCGTGCCAGAGGCCGCCCAGCACCATGGTGGCCATCAGGTTGAAGCGCCGGCGAGCGGGCGAGCACCGGTTGCCGCCCAGCGTGATGTAAAGGTAGTCGCGCAGCCAGAAGGACAGCGTCATGTGCCAGCGCCGCCAGAACTCGCTGGGGGAGGTCGCCTGGTAGGGACTGTTGAAGTTCTGCGGCAGCTCGATCCCGAACAGGCGCCCGAGGCCGATGGCCATGTCGGTATAGCCGCTGAAGTCGAAATAGATCTGGAAGGCGTACCCGAGGAGCGCCAGCCACGCCCGGGGCGCGTCGAGGGCGAGGGGCGCGGCCAGCAGCGGGTCGATCAGGTTGCCGAGACGGTCGGCGATGAGCACTTTCTTGCAGAGGCCCACGCTGAAGAGCAGGAGCCCCTCGCGCCAGCGCGGAGAGATCCCGGTGGCGGCAATGCGGGCGAGCTGGGGAATCAGCTGGTGGTGCCGGGTGAGCGGCCCCGCCACCAGGTGCGGAAAGAAGCTCACGAATCCGGCGAAGCGCACGAAATTGCGCTCCGCGGGCGCTTGGCCCCGCCACACGTCGATGATGTAGGACAGGGTCTGGAAGGTGTAGAAGCTGATGCCGGCGGGCAGGATGACCTCGAACCAGCGCGAGAAGCGCGCGGACTCCTCGAGGCCCAGCGCGGTGAGCGCCTGCTCCGCGGTCCGGACGAGGAGGCCCGAGTACTTGAAGTAGGCGAGCATGCCGAGATTGCCGGCCAGGGACACCGCGAGGAGCCACCGGCGCCGGCCCTGCGCGCGCGCTCCCTCGATGGCGATGGCGACCCAGAAGTCCACCACGGTGGTGAGGAGCATGGGGACGATGAACCACCAGTGGCCGGCGAACGCGTAGAACACGATGCTGCTGAGCACGATCCAGCGGAGCAGCGGCTGGCCCCGCAGGAGGAGCGCGACGGCGAGAGTGAGGGGAAGGAAGAGCACGAGGAACTCGAGCGAGCTGAACAGCATCACCCCACCTGCTTCGGATCCAGGATGTCCCGCAGGCCGTCGCCGAGGAGATTGAGGCCAAGCACGGTGAGCGCGATGGCCCCTCCGGGGAAGATGGCGAACCACGGGTTGGTGGCGAGGAAGGCCTGCGACTCGCGCAGCATCAACCCCCACGACGGATGCGGCGGCTGGGTGCCCAGCCCGAGGTAGGCCAGCGCCGCCTCGGCCAGGATGGCCACCGGAAAGCTGATGGTGGCCTGCACGATGAGCGGCGAGAGCGTATTGGGCATGATGTGGCGCCCGATGATGGTGGCGTCCCCCGCCCCCAGCGCGCGCGCCGCCGACACGAAGTCGCGATCACGCAATTCGAGGAACGCGGCGCGGGTGAGGCGCGCGAAGACGGGCAGGAACGCGACGCCGATGGCCACCATGCTGATGGTCACGCTGGGCCGGAACACCGCGGAGATGAGCAGCGCGGAGAGGATGGCGGGAAAGCCTTGCACCGCGTCCATGAGGCGCATGAAGCCCTCGTCCAGCCAGCCCCCGAAGTAGCCCGAGATCACGCCGAGGAAGACGCCGATTCCCATGCCGATGCCCACCGCGATCACGCCCACCAGGATGGAGGTCACCGCGCCGGTCATCACGCGCGAGAGCAGATCGCGCCCGAAGTGGTCGGTGCCGAAGAGGTGCTGAGGGGTGGGGCCCTGCAGCCGCCCGGTGATGGACATCTCCAGCGGGTCCAGCGGCGTGTAGACGAGGCTCAGCGCCGCCGTCGCCACCAGCCCCAGCGTGATGGCGAGGCCGATCACGAACGTCACGTGCCGAAACGCCTTACCCCTCACCACGCGCGAACCCAAAAGATGCGAAGCCTCCTCATGAAGGTCGCCCCTTGGGGCGACCGTAGATCAAATAAAGGGCGTAGAAAATCACTACTCGTATCGAATGCGGGGGTCTAAAACCCCGTAAAGCAAATCCACGGCGACGTTGATGGTCACGATCACGCAGGCCACGAAGAGGACAACCCCCTGCACCACCGGCAGATCGCGCGCGCTGATGGCGCCGATGGCGAGCCGGCCGAGGCCGGGGAGGTAGAAGACGGACTCCAGCACGATGCTGCCCGCCATGAGCTGGCCGAGCTGGATGCCGGCCACGGTGAGAATGGGAATCATGGCGTTGCGCAGCGCGTGCCGGAAGAGCACCGCGCGCTCGGCCAGCCCCTTGGCGCGCGCGGTCTTGACGTATTCTTCGCGCAGCACCTCGAGGACGGCGGAGCGCGTGGTCCGGGCGAGGACGGCGAACTGGAAGAGACCCAGCGCCACCGCGGGCAAGAGCAGCGACTTGAGGGCGGGCAGCGCGCCCTGCCCCCAGCCGTCGAATCCGCCCGACTTGAACCACCCGAGCTTCACCGCGAACAGGAGAATCAGGAGAAGGCCCGCCCAGAAGGCGGGCACCGCCACCCCCACCTGGGACAGGGCCATGGCCACATAGTCGCCCCAGCGCCGCTGATGCGTGGCGGCGAAGAGACCCACCGGAATGGCGGCCAGCGCCATGAAGCCCGCGGCCATGAGCGTCAGCGGCAATGTCACCGGCAGGCGCGAGGCGATGAGCCCGGCCACGGGCACGTCGTACTGGATGGACTTGCCGAGGTCGCCGCGGAGCGCCCGTCCCACCCAGTCGCCATACTGGACGATGAGCGGGCGATTCAGCCCCAGCGACTCACGGATGCGCTCCGCGGCCTCCGGGCTGCCCTCGATGCCCACGATGATGAGGGCCGGATCGCCGGGGAGCACCCGCACCACCAGGAAGACCAGGAGAGAAACCAAGAGGAGGGTGACCGCCAGCGTGGCCACCCTCCTCAGGACGAATCGGCGCAAGAGCCGCCCGCCCGCGCCCGGCTACTTCTGCCAGGACACCTCGGACAGGTCGAGGACGGGCAGCGGGAGATCCTTCCACAGTCCGGTCACGCCCTTCTTGGCCACCATCAGCCGCGGATGCATGTACAGCCATACCGCCGGCGCCTCGTCGGCCAGCATGTGCTGCATCCGCACGTAGAGATCGCGGCGCTTGGCGTCGTCCACCGTGATCTGGGACTCCGCGAAGAGCTTCTGGAAGTCCGCGTTGTCCCAGCGGAAGTAGTACTTGGGATTGGCGAAGTTCGCGATGTCCCAGGCTTCCGCGTGGCCGATGATGGACATCTCGTAGTCGGGATTCTGGCAGGGGGCGAGGCAGAAGACCTGCGAGAGCCAGGTCGGCCACTCGATCTGCTCGATCTTGGCCCGGATGCCCACCTTGGCGAACTGGCTGGTGATGATCTCCGCGCTCCGCACCGTGTAGAGATACTGGGGCGCCACCCGGAAGGTCACGTCGAAGCCATTCGGATACCCGGCTTCCGCCAGGAGCTTCTTGGCCTTCGCCGGATCGTACGGCACGCGCTTCGACACGTCCACGAAGTACGGGTTCAACGGGTCCACGTTCGAGCCCAGGATCTTGCCGTAGCCGAACATGGCGCCCTTGAGCACCTCGTCCTTGTTGATGGCGTGAGTCACCGCCAGCCGCACCCGCTTGTCCGTGAACGGCTTCTTGCTGTTGTTCATGGACAGCGTGACGTCGTTGGTGGTGTCGCCCACGATCACCTGGAAGCGCGCGTCCTTCTTCAGCTCGTCCACGCTCTCGGGCCCGATGCCGAAGGCGGAGACGTCCACGTCGCCTGCCTTGAGAGCGGCGAGGGCGGCATTGGGGTCCGCGATGAAGCGGTAGGTCACCTTGTCCAGCTTCGGGAGCCCCTTGCCCCAGTAGTCCTTGTTCTTGACGAGGACGATGCGGTCACCCCGCACCCACTCCGATACCGTGAAGGGCCCGGTGCCCAGCGGCTGGGTCTTGAGAGTATCCACCGCTTCGCGGGGATAGATCACCGAGCCCTGGCGGGCCAGCGTGTAGAGGAAGGTGGCGTCCAGCTTCTTGAGACTGACGGTGATCGTGTAGTCGTCCTTCACGATCACGTCCTGGATGGCGTCGTACTGGGTGCGGTAGGGATGCTTGGTCTCGGGATTCATCGCCCGGTCCAGCGCGAACTTCACGTCGGCGGCCCGCATCTCGCGGCCGTTGTGGAAGCGCACGCCTTTGCGGAGGAAGAAGGTGTAGTTCTTGCTGTCGGTGGTGTACCAGCGCTCGGCCAGCCACGGGATCATCTTCCCGGTGCGGTCGATCTTGATGAGGCCCTCCTGCACGTTGTCGAAGACCACCCCCGCGATGGCCGAGGCCGGGCTCGTGGTCAGGTCGAGCCCGGGGGGCTCGGTGGAGACCTGGACGACGAGCGCGGTGGGCGCGGTCTGGGCCATGGCTCCCGTGGCGCCGAGAGCGAGCGCGAGGGTGATTGCGAACGTCAGGCGGGCGAGCTTCCCCATCGTCATGCCGTCCTCCCCGTGAAAAATGCGACGGTGCGACGCAGCCCTTCCTCGAAGGCCACCAGGGGCTCATAGCCCATGTCCCGCTTGGCCGCGCTCACGTCGGCCAGGGTATGCGGCACGTCTCCCACCCGCCCCGGCTCGTGGCGGCGCTTGAGGGACCGGCCCAGCATCACCTCGATGCTGGCGATGATCTCCAGCAGGCTGGTGCGGCTGCCGCAGCCGACGTTGTAGGACTTGCCCGCCACCGCGCGGGCGTCCGCGCGCGCGGCGAGCAGGTTCGCCGAGACGACGTTGTCGATGTAGGTGAAGTCGCGCGACTGCGTGCCGTCGCCGTGCACCAGCAGCGGCTTGCCCCCCATGCCCCAGAGGATGAACTTCGGGATCACCGCCGCGTACTCGCTCTTGGGGTCCTGACGGGGGCCGAACACATTGAAATAGCGCAGCCCCACCGTCTCCACGTCGAAGAGCCGGCTCCACACCGACGCGTAGAGCTCGCCCGCCACCTTGGTGGCGGCATAGGGAGAGATGGGGGCGGTGGGCTGATCCTCCCGCTTGGGCAGATCGGGCCGCTCCCCGTAGACGGAGGAGGAGGAGGCGTACACCACCCGGGGCTTCTTCTTCTGTTTCGCGGCCGCGTGGAGGACGTGCAGCGTGCCGGTGACGTTGGAGGCGTGGGCTCCGAGAGGATCCGCCACCGAGCGCGGCACCGAGCGCATCGCCGCCTGGTGAAACACCACCTCCACGCCCTTCATCGCGCGCGTCACCGCGGCGAGGCTGGTGAGATCGCCCCGCCGGATGTCCAGGCGCCGATTGCCCCGGGCGAAGTCCAGGTTGGCGCGGCGGCCGGAGGAGAAATTGTCGAACACGCGGACGCGATAGCCCTCGGTGAGCAGACGCTCGACGAGGTGCGAGCCGATGAAGCCCGCTCCGCCGGTGACGAGGGCAAGAGGTGGTGTGGCCATGGGGTGCGCGACGCCCTCGATTATGGTGGGCGGCCGCGCGCCTTGTCAATGTTCCGCGCGAGCGTTCGTGGCGGCCGCCGTGGTTTGACAAGGGCGCGAGTGGTCGCTAGTATGTGGCACTCTCGTGAGCCCGCAACATCTCGTGAGCCCGCCCAAGAAGGAGGAAGCCATGGGTCGTGCCGTCGCCGTCGTCCTCGCCCTCATGCTCGTACTGGGGCTGGCGCTGTCCGGTCCCGTTCAGGCGCAGACCAAGGAAGACACCATCGTCTACTCGCTCCAGTCGGACGTCGACTCGTGGGATCCGCCCGCCTCCGTGCTGCGCGAGGCGATCATCCTCGGCTACCACGCCTTCGACCATCTGGCCACGCGCGACCTCAAGACCCGGCGGGTGGGGCCGAATCTCGCCACCTCGTGGCGCAACATCGACGACACCACCTGGGAAGTGAAGCTGCGCCAGGGCGTCAAGTTCCACGACGGCACCCCCTTCACCGCCAAGGACGTCAAGGCCACCTTCGAGCGCGTCCTCGACCCCGCCAAGAAGATGACCGCCCGCGGCAACCACGCCAAGATCAAGAGCGTGGAGGTGATGGACGACTACACCGTCCGCTTCAAGACCGACGGGCCCTATCCCCTCTTCGTCGAGCGCCTCACCGCCCAGGTCATGCAGTCCGAGAAGGTCATCCGCGAGAAGGGCGATCAGTGGATGGGCGAGAACCCGGTCGGCACCGGGCCCTACAAGCTCGTGAAGTGGAACCGCAAGCAGGACCACCTCCTCGTCCGCAACGACGACTACTGGGGCCCCAAGCCCTATTACAAGTACCTCCGCGTCCGGATCATCCCCGAGAAGGCCACCGAGATCGCCGAGCTGCTCTCCGGCGGCGTGGATCTGATCAAGGCGGTGCCGCCGGACCAGATGGACGTCATCGACAAGTCGGGCGGGGCGCGGACGGCCTCCTCTCCCATTCTGCGCACCGCCATGCTGCAGCTCGACCAGGCGGCGCGGGGCGGCCCCAACCCGTTCACGGATCGCAAGGTTCGCCAGGCCGCCAACCTCGCCGCCGACCACGACAGCATCATCAAGCACGTGCTCAACGGCCTGGGCGACCGCGTGGCCACCGGCATCAATCCCATGGCCTTTGGCTGGGACCCGAGCCTCAAGCCCTACAAGCAGGACCTCGCCGCGGCCAAGAAGCTCCTCGCCGAGGCCGGCTATCCTAACGGCGTGGACATCACCTTCCACGAGGGCCCGCCCATCGTGGAGCCCGCCATCCAGCAGACCAACGACGCCATCGTAGCGGACATGGCCAAGGTCGGCTTCCGCGTGAAGCGGGTCTACATCGGCGACAACACCGTGCTGGTGGCCCGCACCAAGGAAGGCAAAGCCGGGCACATGTTCAACTGGTCATGGGGGTATTACTCGGTGTTCGACGCCGACGCCATCCTCTACGACGTCTTCAAGTGCGGTGAGTCCTACAGCTATTACTGCAACAAGGAGCTGGACGACCTCATCGCCACCGGACGGTCCACGCTGGACGCCAAGAAGCGGAGCGAGATATACGTGAAGGCCCAGAAGCTCCTCTTCGACGACGCCGCCTACCTCTACAAGTGGGGGCTGCGCGGCGTGTGGGGCATCAGCAATCGCGTGGAGTACACGGCCCCCGCGGACGAGGTGGACCGCCTCTTCCTCGCCACCCCGCGGAAGAAGTAGGGCCGTCTCCGGACCCGGCCCGGCCGCTCGCCTCCGATGGTCCGGGGGGCGGGCGGCCGGACCGGCGGCGTCTGCCCGTACCCGATGCGTCGCTACATCGCGCGCCAGATCGTGCAGCTGGTGGTCGTGATCATCGGCATCTCCATCCTCTCGTTCGGCATCCTCCACGTCATCGGCGATCCCGTCCTGCTCCTCCTGCCCCAGAACGCCGGCAAGGAGGAGTTCGAGCGCTACCGCCACCTCCTCGGGCTGGACCGGCCGCTGTACGTGCAGTACTGGTCCTTCGCCAGCCGCGCGGTTCGGGGCGACTTCGGCCAGTCCTGGTACGGCAACGCCCCCGCCTTTCGCCTCGTCATCGAGCGCATGCCGCCCACCATCTACCTCACCCTCGCCGGACTCGCGGTCGCGCTGCTCATTGCGCTACCCCTGGGCACCATTGCGGCGCTGAAGCGCCACTCCTTCGTGGACACCCTCTGCACCATGGTGGCGGTGGCGGGCCAGGCCTTGCCCATCTTCTGGCTGGGCATCATGCTCATCATCGTGTTCGCGGTGCAGCTCCGGCTGCTCCCCGCCTCCGGGTACGGCACCTGGCAGCACTTCCTCATGCCCTCGTTCTGCCTGGGCGCCGCGCTGGCCCCCATCACCATGCGCCTCGTCCGCTCCGGCCTCATCGAGGTCATGAGCATGGACTACATCAAGACCGCGCGAGCCAAGGGCTTGCTGGAGTGGCGCGTGGTGGTGAAGCACGCCTTCCGCAACGCCTGCATCCCGGTCATCACCGTGCTGGGACTCCAGTTCGGCCAGCTCCTGGGCGGGGCGATCATCACCGAGACCGTCTTCGCCTGGCCCGGCGTGGCCACGCTGACCGTGGATTCCATCCGGAACCAGGACTTCCCGGTGGTGCAGTGCGCGGTGGTGCTGCTGGCGCTCCTCATCGTGGCGGTGAACCTCCTGGTGGATATCCTGGTCGGCTTCATCGACCCGCGGGTGCGGGCGGGCGCATGAGCGCCGTGGGCGCTCCCTCCGGCGTGGCCCTCGACGCCGACCGCGCGACGCCGATGCCCGCGCCACGCCCCGGCATATGGTGGCGCCAGCTCCGGCGGCTCAAGTGGGGCGTGGGCGCGGGAATCGTTCTGCTGGTGATCGTTCTCGGCGCGGTGCTGGCGCCCCTGATCTCGCCTCACGACCCGCTGGTGGTGGACATCCGGCATCGGCTGGCGCCGCCCGCCTGGATGAAGGGTGGAACGCCGGAGCATCTCCTCGGCACCGATCAGATCGGGCGCGACCTACTCTCGCGCGTGATCTACGGCGGCCGCGTCTCGCTCATCGTGGGGGTGTCGTCCGTCCTGCTCTCCTCCACCATCGGCGTCCTCCTCGGGCTCGCCGCGGGCTACTTCGGACGGAAGGTGGACTGGATCATCATGACGGTGGTGAACGTGGTCCTCACCTTTCCCTTCGTCCTCCTCGCCCTCGCCGTCATCGCGGTGCTGGGGCCGAGCCTCCCCAACATGATCGCGGTGCTCGGTATCGCAGGCTGGCCCATCTACGCGCGCGTGATCCGCGCCGAGACCATCGCGCTGAAGGAGCGGGAGTTCGTGATGGCGGGCCGCGCCCTCGGCATGAGCCACCTGCGTTTGATCTTTCGCCAGATCCTGCCCAACTTGGTCTCCGCGGGCGTGGTCATCGCCACCCTGCAGGTGGCGCAGGTCATCGTGCTGGAGTCCTTCCTCTCCTTCCTGGGGCTCGGCGTCCAGCCGCCCATTCCCGCCTGGGGCAACATGCTCGGCGAGGGACGCGTCTACATGCTCAACTCGTGGTGGATCGCCGCCTTCCCCGGCGCGGCCATCTTCATCACCACCCTGGTGATCAACCTCATGGGCAATGCGCTGCGCGACTGGCTGGACCCGCACATGAAGCTCTGAGGAGAGACCGTGAAACTGTTCCTCGCCATGCTGTCCCACGAGACCAATACCTTCAGCAATGTCCCCACCGACCGGGGCCAGTTCGAGGCGCGCAACCTCCACTACGGGGGCGAGATCCTCGAGACCTTCCGCGGCACCGGCACCTGCCTGGGCGGCATGATCGACGCCGCCGAGCGTCTCGGCGCGCGCCTGGTCCCCTCGGTGGCGGCCTCTGCCTCCCCCGCCGGTCCGGTGACCAGGGACATCTACGGGCACGTCAAGGAGCGCATGCTCGCCGACCTGCGCGCCGCCGGCCGCCTGGACGGCGTGCTCCTGGACCTGCACGGCGCCATGGTCACCGAGGGCCACGACGACGGGGAGGGGGATCTCATCCAGGCGGTGCGGGCGGTGGTGGGGCCGACGGTGCCCATCGCCGTGACGCTGGACTTCCACGGCAACCTCTCCGAGGACATGGTGCGCGGCGCCGAGCTCCTCCACGGCTACAAGACCTACCCGCATGTGGACATGGCCGAGCGCGGCATGGAGGCCACCGCGCGGCTCCTGGAGGTGATCGCCGGGCGCATCCGTCCCACCGCCGCCCTGCGCACGCCGCCGCTGCTGCCGCCGCTGGGCAATCAGGGCACCACGCGCGGGCCCATGCGGCGCCTCTACGATCTCGCGGAGGCGATGGAGAAAGATCCCAAGGTCATCTCGGTGTCCATCTTCGCGGGCTTCCCCCACGCGGACATCCCGCAGGCCGGCCTCAGCGTGTACGTGGTCACGGACAACGACCAGGCCCTGGCCGATCGGCTGGCCGACCAGCTCGCGCAGGTCGCGTGGACGCATCGCCACGAGTTCATCCACCGGAGCCTGCCCGTCGCCGAGGCGGTGGCGAAGGCGCTCGCGGCCGAAGGCCGGCCCATCATCCTCGCCGACATGGCCGACAATACCGGCGGCGGCGCGGCCGGCGACGGCACCGAGATCCTCCGCGAGCTGCTCCGCGTGGGAGCGCGATCGGCGGTGGTCGCCTGCATCTGGGATCCCGCTGCCGTGCGCGAGTGCGTGAAGGCGGGCGTGGGCGCCAGCGTCACCCTGGACGTGGGCGGCAAGGTGGATTCTCGCCACGGCGCGCCGCTGCGGGTCACCGGCATCGTGCGCACGCTGTCCGACGGGCGCTTCGTCCACAAGGGGCCCATGGCCCGCGGCCTTCCCGGCCGGCTGGGGACCACCGCGGTGCTCGACGTCAACGACGTCAAGGTCATCCTCATCTCGTACCGCTGGCAGACGCTCGATCCGGAGATGATCCGCTTCGTCGGCCTCGATCCCCTCGAGCACAAGCTGCTCGTGATCAAGTCGACCATCCACTACCGGGCCGCCTTCGAGCCCATCGCGCGCGAGATCGTCGAGGTGGACGCCCCCGGGCTGTCCTCGTCCAATCTCGCGCGCTTCGACTTCAAGCGGATCCGCCGGCCCATCTTCCCGCTCGACCCGGACACCACGTACCCGTGATCCGCGGCAAGGAGGCTCGGCATGCCGTTCCCCGGCTTCACCGCCGCTGACTTCAAGGTGTTCGACCTGGACGGCTTCGCGCCGCGGATGGCGGCGATCCGGCGCCGCATCCGGCCCAAGCTGGAGGCGGCCGGGCGCGATCTCCTGCCGGACGTGACGCGCATCGGCGGCGCGGAGGCCTTCGCGCACGTGGCCAAGCACCTGCGCCGCACCGTGAACCCGCCCGACGATACCTGGGTGGCCTTCGCGGCCGACAAGCGCGGCTACAAGAAGCACTGCCACTTCAAGGTCGCCATCTCGCGGGGTACGGTGCGCTTCCTCTTCGAGGCGGGACCCGAGCACGCGCAGAAGAAGAAATGGATCGCGGCCTGGAAGCGCCACGCCCCCAAGCTGGCGCCCGTGTTCCGCCGCTCCAAGGGGCTGGCATGGTTCAAGAACGAGCACGACGAGACGCCCGCGGCCTTTCTCTCCGATCTCTCCGTGGAGGAGGTGGCGCGCCTGGTCGACGAGCTCACCCGCACCCGCGACGGCCAGCTGGTCCTGGGCCGCGTGGTCGCCGCCGAGGACGCCGCGCGCTGGAAGCCCGCCGACTACGCGCGCACCGCGCGGGAGACGTTTCACGTGCTGGCGCCGCTGTATAGACTGAGGTAAGTGACTATCGAGCGCGCGCAGACGTGCATTTTCGATATGGATGGGGTGCTGGTCGATAGCGGGGTGTGGCATCGGGCGGCTTGGGCGGCGCTGCTGGAAGAGCTGGGCGCCGAGCCTTCCCGTCCCGACTACTGGCGGCTCACCATCGGCCGGCCCAGCGAGGAGGCCATCCCGCTCCTCCTCGGACGCGCGGTGCCGGACTGGGAGTCGTATCGCCTCGCCCGGCGGAAGCGCGATCTCTATGTGGGGTTCTCGCGCCAGGGCCTGCGCGCCGTCCCCGGCGCGCCCACCTTCGTGGCCGACCTCGCTCGGCGCGGCATCCCCCGCGCCGTCGGCACCTCGGCCTCGGGCTGGGACGTGGACAATATCCTGGCCGGACTGGGGCTCCGCCGGCACTTCGCGGTGGTGGTGACGGCCGACGACGTCAGCTTCGGCAAGCCCGATCCGGAAGTCTATGTCCTCGCCGCCCGCCGTCTCCATGCCGATCCGGCCGGCTGCATCGTCTTCGAGGACTCGGTGGTGGGAATCCACGCCGCCCGCGCCGCGGGCATGCGCGCCATCGGCGTGGCCACCGCCTACGGCGAGGCGGAGCTGCTGGCGGCGGGCGCCGAACGGGTGGTCGACGACTTCCAGGGGCTCGCATGGGACTCGATCGCAAGCCCGTAGGCGAGCCGGGATTCTGGGACGAGCTCTACGCCGGCGGCAACGACGGCTGGGAGCTCCACGAACCGAGTCCGGCGCTGGTCGCTTGGCTTGCCGGGGGCGGGAGATTTACCATCAGCGGGGGCCTCGAAATGGCCCCCACTCTCCCCCCACTGGCGGACACTCGCATGGCCCCCGCTCTCCCCCCACTGGCGGACACTCGCATGGCGCCCGCTCTCCCCCCACCGGCGGACACTC
>DASRWT010000118.1:0-16253 GCA_035654455.1 Candidatus Nitrosocosmicus sp. | reverse complement strand
CCCTGGTGGTCGAGGGGCACGCCGCCCACCAGCACCACCACCGGCGAGTGGGCCACGTGAGCGGCGGCCACGCCGGTGAGCAGGTTGGTGGCGCCGGGCCCGCTGGTGACCAGGCAGACGCCGGGGAGATCGGTCACGCGGGCGAGGCCGTCGGCCATGAAGGCGGCGGCCTGCTCGTGACGCACGTTGATGTACTCCACGCTCCGGTCGTCGTACAGCGCGTCGAGCACGTCGAGAAAGGTGGCGCCGACGATCCCGAAGATGTGGCGGACGCCCTCCGCCTTGAGCAGCTCGACCACCGCGCGGCCGCCGGTCATTTCCGTCATGGGGGTGCTCCTCGTGGGCCCCGAGCATACAGGGAATGGGGCAGGGTGTCATGAAGCGCGCGGCGGAGGATGGTAGAGTGCTGTCGGCGGGCGCCCGGCGCCACGCCCGAAAGGTGGGTGCCATGAGAACAGGAACCGTGGTGACGCTGGCGGCGGCGGTAGCTCTCCTGTCCGGATGCGCGGGGAGCACCTCGACATCGAGCATGCAGGACCCGAAGCCGCTCCGGGTTGTCTCGGAGCAGACGGCCACGGGCTTCGCCTTCCCGGAGTCGGTCGCCTACGATCCCCGGGCCAAGGTCCTCTACGTGAGCGAGTTCGGCTCCGAGCTGAAGCCGGCGGAAAAGGACGGCAAGGGGCGGATCAGCCGCGTGTCGCTGACGGGGCAGATCCTGGACCGCCAGTTCCTTCCCGCCCCCGGGGGAGAGGTCCTCAACAAGCCGAAGGGAATCTGGATCGAGGGTAACCGGCTCTGGGTCACCGACATCGACGTGGTCTGGGTCTTCGACCTGACGAACCGCCGCGGGAAGAAGCTGGCGCTGCCCGGCGCCCAGTTCGCCAATGATCCCGCCGTCAGCCGGGGAAAGCTCTACGTCAGCGATAACCGCACCGACCAGCTCTTCCGGGTGGAGCCGGCGGACTTCCTCGACACGGCCGCGCCTCCCAAGGTCACGAGCGTCTTCCAGGGCAAGGGGATCAATCCGAACGGGCTCTACCCGGCCCGTGACGGCTCGCTCCTGATGGTGGGGATCTTGACGCCCGAGCAGCCGCGCGGCATCTACTCGCTCGGCGCCGGTGACGAGATCAAGACCCTGGCCACGGGCATCGGCCGGCTGGACGGCCTCTATCAGATGGACGACGGGACCCTGCTCATCACGGACTGGAGCTCGGGGTCGCTCATTCGCTGGAGCGCGAAGGGCACCGAGACGCTGGCGAAAGGCTTCAAGGGCCCGGCGGACTTCTGCGTGGTGCCCGAGTCGGGCGGCCTCCTCGTGGTGGTGCCGGATCTGGTGCAGGGCGAGCTGCGGATGGTGCGGCTCGCGCGCTAGCGCGCCGGGCGAGCCGCGCCCGCGGTCGCACCCGCGTCAGTGCATGACGAGGCCACCGGTCACGTTCAGCGCCTGACCGGTCATGTAAGCCGCGCGCTCGGTGGCGAGAAAGCCGATGACATTGGCCACGTCCTCGGCCTTCTCCATGCGGCCCAGCGGCACCTGGGCCTTTCGCTGGCGGGTGAACTCCTCGGGCGAGAGGCCCAGGAGCTTGCCCTGCTCGCGCGCCACCATGTTCCACATGTCGGTCTCGACGAAGCCCGGGCAGACACAGTTCACCCGGATCCCGTGCTCGGCGTGCGCCAGGGCCAGGCTCTTGGTGATGCTGACCACCGCCGCCTTGCTCGCGTTGTAGGGGAGATTGGTCCGGCTCCCCACCTTGCCCGCCATGGAGGCGAGGTTCACGATGCAGCCGCGCTTGCGCTTGATCATGGCCGGCAGCACCGCCTGGCACGCGAAGAAGAGCGCCTTGGCGTTGATGTCGAGGACCGCGTCCCAGTGCTCCTCGGTGATCTCCAGCGTGGCCGCCGCGCGATAGATGCCGGCATTGTTCACCAGGATGTCGATCTTTCCCAGGTCGGCGAGGGTGCGGGCCGCCATGGACTCGAGGTCGGTGCGGCGGGTGACGTCGGTGGTGAGGGCGACGGCGCGGCGGCCGGCGGCCTTCACCTCGCCGGCGGTGCGCTCCGCTCCGGCCTTGTCCAGCTCGGCGACCACGATGTCCGCGCCGAGCCGGGCCAGCTCCAGCGCGGTGGCGCGCCCGATGCCTCGGCCCGCGCCGGTGACGATGGCAACCTGTCCCCCCAGCTCCCCCGCTGATTCCATGGATTCCTCCTCAGTGCGCGTTGGGCATGATGACCGTCTTGGCGCCCCGTCCGGCGCTGGCATGGGCGAAGGCCTCGCCGATCCGATCCAGCGGGAAGCGGCCGGTCATGAGCCGCTTGAGGCCCAGCTTGGGCAGGAGGGCCAGCGCGCGGCGAAAGGCGGTGCCGCGGCCATAGGCGCCGTGGACGCTGAGCTCCCGGAAATGCACGTCGAAGAGATCCAGCGGGAGGTGGCTGCCCTTGGGATTGACGCCCACGAGCTGCACGATGCCGGCGGCCCGGACCAGCCGCAGTGCTTCCGCCACCAGCTCCGGCTTGCCCACCGCCTCGCAGACGACGTCGGGGCCGCGGCCCTTGGTGAGCTCGCGCAGCCGCTCGCCCAGGTTCTCGCGCGTGGGGTCGATCACCACGTGCGCGCCCAGCTTCCGGGCGATGGCTCGCCGCTCTTCCAACGGGTCCGAGAGGATGAGGCGCTTGGCTCCGCGCTTCCGGGCCATGGCCATGGTGATGAGGCCCATGATGCCGCCGCCGATCACCAGCACGGTGGCGTCCCGCGGCATGCGGAACATCTCGAGCCCGGACAGGCAGCAGGCGGCCGGCTCGGCGAGCGCGGCGGTGACGGGGTCGAGCCCGCGGGGCAGGGGATGGGTGCACGAGAGCGGCAGCGCCACGCGCTCCGCGAATCCGCCCACCCGGGTGGCGCGCGGGCACTGGGAGATGCGGCCGCTGGCGCAGGCCGCGCACTGCCCGCAGCCGTAGGACGGCTCACAGGCCACCGGCTTGCCGAGGAGCCGGCGGCTCACGCCGCGGCCGACGTCGCGGACGATGCCGCTGTACTCATGCCCCATGATGAGCGGCGGCGTCCACGGGAAGAGCCCCTGGGTGGCGTGGATGTCGGTGCCGCAGATGCCGGCCGCGTGGACGTCCACCACCACCTGGCCGGGGCCCGCCGCGGGCTCCGGCGCGTCATCCACCGTGAAGCGGTCACCGCCTCGCCAGGTCGCCACCTTCATGGGGCACCGCCCTCCATGGGGGAGAGAATCATCACGTCGGCATCGTCGGGCAGCGGAGTGTCCGGGGTGGCGATCTCGCCGTTCACCGCCACGGTGGCGTCGGCGGAGGTGTCGATCCCGATGAGGTCGAGGAGATCGCCCACCCGTCCCGGCGGCGGCAGGGCGTAGCGCTGCGGCCCTTCCGCCCCCGGCGGCAGGAATCGCCGGAAGCCCGCGAAGAACGTCACGCTGACGGTGACGGCGCCGCTCGCCGTCACCGATCGAGCCACACGTCCTGCATGCGCCCGTAGTTGTACAGCGCGTTGTGGGGCACGAGGTTCTTCACGTGCGGGTAGTGCGCGAAGTACTCCTTGCGCCAGCCGAGCATGGGACGCGCCACGTCGGCCTCGAGCCGCTTCTGGATGTCGAGCACGAGGCGGAGCCGCTTGGTCCGGTCCAGCTCCTGCGACTGCTGGTCGATGAGCCGGTCCGTCTCCTCGTTGCAGTAGTCCGTGTAGTTCCGGGACGACCCGCACTTGTAGTTCTCCACGAAGTACGCGTCGGGATCGTCGAACCCTCCCGCGGTGAGGTTGGCCGCGATCTGGAAGTCCCGCCGCGCCAGCGCCGGGAACCACGCCGCGGAGTCCATCTGCTTCACGGTGGACTCGATGCCGACCTGATGGAGCTGGTCGGCCACGAAGGACGCCACGTCGAGGTAGATGGAGAGGGTGCGGGTGGCCAGCTCCACGCGCAGCGGCTTGCCGCCGGGTCCGAAGCCGGCGCCGGCGAGCAGGCGTCGGGCCTCCGCCTTGTCAGTGGCGCTGTTGCGGTAGCCCGGCAGGGTCTTGAGGTCCGGGTCGGAGAGACCCCAGAAGCCCAGCGGCTTCGGCATGAGGCCCGCTCCCACCACCGCCCCGCCGTGACGCACGCTCTGGACATAGCCGTGCCGGTCCATGGCCAGGCTCACCGCCCGGCGCACCGCGGGATTGTCGAAGGGCGGCCGCTTGTGGTTGAGCACCACGTTGTCGCTGCCGTTCTGGCCCACCTCGGTGATGATCAAGGAGGGCGCGCTCTTCTTTGCCGCCTCCGCCATGGCCCGGGTCATCTCCAGCGGCACGAAGGCGTCGAGGCGGCCGGCCTGCAGCGCGGCGAGGCGCGTGCCGCGCTCGGTGATCACGGTGTAGCGGATCCCGTCGAGGTAGGGCCGGTCGGGGATGAAGTAGTCCGGATTCCGCTCCAGCTCCACGGACTGCCCGCGCTGCCACTCCTTGAAGCGGAAGGGCCCGGTGCCCATGCACTTCTGGCGCAGCTCACCCAGCGGTACGTGCGCGGGATAGATCGGGGAGTAGCCCGAGGCGAGCATGAGGAGCAAGGACGGCTGCGGGCGCTTGAGCCGGAACACCACGGTATGTGTCTCGGGCGCCTCGATGGCCTCGACATTGGCCCACCACTCCTTACGCGCGCTGAGACGGAACTTGACGGGCGCCTCCGGCGCCTCGCGGGCCACATCGAAGGTGTACTTCACGTCGCGCGAGGTCAGCGGCTTGCCGTCATGCCACTTCACGTTCTTCCGCAGGAAGAAGACGAGGTTGCGGTAGTTGTCCTGCCAGGACCACCGCTCGGCGAGCTCGGGAATGACGGTGTCCGCGCTCTCGAGCGGCTTGAGCGGGTGGAAGAGGACGAGGTTCGAGTAGCACGGGGACATGGGCCAGACATTGGAGACGGTGGCCGACTCGTGGGCGAGCAGCCCGGGCGGGTCCTCGATGAGCAGGGTCTGGAGCACGCCGCCCTTCCTGGGGGTCTGGCTCTCGGCGGGAGCGCCGAGCCCCACCAGCAGGGCGGAGACGAGGGCGAGGCCGAGCGCGCGCAACCGGGGACGGGGCATGATCATGGGGTCATATGGTGAACCGGCGCCGGAACACGCGCCTGATGAGATACGGGTTGGCGCCGAGCTCGTAGAGCTTGCCGATGTCGCCGGCGCGAAGGGCGGTCCGCTCGGCGTCGCTGAGCGCGTGCCCGGCCATGTCCTCCTCGGTGAGGCTCTCCTTCATCAGGTGCTGGCGCGCGATCCCGGTGAGCAGCTTGTTGAGCGCGTAGGAGATGGCGATCACGGATGCACCCACACCGTCGCGCAGCCGGTGATCCATTCCGCCACCGGCTCGTAGGCGAGCACCTCGCCCTTCCACCCCGGCACCGCGCCCAGGAGCGCGATCCAGTTCCGGATCTCCTGGCCGCCGTTGCCGCCGTCGCGCTCGATCTCGTCCCAGGTGAGGCGGGTGAGCGGCACGGTATCCCCGCGGGCGATGTGGTCGAGCACCCAGTGGTCCCAGTCGGGATTGATGCGGCCGGTGTCCGGCGTGCCCACCCAGTGGGAGAGCCCGCCGGTGGCGATCAGGGCCACGCGCCCGGGGGCGGCACGGCCGCGCACGAACTCACCCACGAAGGCGCCCACCTCGAGGCAGCGGCGCGGCAGGGGCAGCGGCGGGGCGGCGCAGTTGGTGTAGACGGTGACCACGGGAATGGTGGCCTCGGGCAGGAGGAAGGACAGCGGCACCGACATCTCGTCCCAGCTCTCGATGTCGTGGGAGTACGCGAAGTCGATGCCGGCGGACAGCCCCGCCTCGAGAAGGGCCATGGCCCACTCGGGATCTCCCCGCAGCGTGCGCGGCGTCAGGCGCATGAGCGCGGCGCCGCCCTTGCTCGGCGCCTCGTAGCTTCCGGCCAGCCCCACGCAGAAGGCGGGAAGGTTGTTGTAGGCGAAGTTCTGCAGGTGGTCGTTGACGAACATGACGAGGAGGTCGGGGCGCGCGGCCGCCAGTCGCCGGCGCAGCTCGTGGAACCCGGCATAGAGCCGATCGCGCTGCTCGGGATGCGAGACCTCCGGCTTCCCGGTGATGAGCGGGGCGTGTGCGGTCAGCGCGGCGGCGACGATCTCGGCCATGAGGCCCTCCCGGAGTGGCGAACGCGCCCACTTCAACATTGCCGCCGGTGGGTGTCAAGGTGCGCACGTGCATATATAATGCGCGCGTGGGGTCGAACGGGGCCAGCGCCAAGGGACTGAGGCAGGTCGCGTACTTCGACTGTCCCGGGGGTGGCCAGGTGGTGGTGGACGGCCATCTCGCCTGCATCGCGCACATGAAGGCGCCCCACGGCACGACCTTGGTCGACATTCGCGATCCGGCCTCTCCAAAGCGCCTCGCAACACTGGAGGTTCCGCCGGGCACCCATTCCCACAAGGTGCGCGCCGCCAACGACCTCATGCTCGTGAACCGGGAAGGCCATGGCGCGGGCGCGGCGGGGCCCGGCGGGGCGGGCGGGCTCCTGGTCTACGACGTGTCCACGCCGGCCCATCCGCGCGAGCTCGCCTTCTGGCGCTGCGGCGGGCTGGGCGTGCACCGCTTCACCTTCGACGGCCGCTACGCCTATATCTCCCCGGAGGTGGACGGCTACGTGGGCAATATCGTCATGATCCTGGACCTTGCCGATCCCACGCGGCCCGTCGAGGTGGGGCGCTGGTGGATGCCCGGCCAGTGGACGGGCGGCGGCGAGACGCCGAGCTGGAAGGGGCGCCAGCACCGCTGCCATCATCCGATTCGACTCGGCGATCGGCTCTACGTGAGCTACTGGCATGGCGGGTTCGTCATCCTCGACGTCGCCGATCTGGCCAAACCGCGCTTCGTCTCCGGGCTGGACTGGAGCCCGCCCTTCATCACGCCCACCCACACCGCCCTGCCGGTGCCGTTTCCCATCCAGGGACGACAGGTGCTCATCGTGGCCGATGAGGACGTGGCGAAGCTCACGCCCGGTCCGCCGTCGTTCCTGTGGCTGGTGGACATCTCCGAGGAGAGCCGGCCGGTGCCGTTCGCGAGCTTCCAGCTCGACGGCATCGACGGGAGCCCGCAGCCGGAGTTCACGGGCTGCCACCAGCCGTCGGAGCGCGTCACCGGCACCGAGATCCCGGTGGCCTGGTTCGCCCATGGCCTGCGGATTGTGGACATCGCGAAGCCCCACGCGCCGCTGGAAGTCGCGCACTTCCTGCCCGCCGTCCCCGAGGGCCACGACCGCGTCTCCAGCAACGACGTGTGCGTGGACGATCGCGGGCTCATCTATCTGATCGACCGGGGCCGCGGACTGCACATTCTCGAGCGGGTGTGACCGCGGCGCCGTCCGAGACCGTTGCGGCGCCCGAAGAGGCGCCGATCGGGTCGGCCCGGAAATGGGCCATCACCGCCTCGGTGATGGTGGTCACCGTGATGCAGGTGCTCGACGTCACCGTGACCAATGTCGCGCTCCCGCATATCCAGGGCTCCCTCTCCGCGGGCGTGGACGAGGTGTCATGGGTGCTCACCTCCTATCTCGCCGCCAACGCGGTGGTGCTGCCCGCCACCGGCTGGCTGGCGGGCGCGCTCGGCCGCAAGCGGCTCTTCCTCGGCTGCACCGTCATGTTCACCGCGGCCTCCGTGCTCTGCGGGCTGGCGCCGAACATCACCTGGCTCCTGGTGGCGCGCATGCTCCAGGGCATCGGCGGGGGCCCGCTGATGCCGCTGTCGCAGGCCATCATGTGGGAGATCTTCCCGCTGCGGCAGCGCGGCATGGCGATGGCGGCGTGGGGGGTGGGCATCATGATGGCGCCCATCTTCGGGCCCACCCTCGGCGGCTGGATCTCGGACAACTGGTCCTGGCGGTGGATCTTCTACATCAACGTGCCGATCGGCGTGCTGGGGCTGTTCGCGGCCAGCGCGGTGCTCTTCGATCCTCCGTATCTCAAGCGACCGGGTCGGGTGGACGTGCTGGGCCTCGTCCTCATGGCGGTGGGCTTTCTCTCGTTCCAGCTCTTCCTGGACCAGGGCGAGCGCAACGAGTGGTTCGAGTCCTATGCCATCATCGGGCTCGCCATCCTCGCCTCCTTCACGCTGATCGGGTTCCTCCTGCGGTCGCTCACGGTGGACGAGCCCATCCTCGACCTCACCGTCTATGCCGACCGCAACTTCGCCGCCTCCAGCCTCATCATGCTGGTGGTCATGATGGGCTTCTTCTCCAGCATGGTGCTGCTGGCGCTCTTCACCCAGCGGGTGCTCGGCTACGACGCCTGGACCTCGGGCCTGGTCCTGGCGCCGGGCGGGGTCGGCAACCTCTTTTCCCTCGTGATCGCGGGCCGGCTCATCACCAGGATGGACCAGCGCTGGCTCCTGGCCCTCGGCTGCATCCTCAACGCCTATGCCGTCTACGTCATGTCCGAGGTCACGCTGGGGATGGACTACTGGTCGCTCGCCTGGCCGCGCTTCATCCAGGGCGCGGGCGTGGGCTTCATCTTCGTGCCGCTGAACACGGTGGCGCTCGCCACCATCGCGCGGGAGAAGATGGGCAATGCCACCGCCGCGCTCAATGTGGTCCGCAACCTCGGGGGCGCCATCGGGGTGGCGGTGATGACCACGCTGCTGGCCCGGCGGAGCCAGGAGCACCAGTCCACCCTCGTGGGCCACGTCAATATCTACGATCCCGAGACCGCGGAGCGCCTGCGCGTCTGGGCCCGGCACTTCGCCGCCGCCGGGACCGACGCCTTCACCGCGCAGAAGCAAGCGGTGGGCATGCTGTATCGCGAGGTCACCCGCCAGTCCGAGCTGCTCGCCTTCGCCGACGACTTCTGGATCCTGTTCGTGCTGTTCTGCGGAACGCTCCTGCTCCTGCCGCTCCTGGCGCGGGTGCGCATCGACGCGCCGTCACAGAAGCGGGGGGGCGCCGAGGCGGCCCCGGCCCCCGCGATCATGGAATGAGGCGCGGCGCCGCGGATTAGAGGTTCGGGAGCACGCTGGCCGCGAAGAGCCAGGTGCCCTCGGGGCGGGGCGCGTCGGCGAAGTTGACGGTGAGGCGCTGTGCTCCCTGGGCGAGGATGCCCTGCAGGGCCTCCGTCACCTGGGCCGGGGTGCCGGCGAGGCGAATGTCCCGCATGGGGCGGACATGGGGCGCGGTCTTGAGCCGCTCCACCTCGCGCTCGCTCTCGGCGATGAGGATCCCCACCCGCACCACCTGGGTGATGGCGTCGTAGTCGCGCGCCACCTCACGGCAATGCCCCTTCAGCACCTCCTGCTTGTGCGCGTAGGTGGGCGCGTCCCGGAAGCTATAGTTCCACCAGTCCGCGTGCTCGGCCACCGCGCGGAGCAGGTACTTCTCGCCATGCCCGCCCACCAGGATGGGCGGCACCGGATCGGGGCGCGGCTCGCAGTAGGCATTGGTGATCTGATAGTGCTCGCCCTGGTAGCTGGCGGGGGCATCGCGCCACATCCGCCGGATCAGCTCGATGGCTTCCGACATCTGCGCGATGCGCACCCGGGTGGGCGGGAAGGGCCAGCCGTAGGCGCGGTACTCCTCCTCGTTCCAGCCCGCGCCGATGCCCAGGATGACGCGCCCGCCCGAGAGCGCCTGGGCGGTGGCCGCCATCTTGGCGAGATGGGCGGGATTGCGAAAGCTGTTGCAGAGCACCTCGTGGCTGCAGAGCTTGTCCGGATAGCGAGCGAGCGCATAGGCGAGGAGCGTCCAGCCCTCCGCCACCGGATGCGCCGCGTACTGGACGTGATCCGGGAACCAGAGCGAGTCGAACGGGTGCGCGGTCTGGTCGAGGTACGGGAAGGTGGAGGCGACCAGGCGCGACCAGACATTGAGGCCGACGGGGACGGGCAAGGCGGTCTCCGTGAAGGCGGCCGGCGCTAGAACCAGCTGGCCTTGTCGACGACGTTGCGCAGGGGCTCGCCGGCGAGGAAGCGGCGGCAGTTGTCGATGACGATGGCGAAGCGCCGCTCGTCAAGGTGGGGGCCGTAGCCCGCGGTATGCGGGGTGATGAGCACGCCGGGCATGGTCCAGAGCGGATGCGCGGCGGGCAGGGGCTCCTCCTCGAAGACGTCGAGCGCGGCGCCCGCGATCTCGCCCGCCCGCAGCGCCGCCACCAGGTCGTCGAGCCGGGTGGTGAGCCCGCGCCCGATATTGATGAAGAAGGCGCTCCGCTTCATGCGCTGGAACCGCGCCCGGCCCATGAAGCCCTGGGTGGCCGGCGTGTGGGGCACGGTGAGGATGACGAAGTCCGCCTCGCCGAGCATCGAGTCCAGCGCCTCCGGCCCGTCGAGCTTGAGCACGCCGGGGGGCGCGTCGCGCCGGCGGGCATCCACGCCGATCACGCGCATCCCGAAGGCGGCGGCCACCCGCGCGGTCTCGGCGCCGATGCCGCCGACCCCCACGATGAGCGCGGTGGACCCGGGCAGGTGCACGACGGCCTCGTCCAGCGGCGCCGGCCGCCACTCGCGGCGCAGCTGCTGGGGGAGGTACAGATGGAGCCCGCGCGCGAAGGCCAGCACGAAGGCCATGATGTGCGCGGCGATGTGATCGTTGTAGATCTCCCGGAAGTTGGTGACGACGGCGGGATGCGCCACGAGCCCGTCGTGGTAGTAGCCCGCGGGGGGCGCCGCCTGGGGCGCCTGCAGCCAGCGCAGCCGCGTGGCCTGGGCCACCAGCGCGGGCGTGAGCGTGCCGAACGCGGCCTCCGCCCTCGGCAGCGCCTGCCGCGCGGCGGCCTCGTCCTCGGCCACCACCACTTCGAGGGCAGGCAGGGCGTCGGCGAGCCGGGCCGCCCACTCGCGCGTCTTGTCGGACTGGGGCGGCAGCATCACCAGGGTCGTGGGCATAGGGCTCGACCCTACGCCATGCCGCGGGCCAGCGTCAAACGCGGCGCCCGGATGCTCGACGAAATGGGGGATGATATGCGCTCCCGGTCGGACCGATGGCGGATCAAGGAGGATCCCGGATGCTCATCGACCTCAAGGGTAAGGTCGCCCTCGTCACGGGGGCCGGCCGCGGCATCGGCCGCGAGATCGCCACCACGCTGGCCGCCGAGGGCGCCGTCACCGTGGTCACCGACGTGCGCCCGGAGTACCTGGACTCGCTGACCGCGGAGTGGAAGGCCAAGGGCTGGCGCGGCGAGCATCAGCGCTGCGACGTCCGGGACGCGGCGCGGATCGTGGAGGTGGTGGGCGCGGTGGTGGCGGCGCATGGCCGGATCGACGTCCTCGTCAACAATGCCGGCGTGGCGCCGGGCGGCCCCGTCGAGACCTTGACCGAGGAAGTCTGGGACCTCAACCAGGACGTGAACCTGAAGGGGACCTTCCTCATGTGCCGGGCGGTGGCCCCGGTGATGAAGCAGCAACGCGGCGGCCGGATCATCAATGCCGCCTCCTATGCCGCCATCACGCCCATCGTGGGCGGCGCCGCCTATGCCGCCTCCAAGGCCGGCGTGCACTATTTCACCCGGGTGCTGGCGGGGGAGCTCGGTCCCTGGAACATCACCGTGAACTGCTATGCCCCGGGCATGATTCCCACCGAGATGAACCACTTCGACGCGGCGCCGGCGGAGCGTCAGCGCCGGCTGCTGGATACCCTGACCCTGCGCCGCTGGGGGATACCCCGCGACGTGGCGAATCTCGTCTGCTTCCTGGCCTCGGAGCAGGCGGCCTATATCACCGGCACGCTCATCGACGTGAGCGGGGGCAAGCTCGCGACCCAGATCCCGCGCCTGGCCTGGGAGGCCGCGGCGGAGGCCGGAGAGGCGGTGCTGGACCAGCCGCGCGACTAGCCTCCGAGCACGCCCTGGGTATTGACGTAGATCGAGTAGATCGACTGGCTGCCGGCGAGGAAGAGCCGGTTGCGCTTGGGTCCGCCGAAGCAGAGGTTGGCGCAGCGCTCCGGCACCAGGATGCGCCCGATGAGCTTGCCCTCCGGGTTGAACACCGCCACGCCATCGTGGCCCTCGCCGCCGCCCCAGCCGCACCAGAGATTCCCGTCGGTGTCGCAGCGCATCCCGTCCGGGGCGCCGGCGCCGGTATTGACGAACAGGCGCTCGTTGGCGAGGCGGGCGCCGCCGTCCACCACGTCGAAGACGCGGATCTCGCGGGGGATGGCGCCGCTCACCACCACGTAGAGCCGCGACTCGTCGGGGGAGAAGCAGAGCCCGTTGGGCCTCGGGATGGAGCCGGTGGCCACGGTGGCGCGGCCGGTGCGGCCGTCTATACGATAGCAGTTCGTCGGTAATTCGGGCTCCGCCACGTGGCCCTCGTAGTTGCCGAGAATGCCGAAGGGCGGGTCGGTGAACCAGATCGAGTCGTCGGACTTCACCACCACGTCATTGGGCGAGTTGAGGCGGCGGCCGTCGAAGGCGTCCAGGAGTACAGTGATGCTCCCGTCGTACTCGGTGCGGGTCACGCGCCGGCTGTCGTGCTCGCAGGTGACGAGCCGGCCCTGGCGGTCCCGCGTATTGCCGTTGGCGAAGTTCGACGGCCTGCGGAACACGCTCACCCGGCCCGTCTCCTCCTCCCACCGCATGATGCGGTTGTTGGGAATGTCGCTCCAGAGGAGATAGCGGCCGTCGCCGAACCAGACCGGCCCCTCCGCCCAGCGGAAGCCGGTGGCGAGGCGCTCGAGCGCCGACTGGAAGATCCGGTACTTCGCGAACGAGGGATCCAGGATCTGGACGGCGGGATCGGGATAGCGCACCGGCGTCCGCTCCGCGGGCTCCTGCTCCATGAGTGGCTCCTTGTCCGGGCCGCGCATGGGTCGAGTGGCGGCGTGGCCCGACCTTAGCCCGCGGCGGTGGAGGCGGTCAAGGCCGGGCGCCGCGCATGCTACCCTAGGCGCCGGAGGTGGCGACCCATGCTGACCGCCGAGGACAATGAGCTGCTGACGCGGACGGGCCCCGGTACCGCCATGGGCGCCCTCCTCCGTCACTACTGGATTCCCGTCGTGCAGTCGGCGGAGCTGCCGCCCGGCGGCCGGGTCAAGCGGGTCGCGCTGCTCGGTGAGCGGCTGATCGCGCATCGCACCCCTGCCGGCCGGCCCGGCGTGATCGCCGAGTTCTGTCCGCACCGCGGCGCCTCGCTCTACTTCGGGCGGAACGAGGACGGCGGGATGCGCTGCCCGTACCATGGCTGGAAGTTCGGGCTGGACGGGCAGTGCGCGGAGATGCCGAGCGAGCCGGCGGACTCGGGCTTCGCGGCCAAGGTGCGCACCGCGGCCTATCCGTGCGCGGAGGCGGGCGGCGTGGTCTGGGCCTACATGGGTCCGGAGACCCCGGCGCCGCCCTTGCCCGAGCTCGAGTGGACGCTGCTGCCGCCGAGTCATCTCTTCGTCTCCAAGCGCGTCCAGGAGTGCAACTGGTTCCAGGCCCTCGAGGGCGGAATCGACTCCAGCCACATCTCCTTCCTCCATGCTCCCATCCGTCACAACGACAGCGAGGTCACCCAGGACATGGACCGCGCGAGCTTCGGGGTGGGCGCGGCGGTGGAGACGGGCGACAAGGCGCCGCGCTTCGAGGTGATGGACACCGACTACGGCGTGCTCATCGGCGCCGAGCGCCGCCAGCCCGACGGGCAGGCGTACTGGCGCATCTCGCAGTACCTGCTGCCCTTCTACACCATGCCGCCCGCGGATACGGACGACCACATCGTGCAGTCGCATATCTGGGTGCCGATGGACGATACCCACGTCGTGAACTGGATGGTGACCTGGCATACCGAGCGCCCGCTCACCGAGGAGGAGATCGCCGTCCACGCGGCCGGCAAGGGCGCCCATGTCTGCGAGTTCGCGCCGCCCACACCCGAGCCGTATGGCGATATCCGGACCGCGGCCAACAAGGATAACGACTACCACATGGACTGGGAAGTGCACCGGACCCGGATGTACTGCGGGATCCCGGGCTTCGGAGTCCAGGATCAGGCCATCCAGGAAAGCCAGGGGTTCATCGTGGACCGCTCGCAGGAGCGGCTCGGCACCAGCGACACCGCCATCATCCAGGTGCGCCGGATTCTTCTCGCGGCGGCGCGGGCGTTGCGTGAGCGCGGCGCGCGCCCGCCGGGGATGAATCCCGCGTCCTATCTGGTTCGCTCCGCGTCCGCGGTGCTGCCGCCCGGCGCCAGCTGGGTGGAGGGCGCGCGCGATCGCATCGTGGTGAAGCCGGACCGTCCGCTCACCGTCGCCTGAGATCGCCCGTGCCGGGACGCATGACCGGGCGCGTCGCCCTCGTCACGGGCGGGGGCGGAGGCATCGGGGAAGCGACCGGGCGCCTCTTCGCCGAGGAGGGCGCCGCGGTCGCCCTGGTCGACACCGACAAGGCGACGGTGGAGGCTGCCGCGGCCGCCATCGCCCGCGATGTCCCGGGCGCCTCCGTGATCGCGCTGGCCGCCGACCTCGCCCGGGAGGCGGACGCCGATCGCGCGGTGAAGGCCGTGGTGACCCGGCTGGGCGCGCTCCACACCCTGGTCAACGTGGCGGGCGTGCGCGTCTACGCCCCGCTCGCCGACGCGGCCCCCGCCGAGTGGGAGCGCATCATCGGCGTCAATGTGCTGGCCACCGCCTATTGCTGCCGGGCGGGGCTGCCTGCGCTCCGCGCTTCGGGGCGCGGGACCATCGTGAACATCTCATCCGTATACGGCGTGATGGGACGGGCGGGCATGGGGCAGTACGACACCACCAAGGCGGCGGTCCTGGGATATACGCGGGCCCTGGCGGTGGAGGAGGCCACGCACGGCGTGCGGGTGAACGCCGTGTGTCCGGGCGGGACCATCACGCCCTACCATGTCCGCCGGGCCGCCAGCCAGGGGGTGTCGGAGGCCCAGCTGCGCGCGCAGCGCGCCGACGCCAATCTCCTCGGCCGCTGGGCGGAGCCGCGCGAGGTCGCCTACCCCATTCTCTTCCTCGCCGGCGATGAGTCGTCGTTCGTGACCGGGGCCACCCTGATGGTCGACGGCGGCCGGTCGATATCCTGACCGGCCGCCGCCGTTGCTTCGTCGGGCCGAGGCGTCGCGCCTAGGACTCGTAGATCTTCTTGAGCTCGCCTTCCGCCCACTTCACCGCATCCTCGGCCTTCATGCCCTGGACCGCCTTGGCGTACATGTCGGTGATGACGTACTTGGTGAAGCCCTCGGTGGCCTTGGCGGTGGAGGGCCCGGCAAAGCCGAAGAGGCGCGTGTTCCGCGCCGCGGTCCGGAACATCTTGAGGGGCTCGTCGAGCTTGCCCCACATGGGGTCGTTCTCCCACTTCTTGGTGGAGCCGACCGAGTAGCCTTCCTGCGTGGTGAACCACTTGCCGAAGTTCTCGGGCTTGTGGAGCCAGAGGAGGAGGTCCTTGGCGAGCTTCTGGTTCTTGCCGTACTTCATGACCGCGTGCGACTGGTTGAGGAAGAGCAGGTAGGACCCGGCGGGCCCGGCGGGGAGCGGCGCGTGGTCGATGTCCGTCCACATGGGCTCGCCCTTGTCGTCCTTGATCTTGTCCTTCTGCCGCTTGGCCACGATGTAGATGGAGGCGCCGTTCAGCGTGGCGGACAGCTCGCCCGCATGGAAGGCGCGGTTGTTGTTGGTGTCGTCCCAGGCCAGCCCGCCCTCGTCGCAGCATTCCTTCCAGAACGCCTGCATGAACTTCACCGCCTCGAGGGTGCCCTTGGAGTTGAGAACGACCTTCTTGCCCGAGGGATCGGTCTCGGCGCCGCCGAAGGCCCAGGTCATGGTGTAGGTGAACACCGGCGCGTCGCCGAAGGTGTGGCCGAGGGTCTGGCCATAGGGCTTGCCCTTCTTCTTCAGGGCGGCGAAGAGCTTGCGGGCCTCGTCCCAGGTCTTGGGATACTGGGTGGCGCCGGCGTCCTTGAGCCAGGACTTCCGGTAGGCGACGGCATTGCCGACGATGGAGTGGGGGACGGAGAGCCACTTGCCGTTGACCTGGCAGGAGGGGGCCCAGACGTCGTAGAAGCCGCCCTCGGCCTTGGCGAGGGCGCCGGCGACGTCGGAGACGTCGACGACGGCGTTCTGGTAGAGGTGCGGCCAGTTGTACTGGAAGTTGAAGATGTCGGCGCCGGAGCCGGACTGGACGGCGGCGGTGATGCGGGGCTGGAGGTCGTTGGCGTTGATGGTCTCGAGGGTGACCTCGGCGCCGAGGGCCTTGGAGGCCTCGGGCATCTGGCGCTTGAGCTCGACATCGGACTCGGGAATGAAGTCCACCCAGCGCACCCAGTGGAGCTTGGTGCCCTGGGCGAAGGC
>DASRWT010000117.1:0-18415 GCA_035654455.1 Candidatus Nitrosocosmicus sp. | reverse complement strand
AACCGCCGGTTCCGCTACATGCTCGAGCGCGGCATGTCGGGCATCAATATCGCGTTCGACCTCCCCACCCAGCACGCGCTCGACTCGGATCACCCGCGCGCCCGGGGCGAGGTGGGCAAGGTGGGGGTCCCCATCAGCTCCCTCCGGGACATGGAGGTGCTCTTCGACGGCATCCCCCTCGAGCAGGCCAGCCCCGCGAACGCCATCAATGCCCCCGCGGCGGTGATCCTGGCCATGTACGTGGCCCTGGCCGAGAAGCAGGGCCTGCCGCTCGACCGGCTGGCCGGCAGCACGCAGAACGACATCCTCAAGGAGTTCATCGCGCGCGGCACCTACATCTTCCCTCCCGTGCCGTCCTTGCGGCTCGTCACCGACATCATCGAGTTCTGCGCCGACCGGCTCCCGCGCTGGAACTTCATCAATGTCTGCGGCTACCACATGCGGGAGGCCGGCTCGACGCTGGTGCAGGAGGTGGGCTTCGCGCTGGCCGACGCCATCACCTACGTGCAGGCGGCCATCGATCGGGGCGTGCCGGTGGATCGGTTCGCGCCCCGCTTCGCGTTCAACTTCACCGCCGGCACCGACGTCCTCCGGGAAGCCGCGAAGTTTCGCGCCATGCGACGGCTGTGGGCGCGTCTCATGCGCGAGCGCTTCGGCGCCGTGAAGCCGGCGAGCTGGGCGTTCCGGACCGGCGCCGGCTCGGGCGCGAGCCAGCTCACCGCGCAGCAGCCCACCAACAACATCATCCGCGTCACGCTCAACGCGCTGGCCTCCATCCTCGGCGGCGCGCAGTCGCTCCACACCGCGGCCTATGACGAGGCGCTCGCGCTCCCCACCGAGGCGTCGGTACAGCTCGCGCTCCGGACCCAGCAGGTGCTGGCGCACGAGTCCGGGCTGGCCGAGGTGGTGGATCCGCTGGCCGGGTCCTACTACGTGGAGGCGCTCACCACCGAGATCGAGGAAGGCGCCCGCGCGCTCATCGCCGAGATCGAGGGGCGAGGCGGGATGGTGAAGGCGATCGAGTCCGGCTGGGCGCAGCAGCAGATCGCGGACGCGTCCTGGCAGCACCAGCGCGAGATCGAGTCGGGCGAGCGGGTGGTGGTCGGCGTCAATCGCTATGTGGAGGATGCTCCCTCCCACGTCGCCATCCACCAGCATGCGGAGGAGGTCGCCACGGAGCGCCGGACGGCGCTGGCCGCGCTCCGTGCCGAGCGCGATGCCGCGGCGGTGGCCCGCGCGCTGGAGGCGCTGCGCGCCGCGGCCCTGGGCGAGACCAACCTCGTGCCGGTGCTGGTGACGGCGGTCAAGACCTACGCCACCATCGGCGAGATCGGCGCGGTGCTGCGCGATGTCTTCGGGGAGTATCGGGCCGTTCAGGCCTACTAGCGCGCGCTCGCCTACGAACTTGACTGACGGGGTTGTCGCCGGGCGTCTCTCGCGCTAAATTCAGTCGTGAACCGAGGCTTGATTTTCTACACGTATAGGTATCCAGAATTCCCAGGGATCCGCAGAGGGCTCCGGGCATGAGGATCACCTACCGGCTGGTCACCTCCCTCTGTCTGGCGGTCCTCGTGGTCGTCGGGGTGTTCGCCTACCTCCAGATACGCGACGAGCGCACCCGCCTCGTCAAGGACCTCGAGCGGCGCGCCTCCCTCCTCGCCGAAGGACTGAAAGAGGCCGTGGGGCCGGTCATGGGCGGCCGCTCCAACGCCCCCATCGAGCGAATCCTCAAGCGCTTCGGGCGCCCCAATCAGGTGCTCGTGGTCTACGACACGCTGGCGAGCCCGATCGCGGTGATGCCGGAATCGGCCAGCTCCCAGATTCCCTCCGTCCCGGAGATCACCGAGGCGCTGTCCACCGAGTCGGCCCGGAAGGGCTTCCATCAGCTGGACGCGCGCCGGGTCTACGTCTATGCGACGCCGCTCTCGCGGAACGAGCGGCCGGCGGGGGCGCTGGCCGTCTTCCTCGACGCCACCCACCTCGCCGATGCGGAGCGGGCGCTCTGGAAGCAGAACGCCATCCGCTTCCTCGTCCTCGCCCTGCTCCTCTCGGGCATCACCGTCCTCCTGGTGCAGATCTCGGTGGCGCGGCCCATGGCTCGCATGGCGGAGTGGACCCGATCGCTCAAGACCGGCCGCCCCGGGCCGCCGCCCGACGCCGTGGACGCGAACCTGTTCGGGCCGCTGGCCTTCGAGGTGTCCGGCCTCGCCCGGCGGCTTCACCGGGCGGAGGAGGCGGCCGAGCAGGAGGCCGCGCTCCGCCTGCGCGGGGAGACGATCTGGACCGAGGAGCGCCTGAAGCAGTTCGTGAACCTCCAGGTCGGCGGGCCCATCTTCGTGGTCTCGAACCGGGAGCCCGTGTCCCACGTGACCAAGGACGGCAAGATCGTCCTCCAGACTCCCGCCAGCGGGCTGGTGACGGCGATGGAGCCGGTGCTCCGCGCGTGCGGGGGCGTGTGGGTGGCCCATGGGAGCGGCAGCGCCGATCGTGAGACCGCGGACGAGCGGGGACGCCTCGGCGTGCCCGTGGACGATCCCCGTTACACGCTGCGCCGCGTGTGGCTCACCACCGAGGAGGAGTACGGCTACTACTACAGCTTCTCGAATGAAGGCCTCTGGCCGCTGTGTCACATCGTCCACACTCGCCCGCTGTTCCGCCCCGAGGACTGGGAGCAATACAAGGCGGTGAACCGGAAGTTCGCCCTCGCCCTCATCGACGAGATGGACGGCGTGGAGGCGCCCCTGGTCCTGATCCAGGACTATCACTTCGCCTTGCTGCCGCTGTACGTGAAGGAGGCCCGGCCGGACGCCCGGGTGGCGATCTTCTGGCACATCCCGTGGCCGAACTTCGAGGCCTTCGGCATCTGCCCGTGGCAGTCCGAGATCCTGCAGGGCATGCTGGGCGCCGATCTCATCGGCTTCCACACCCAGTACCACTGCAACAACTTCCTCGAGACGGTGGAGCGGGCCATCGAGTGCCGGGTGGACTGGGAGCACTTCACGGTCACGCGGGGGCAGCGGGTGACCCAGGTGAAGCCGTTTCCCATCAGCGTGGCGCCCGAGCCCCACGACGTTTCCGGCAGCACCCGCGCCGAGGTCCTCGCCGGGCTCGGCCTGTCGTCGGTCGAGTTCCTGGGGGTGGGCGTGGAGCGCGTGGACTACACGAAGGGGCTCGTCGAGCGCTTCCGGGCGCTGGAGCGCTTCTTCGATCGCAACCCCGAGTACCGCGAGCGCATGACCTTCGTCCAGGTGGCGTCGCCCAGCCGGAGCCTCATCAAGCGCTACCAGGAGTTTCAGCGCGAGGTCCTGGACACCGTGACCGAGATCAATGCCCGCCTCGGAACGCGGAGCTGGCGGCCCATCCTCTATCTGGACCGGCACCACGACCACCAGGAGATCGTCCCCCTGTACCGGCACGCCGACTTCTGCATGGTGACGTCCCTTCACGACGGCATGAATCTGGTGGCGAAAGAGTTCGTGGCCTCCCGCGAGGACGAGGGGGGTGTCCTCGTGCTGAGCCGCTTCACCGGCGCCGCCCGGGAGCTCACCGACGCCCTGCTGGTGAACCCCTACGATCTCGACGAGCTGGCGGAGAGCATCCGCACCGCGGTCACGATGTCGGCCGAGGAGCAGCGCCTCCGGATGGTCCGCATGCGGCAGACGGTGCGCGAGCACAACATCTTCCGGTGGGCCGGCCTCCTGCTCCGAGACCTGTCGCGGATTCCCGAGGAGGCGCTGGGGAAGCTCCCCTGAGCGCGCCGCCGCTCACGCGCCGGCGATGCCCTCCAGGAGGCGCACGTCCTCGGCCGACAGCTCGAAGTCGTACATGCCCAGGTCCTCGCGCATGTGCGCGGGATCCGTCGTCCCCGTGAGCGGCTGCATGCCCACCTGGAGCGCGAAGCGGAAGACCACCTGCGCCGGCGTCCGCCCCACGCGGCTGACGATGCGCGCGAAGGCGGGCGTGCGCAGGTGCGCGATGTTCGCGGTGAGCAGCGAGAAGCCCTGGTAGACGATGTTGCGCTCGCGGCAGAAGGCGCGGATCTCGGCGTCCCAGCCGTTCCGCGCGAAGCAGCGGTTCTGGACGAAGGCCGGCGGCGTCTTCGCGCGCTCGCAGAGGAGCGCGAGCTGGTCGAGGTCCACATTGCTCACGCCGATGAAGCGCGTCTGGCCCGCCGCGTGGAGCGCTTCCATGGCCGCCCACACCGCGAGGTCGGACGCGTTGAGCCCGATGCCGCTCGAGGGCCCGTGCAGCACGTAGGAGTCGATGCGCTCCACCCCCAGGTGCTCCAGCGAGCTGGCGAAGGACTGGCGCACCTGGGTGGCGACGTCCGCGCGGGGATCATAGGGCAGGCGCTGGTCCTGGCCCCCCACGGAGGTGAACTTGGTCTGGACGAAGAGCTCGTCGCGCGTCACGAGCCCGTCGGCGATGGCGGCCCGGATGGCCGCGCCCACCCCCGCCTCGTGGTAGTGGCGCCGCTGGTTGGCGGTATCGATGCCGCGGAATCCGGCCTCGATCGCCAGGCGCGTCAGCCGCTCCGTCTCCAGCTCCTTCCAGGCGGTGCCGTAGAGGAAGCTGGGAACCTGCGCGCCCGCGACGGTGAGCCGGCGAGTGGTCACCGCTGGATCATAGGGGATATCGGGCAGGAAGTCAGGTCGTGTCGAGCGCTACCGGAGATATCAATCTTTGTGGTCAAATCGGGATCCATGCATCTCGGCGCCCTCCTTGCCCGGCACGCGCGGTACCGTCCGCAGCACCTCGCCCTGGTCTTCGAGCGCCACCGGCTCACCTACGAGGCGCTGAACCGCCGGGTGAACCGGCTGGCCAATGCGCTGCTCGCGGCCGGTCTCACCAAGGGCGACAAGGTCGCCACCGTGCTGCCCAATTGCCTGGAGCAGCTCGAGGTCTACTGCGCGGTCGCCAAGAACGGACTGGTGGCGGTGCCGCTGAGCCCGCTGCTCCAGGAGGCGGGCCTGGTGACCTTGCTGTCCAACTCGGACTCGAAGCTGGTCATCTCCACGGCGGCCTTCACGGACACGCTCGATCGCGCGCGGGCCCAGGTGCCGGGCGTCCGGGCCGATCGGTGGGTGCTCGTCGAGGGGCCCCGGCCGGGGTACCGCGGCTATGCCGAGCTGGTCGGCGACGCGTCGGAGGCGGAGCCCCCGGACGCCGGACTCAGGGGCGCCGATCCCTACATCATCATCTATTCCAGCGGCACCACCGGCGAGCCCAAGGGCATCGTGCACACGCACGCGGTCCGCGCCGGCTACTGCACGCTGTTCGCGTCGTCGTTCCGCATGTCGCCGGAGAGCATCTTCCTCCACGCGGGCTCCATGGTCTTCAACGGCGCGTTCCTGGACTTCATGCCCTGGATGTTCCTCGGGGGGACGTATATCCTGCATCCGGCCTTCGACGCCGGCCGCATGCTCGACGAGATCGAGCGGTCCCGGGTCACCCACATGGTCCTGGTCCCGTCCCAGATCATCGCGCTCCTGAATCATCCCCGGTTCGATCCGGCGCGGCTCGCGTCCATCGAGATGCTCCTGTCGCTGGGGGCGCCGCTACACCTCGAGCACAAGCACCGGCTGAACGCCGCCCTCCCGGGCCGTTTCTACGAGCTCTACGGGCTCACCGAGGGCTTCATGACCGTGCTGGACCGCGCCGATGCCGTGCGCAAGGCCGGCTCGGTGGGCGCGCCCATCGGCTTCTACGAGATGCGCATCCTGGACGAGGCGGGACGCGAGGTGCCCGCGGGTGAGATTGGCGAGATCTGCGGGCGCGGCCCGCTCATGATGGAGGGGTACTACAAGCGCCCCGATCTGACCGCCAAGGCCATCGTGGACGGCTGGCTCCACTCGGGGGATCTCGGCTACGTGGACGAGGAGGGTTATCTCTATCTCGTGGACCGGAAGAAGGACATGATCATCTCGGGCGGGGTGAACGTCTATCCCCGCGACATCGAGGAAGTGGCCATCCAGCACGAGGCGGTGCTCGAGGTGGCGGTGTTCGGCGTCGCGCATCCGCGCTGGGGAGAGACGCCGGTGGCGGCGGTGGTGCTGCACGCGGGCCGCCCCATCGGCGCCGCCGAGCTGGCGGAATGGATCAACGCGCGCGTGAGCGCCAAGTTCCAGCGGGTGTCCGACGTCATGATCGTCGACGCGTTTCCCCGAAATGTGGCGGGCAAGACGCTCAAGCGCGTGCTGCAGGACCAGTACAAGGCGAGCTGAGGCCGCGCCCTTGACATGCGGAGCGGCGGGCCCTCATGCTACCGCTACTCGACACCAAGGAGGCAACCCATGTACTCGTACGTGAAGCAGGCGGGCATCCCCACCGTGCTGGCCCAGGAGGCGCCCGCGTTCGTGGCGTCCTTCGTCATCGCGGAGGTGTTCTACAAGTTCCACAGCTTCACGCTCGAGTGCGCGGCCTTCCTGGTCACCTGGTACGCTCTCAGCTGGGCCCAGTCCCTGGTCGTCGGCTCGCGTGCCAGGTAGCGCCCGGCCCCGCTTCCCGTGACCCTCGATCCCCGATCGCTCAGCTCGCTGCGCTGGCGGTGCGTCGGCCCGCACCGCGGCGGGCGCGTGGTGGCGGTGGCCGGCCACCCCACCGAGCCCTCGACCTTCTACTTCGGCGCCTGCGCGGGCGGCGTGTGGAAGACCACCGACGGCGGCACCTACTGGGAGAACGTGTCCGACGGGTTCTTCGAGACGGCGGCGGTGGGCGCCATCGCGGTGGCGCCGTCGGCGCCCAGCATCGTCTACGCGGGCACCGGTGAGGCGTGCATCCGCGGCAACGTCTCCCACGGCGACGGCGTCTACCGCTCCGACGACGGCGGCCGCACGTGGCGAAATATCGGCCTGAAGGACACCCGCCATATCGGCCGCGTGCGGGTGGACCCGCGCGACCCCGACACCGCGTACGTGGCGGCGCTCGGGCACGCCTGGGGGCCGAGCCGCGAGCGCGGCGTGTTCCGCACCCGAGACGGCGGCGTCACCTGGCAGCACGTGCTCTTCAAGAGCGAGCGCGCCGGCGCGGTGGATCTCTCGATGGATCCGAGCGATCCGCGCACGCTCTTCGCGGTGGTGTGGCAGGCGCAGCGCTTTCCCAACCGCCTGGCGAGCGGCGGTCCCGAGTCGGGCCTCTGGCGCTCCACCGACGGCGGCGACACCTGGACCGACATCAGCCGGAACCCGGGGCTGCCGCGCGGCGTGCTGGGGCGCATCGGGGTGGCGGTC
Source organism: Candidatus Nitrosocosmicus sp. (assembly GCA_035654455.1). Lineage (GTDB taxonomy): Bacteria > Methylomirabilota > Methylomirabilia > Rokubacteriales > CSP1-6 > DASRWT01. The sequence continues at coordinate 11,186 of DASRWT010000117.1, read as the reverse complement.
TCGCCCGCCGACGGCCGGCGCGTGTACGCGGTGGTGGAGGCGGAGGACGGCGCTCTCTTCCGGTCCGACGACGCGGGCGCCACCTGGCAGCGGTGCAGCGAGGAGGCGGGCCTGCGCGGCCGCCCCTGGTATTACATGCACGTGGTGGCCGATCCCACCGACGCGGACACCGTGTGGATCATGGACTACTCGCTGTGGAAGTCCATCGACGGCGGCAAGACCTTCGTGGAGTGGGCGACGCCGCACGGCGACAACCACGATCTGTGGATCGATCCCGCCGACTCTTCCCGGATGATCGAGGGCAATGACGGGGGCGCCTGCGTGTCCTTCAACGGCGGACACACCTGGTCGACCATCTACAACCAGCCCACCGCGCAGTTCTATCACGTGTGCGCGGACGATCAGCAGCCGTACCGGATCTACGGCTCGCAGCAGGACAACTGGGCGATCAGCCTCCCCAGCCAGTCGCATCGCGGCGCCATCACCGCCATCGACTGGGTGCAGCCCGGCGGCGGCGAGAGCGGCTACATCGCGGTGAAGCCGGGCGACCCCAGCATCGTGGTGGGCGGCGCGGTGGGCAGCGGGCCCGGCATGGGCCGGCTCATCCACTACGATCACCGCACCGGGCAGGAGCGCCTGATCAGCGTGTGGCCCGAGGGCTACGGCATGGGCACGCCGCCCTCCGAGCACCGCTATCGCTTCCAGTGGACCTTCCCCGTCTTCTACTCGCGCTGGGAGCCGCGCGAGCTGTGGATCGCGGGCAACCGCATCTTCCGCTCCGTGGACGACGGGCAGCGCTGGGAAATCCTCAGCGAGGACCTCACGCGCAACGACGTGACCAAGATGGGGCCGTCGGGCGGGCCCATCACCAACGACAATACCGGCGCCGAGGTGTACGGCACCATCTTCGCGCTGGTGGAGTCGCCGCACGAGCGCGACGTGCTCTGGGCGGGCACCGACGACGGGCTGGTGCTCCTCTCGCGCGATCGCGCGCGCACCTGGCAGCGGGTGACGCCGCCGGAGCTGCCCGAGTGGGCGCTGATCAGCGTGCTGGAGCCCTCCCCGCACGACGCGGGCACCTGCTATCTGGCCGCCACGCGCTACAAGCACGACGACACGCGCCCCTATCTGTTCAAGACCGCCGACTACGGAGCCACCTGGACCCGGATCGGCGGCGGCCTGCCGTCCACCGAGTTCACGCGCGTGATCCGCGAGGACCCCTCGCGGCGCGGGCTCCTCTACTGCGGCACGGAGTCCGGGGTATGGGTGTCGCTCGACGACGGCGGAAGCTGGACTCGCCTCCGCGGCAATCTGCCGGTGGCGCCCGTCCACGATCTCATCGTCAAGAACGGCGACCTCGTGGTGGCCACCCACGGGCGCTCCTTCTGGATCCTCGACGACCTCTCGCCCCTGCACCAGCTCGGGGACGCGATCACCACCGCCGACGCGCAGCTCTTCGTCCCCCGCCGCACCGTGCGGTGGCGCGCCTACAAGGGGCACGGGATGAAGCCGGGGCCCAACCGCGAGATCGCCTACAACATGGCCGGCTCCCTCGGGTACGCGTATCGCCAGGTGGAGGCGCCCTCGGGAGAGAAGGAGCAGCGGCATCTCGACGCGGGTGAGAACCCGCCCAGCGGGGTGATCGTGCACTACTGGCTGCGCGAGGCGCCCGCGGGCGAGGTGGTGCTCACCTTCCTCGACGGCGACGGGCACGAGCTGCGCTCGTTCACCAGCCGCAAGGAAAAGACCGTCCCCGAGAGCCCGTCGGCGGTCGGCGGCGGCGGGGGCGAGGAGCCTCAGCCGGCGCCGGACCCCCCCGTCCCCGCGGGGGGCGACGAGCCGCATCCGACCAAGACGCCGGGCGCCAACCGATTCGTCTGGAACCTGCGCGGGCCCGACGCGACCAAGCTTCCCGACAACAAGGGCCGGGGCGGCGCCATGGACATGCTGGCGGGGCCGCGCGTCCCCCCCGGGACCTATCAGGTCCGGCTCGCCGTGAACGGGCGCACCATCATGCAGCGCTTCGAGCTCGTGAAGGATCCGCGGGTGTCCGCCTCGGACTCCGATCTCCGCGAGCAGTACACGTGGGCGAAGAAGGCCCATGATCTCCTCGCGCGCGTGCACGACGCGGTGCTGCGGATTCGCGACGTGCGCGCCCAGGCGGACGGGTGGGCGGGACGCGTGGAGGCGCCGGCCATCAAGGGGGCGGCGGCCACGCTGTCGCGCACCCTGACCGCGGTCGAGGAGGCGCTGATCCAGGTGCGCTCGGAAGACCCGCGCATGTTCCCCGCGAGGCTCAACACGCGGATCGGCACCGTGGTGCCGCTGATCGAGTACTCCGACACCGCGCCCACCCAGGCGCTCCGCGATCTCACCGACGACCTCGCGCGCCGCGCCGACGCGGAGCTGGCCAAGCTGGACCGCCTCCTCGCGGAGGACGTCGCCCGCTTCAACGGGCTCTGCCGGGATGCCGGCGTGGACGCCGTCATTCCCCGGCCGCGCGGGGGGGCCTGAGCCCGATGGCGAAGCGCGCGGCTCCGGGGGACGCTCCCGCGGACGAGGTCCGCATCGCGAATCGCGCCACCTACTGGCCGGTGGCGCCCATGGACCTCCTGGTGGCGGCGCCGCTGGTGGCGCGCTTCCTCTTCCGCGCCTCTCCGATCGGGCGCGTCGTGCAGGCGGTGACGCTCGGCGCCTACCTGGGCAGCGTCGCGCGCGACTGGCGCGACCGGCGCAAGATCCGCCGCATCCCCTTCCTCCGGGCGTTCGGCGCCGACCTGCGCCATCTCGTGCCCATGCCGCGCGAGACGCGCGAGTGGGAGGTGGCCGTGCTCGCCGCTCGCCTCAACGACGAGCTCGTCCTCGAGCGCATCCCGCGGCGGGAGGCGGCGATCGCCATCGAGCGGCACCTGACGGAGTACATCGCCGGGATCACCGGGCAGCGGGTGCGCACCAGCGCGGAGGTGCGCAGCTTCGCCCTCGTCGGGCTCGCGCTGCCGGGCGTGCTCGGCGCCTGCGACATCCTCTCCGGCGACGTGGCGATCTTCAGGGACATCGGGCTGCTCGAGCCGCACATCATCGCCCACGAGTTCAGTCACCGGAAGGGCTACTGGAACGAGCTGGACGCGCAGGTGCTGGCCTATCAGGCCCTCGCCGCGTCCGGCGAGCCGACCTTCGTGCAGTCCGCGCTCTTCGAGCGGCTCCAGCGCAACCTGCGCGTGCTCTCCGGCGGAGACGAGGCGGAGTTCGAGCGGCGGGTGGCCGCGGCGGCGCTGCGCCCCGAGATCCGCGAGGCGATCGGCGCCCTGCGGCCGGCGCCGGGCGGGATCGCGGCCCGGGTGGACGCGGGGATGCGCCGCGTGTACGACGCGCGCATGCGGGTGACGGGGCAGAACGGCATCTCCGACTACGACGTGGGCTTCACGAACTTCCTCTATACCTTCGAGACCAGCGCCACCGCGACGCAGGCTCCGCCGCCGGCGGGCGCCCTGCATCGCCGGGCCTCGGCGTAGCCCGCGCGGCATGCGTCTGGGTATCGCCCTGCCATTGCTGGAGAACGGCGGCGAGCCGCTGGGGGCGGCGAGCCTGGCGGATGCCGCGCGCCGGGTGGAGGCGGCCGGATTCGACAGCGCCTGGGTCTTCGACTCGCTCGGCCGCGGCCGGCTCCTCCCCGATCCGCTCACCGCGCTCGCCGTGGCCGGCACGGTGACGCGGACCATCGAGCTCGGCACCGGCGTGCTCCAGGTCCCGCTCCGGCGACCGATGGAGCTGGCCCACCGGGTGCTCACCACGCATCTGGTCTGTGGCGGACGGCTCCGGCTCGGCGTGGGCGCCGGCTCCACCGCGGCCGACTTCGCGGCGGTGGGGGTGGACTTCGAGGCCCGCTTCCGGCAGCTCGACGCGTCGCTCGGAATCATGCGCAAGCTCTGGACGGGCGCCCGGGTGGGCGAGGCGGAGCTGGGCGCGCCCTGGCCCGTCGCCGCCGGCGGCCCCCCCATCCTCATCGGCTCGTGGGCGGGCTCCCGCTGGATCGAGCGGGCGGCGAAGGAGTTCGACGGCTGGATCGGGTCCGGCGCGCGCTCGTCGTGGCGGCTGATCGCGGAGGGCATCGCGCGCTTTCGCGGATTCGGCGGCAAGCGTGCGGTCCTCACCAACGTGAACGTGCGCCTGGAGGCGGAGAAGCCGAGCCCCGACGGACCGGACGATCCCTTCGATCTCGTGGGGCCGCGCTCGGTGGTGGTCGAGCGGATCCGGCACGTCAAGACGCTCGGCTTCGACGACCTGGTGCTGGTGGCGGCGCGCCACGATGCGCCTCACCTCAAGGAGCTCCGCGCGCTCGTGTGACGCCCTGCCGCAGCTCTTCCCCTAGAGCTTGGGGACCTTCAGCGTCTTGCTGATCATCAGGCTGCCGGAGAGAAGGAAGAGCAGGACGGGGAGGTGCAGCTCCGCGCCCAGCACCCGGACCGGGTAGAGCGCCGCCTGATGGAACGCGAGCATGAGGAGCCCGAGCGGCACGATGCTGGTCGGGATGGGCGTGCCCTCGAAATAGCGGACCTTTCCCGTCTCGGTGGCGAGCGCCTCGGCGGTGACGTTGAAGCGGGCGAGACGGCTCAGCCCACAGCCCACGAAGTACATGAGAACGAGCTGATCGATCCGGCTGGTGAGGCCCGCCGCGAAGGCGATGCCGGCGGGGGCCACGCCGAAGGAGATCACGTCCGCGAGCGAATCCAGCTCGCGCCCCATCGGTGAGGTCGTGTGCCGCCAGCGCGCGAAGCGGCCGTCGAGGACGTCGAAGACGAAGGCCAGCGGGATCAGGAGGGCGGCCATGTAGAGCCGGCGGCGGTCTCCCGTGGTGAGGTATTTCATGGCCTCGAAGAGGGCGCCGACGCCGCAGAATCCATTGGCGATGGTGAAGAGATCCGCCAGGTGAAAGTTGCGGATCATCGAGAAGTGCTTGCGCGGCGGGGACGCCATGACGACGATCGTGCCCGCCGAGCGCGCCACCGTCAAGCCCGGAAGGCGCTCCGCCTGATGCGGTGGATCGCTAGCGCGCCGCCGGCCGCTCCTTGATGGACACGCGCCAGTGGATGCGGTCTTCCTCGGGGGGATAGTCGCCCGCGGCCTTGTGATAGGAGCAGCGATTGTCCCAGATCACGATGTCGCCCACCCGCCAGCGGTGCCGGTACTGCGCGTCGGGCTGGATCATGCGCTCGGTCAGCTCCTGGATCACCGCATCGCTCTCCGCCGCGGGCAGGCCCTCGATGTAGAGGATCTTGCCGGGATCGAAGTAGAGCGCCCGCCGGCCCGTCTCCGGATGCGTGCGGATGATGGGATGAAAAGCGGGCGGCCGGTCGCGGTCCTCGGGATTCAGGAGGGCGGTGCCCTGCCGCCGGCCGCCATAGGTGAAGGCGCCCCGCCGGCCCTCGACCCGGCGACGCAGGGCCTCCGGGAGGGCGTCGTGGGCGGCGTACATGCTCGCGAAGAAGGTGTCGCCGCCCGTGCTGGGGATGGCGAGCGCGTAGAGCTGGGTGGCCTTGAAGGGCTCGTCGTCGTAAGCGCCGTCGGTGTGCCAGCCCTCGGCGCCGCGGCGATAGATGGCCATGTTCAGCGCGCCGTCGGCGCCGAACTTGTCCACGCCGAGGAGCGTGATCTCGGGCACGTCCGGATGCCGCGTGCTCTTGGACGGGTGCGGATGCACGAGCCCGAAGCGGCGGCTATAGCGCAGGAACTCGTCCATGTCGAGCTGCTGGTCCGGGATCACGAGGACATTGGCGTCGAGCCAGGCGCGATAGACGGCGGCGAAGCCCGCGTCGTCCAGCTCCGTGACGTCGATGCCCCGGACCTCGGCGCCGATCCGGGAGCCCAGCTGCCGCACGTCCATGGCGCGGGTCCCTCAGACCTGTGGCGTGGTGGGCCCGTCGCCCATGAGCGTGGTGCGCCGCATGTCCCGCGGCTCGTGCGCGGGGAAGGGGCGCGCGCGGTGCATGGTCTGGCGGTTGTCCCACATGACGAGGTCGTTCACCCGCCACGCATGCGAGTAGACGAACTGGCGCTGGGTGGCGTGCTCGACCAGGTCGCGCAGGAAGGCCCGCGCCTCCGGCACCGGCCAGCCCAGGATGCCGCCCGCGTGCGAGGAGAGATAGAGCGACTTCCGGCCCGTCACCGGATGCGTGCGCACCAGCACCTGGCGGACGGGGGCGAAGCGCGCGCGCTCCTCGTCGGTGAAGTCCGTGAAGCCCAGGATGGACCGCGAGAAGATCTGGGAGTGCTCGCAGATGAGGCCCTCGACCTCCGCCTTGGTCTCGGCGTCCAGCGCGTCATAGGCCGCCCGCATGTCGGCGAACTCGGTGTTGCCGCCCCGCGACGGGATGCTGCGGGCGTGGAGCAGCGAGTACTTGGCCGGGGTCGGCTTGAAGGAGCTGTCGGAGTGCCAGAGGCGATTGCCCAGCCCGAAGAGCCGCGGCCGGTCGTCCCGCTTGAACACCCGGTTGTCCTTGTCCAAGTTCGACACGTCCGCGAAGGTGGTGGGCAGGCGCGCGTCATTGTCCGCACGGAGGCCGGTGCCGATGGCGTGCTCGATGTCGCCCAGGCCGCGCGTGAAGGCGAGCTGCTGGTCGTTGTCGAGCTTCTGGTCGTGGAAGACGAGCACCGCGTACCGGTCCATGCCGGCATGGACGGCGGCGTTCTCCTCCGCCGACAGGGGGCGGCTGAGGTCGAGGCCCTCGACCTCGCCGGCGAAGCAGGGACCGACCTGACGGATGCGGATCGACGTGGCCACGCTCATGACTAGCCTCCCTGGAGCTGCGTCGTGGCCAGGGCCGCGCCCTTGGCCAGCGTTTCCAGCTTCGCCCAGGCCAACTCCGGATGCACGCGCCCGCCCAGCCCGCAGTCCGTGCCCGCGATGACCCGCTCGGGGCCCACCAGCCGGGCGAAGCGCACGATGCGGTCGGCCACCAGCTCCGGGTGCTCGATCACATTGGTGGCATGGCTCACCACGCCCGGGATGATGACCTTCCCCTCGGGGAGCTTCACGTCCTGCCACACCTTCCACTCGTGCTCGTGGCGGACATTACCCGCCTCGAAGGAATAGCCCTGGCAGTCCACCGCCAGCATGACGTCCACGATGTCACGCAGGGGGATGTCGGTGACGTGTGGGCCATGCCAGCTTCCCCAGCAGAGGTGGTAGCGCACCCGCTCCTTCGGGAGCCCGCGCAGCGCGTGATTGAGCGCCTCCACCCGGATCATGGAGAGCGCGCGGTAGTCCTCCACCGAGGGCGCCGGATTGATCATGTCCCAGTTCTCGGCGAGGGCGGGATCGTCGAGCTGGAGGATGAGCCCCGCGTCGAGGATGGCCTTGTACTCCTCACGCATGGCCTCCGCGCAGGCGAAGATGAACTCCTCCTCCGACCGGTAGTGCTCGTTGCCGATGCGCGAGGCGCTGCCGGGCGCGATGGAGGTCATGAAGCCCTCGTCCACGCCGGCCGCCTCGAGCGCGGCCTTCATGTGAGCGATGTCGGCCTGGATGGCGGCCTGCCCGGTATAGGTGAGGGGCCCCCGGCACACCGGCAGCTTCATGCCGGGGCCTCCGCGATTCGTGGACACCCCCGAGTCGGGATCCGCGTACGCGGCGGGGAAGAGCGCGCGGTCCCGGCGATCGGAGAAGCTCGTGAGGCGCACCCGACCGGGCGAGGAGCGCTGGGCGGGCAGGCGGTAGAGTTCCAGGCCGAGCTCGAGCCCGCCCAGGCGCTGGAACGAGTAGCTCCACCAGGCGCCATAGTTGACCTTCTGCCCCATGGCCTTGCCGAACTCGCCGTCGCCTGGAACATCGATGCCCGCGGTCTTCTGGCGCTGGACCACCTCGGCCACCGCCGAGGCGAGGCGGGCCTGGTAGCCGGCCTCGTCGCCGGACTCGCCCGCCGCGCGGGCGCGGTTCAGCTCGATGAGGTCGTCCGGGCGGGGTAGGCTTCCGGCCTGGGTGGTCAGGATGCGCGCGTCTCTCCGTTTCATCCCGTCCGATCCTGCTCCCGGGGCCGGGCCGGGGTCAAGTCGCCCTCCCCTTTGTTCGCGGTCGTGAAACCATGGAGTCCGGATCACGTCCAAACTGAAGGAGGGCTCCCCATGCCGACACCCCTGTCCACCGAGATCAAGCAGCTCGTCGATCGCCCGAACTTCACGCACCTGGCCACCCTCATGGCGGATGGCTCGCCCAGCAGCACCCCGGTCTGGGTGGGCCGCGAGGGGGACCGCCTCCTCATCTGCACCAGCGAGGGCTCGCTCAAGGCGCGCAACACGCAGCGCGACCGGCGCGTGGCGCTGTCCATCGTGGACTTCGAGAATCCCTACGAGGAGGCCCAGCTCCGCGGCCGGGTGGTGGAGCGCCGGCCGGATCCCGAGCTCAAGATCATGGACCCGATCTCGCACAAGTACATCGGCAAGCCCTTCCCCATGCGGGACTACGCGGGGCGCGTGGCGCTGGTGATCGAGGTGGACAAGGCGCGATACACCAAGCTGCCTCTCGAGCACACGCCGCCGCGGGGCTGAGCCGCCGCTTGACCATGACCTCACGCTTCGTGACGGCCTTCGCGGTGCTGTTGCTGGCGGCGGTGGCGGGTGCCGCCGATGCCCCGCCGGCCACCTTCATCGACCGGGGCGCGTGCCCGTTCGAGTGCTGCGTTTACCGGACGTGGCAGACGCGGGCGGACACGGTTGCCTATGCGCGGCCCGATCGGGGCGCGCCGGTCGTGGGGCGGTTGAAGGCGGGCGCCCCGGTGGAAGCCGTCACCGGCGAGGTGCATTCGCGTCCCGTTCGCTTCGTCGTCAAGAAGCCGCACGGGGAGTTCGGGGTGGGCGAGTCCTTCTGGGTCTATACCTATCTGGGCGAAGGGCACTTCAAGGTGTGGCGCGATGGCGCGATGCGAGAGGTCGATCTCGGCTTCAGCCCCCATGGCGGCTCTCCGGGCATCCGGTGCCAGAGCTCGCGGGAATGCTGGGGCGAGCTCGAGAAGCCGCTCGAGTTCAGCTGGTGGGTGAAGCTCAGGAGCCCGGACGGGTGGGAGGGATGGTCGAATCAACCCGAGCATTTCGGGAACAAGGACGGCTGCGGAGGCTAGCCATGGCGACGGCGAATCCCGGCGGGTGGAAGACGTGCTCGCGCGGTCACAAGTATCGCGGCGGTGGCCCCTGTCCCATCTGCTGGCCCGGAGGCAAGAAGCCCCGCGCCGCATCGACCCGTCCGCGGCGCCGGCGATGAGCTGACGAGCCAGGCCGGGCTTCCCGAACCCCACCCAACTTTGCTACTCTCTGCTGGAGCCGGGGCCGAGGTCAGGGCCTCGCCACAGGGGGACGTCGAGCGCGATGGCGAGCAACGCGAAAGAGCTCAGGATCTGGATGAACGGGAAGCTGGTCTCGCAGGCGGAAGCGGTGCTGCCGGTGAACAGCGCGGCGGTGTTCTACGCCACCAACGTCTTCGAGGGGATCCGCGCCTACTGGAACGAGAAGGACGGCGAGCTTTACGCCTTCCGTCTGGCCGAGCACTTCGCCCGGCTGCGCGAGTCGATGAAGATGATGCGCTTCACCGTCCCGTACGCCGACCTCGACCTCTACGAGGCGGTGCGCGACACGCTCAAGGGCAACGAGCTGCGCGAGGACGTGCACATGCACCTGGTGGCCTATGTAGGCGGCGCCGGGCTCGACGCCACCTCCCCCACCGGGCTCTACATCAATCCGCGCCGCCGCGCGCGCATCACCGAGGGCTCGGGGCTGAATTGCTGCATCACCTCGTGGCAGCGCACCTCGGACAATGCCATCCCCATTCGCCTCAAGTCCGGCTCCAACTACCAGAACGGCCGCCTCGCCACGCTCCAGGCCAAGGCCGACGGGTACGACGCGCCCATCTTCCTCAACCAGGGCGGCACGGTGGCCGAGGGCTCGGGGGCGACCTTCTTCATGATCCGGCGCGGGCAGCTCATCACGCCGCCGCTCACCTCGGACATCCTCGAGTCCATCACGCGGACCACTCTCCTCGAGTCCATCGCGCCCGCCCTGGGCATGGACGTGGTGGAGCGGCATATCGCGCGGACCGAGCTCTATGTTGCCGACGAGGCCTTCTTCTGCGGCAGCGGTTACGAGATCACGCCCATCCTGTCGGTGGACCGCTTCAAGCTGGGGCAGGGCGGGGTGGGGCCGCTCACGCAGCGGCTGCTCGATACCTACATGAACGTGGTGCGGGGGGCCGATTCGCGCTTCCCGGAGTGGCGGACGCCCGTCTACCGCGCCGTCACCGTCTAGCCCCTTCGCGACGTCAGGCCGGCGCGCGCTCCATCGGGGCGCGCGCCGGTTGTGTTTCTCCCGCCGCTACTCAAGGAACCCGTTCAGCTCCGGCGTGGGCATCGACGTGTCCACGTAGACGAAAGTGCCCTTGTCCTTCACCTCGCGCGCGGCGGCGAGCAGTCCCGTCATCGCCGCGCGGTAGAGGGAGCCGGCCAGGCTGATCCGCTTCACGCCCGCCGCCGTCAGGTCGGCCACCGTGAAGGACTTGCCCTTGATGCCCACCATGAAGTTGAACGGCTTCTTCAGCGCCGCGCACACCGCCTTCACCGACGCCAGATCGGGGAGCCCGGGCGCGAAGAGCACGTCGGCGCCCGCCTGCTCGAAGGCCTTGAGTCGCGCGATGGTGTCGGTGAGGTCCGGATTGCCGCGCAGGAAGTTCTCCGAGCGCGCGGTGAGGGTGAAGGGGAAGGACAGCGCGCGCGCCGCCTTCACCGCCGCCGCCACGCGCTCGGCGGCGGTGGCGAGATCGTAGAGCGGCTTGTCCTTGTCGCCGGTGGCGTCCTCGATGGAGCCGCCGATGAGGCCGACCTCCGCGGCGCGGCGAATGGTCTCGGCGGCGTCGGACGGCTTGTCGCCGAAGCCTTTCTCCAGATCGGCGGCCACCGGGAGCTCGGTGGCCAGCACGATGGCGCGGCAATGGGCGAGCGCCTCGTCGCGCGATACCTTGCCGTCGCGGCGCCCCAGCGTGCCGGCCTGCGCCCCGCTGGAGGTGGCCAGGGCCTGGAAGCCGAGTCCGGCCAGGATGCGTGCGGAGCCCGCATCCCAGGCGTTGGCGATCAGGAATGCGCGTGGACCCTGGTGCAGAGCCTTGAAGCGATCGGCTTTGGCGGTCTGGTTCGTGGTCATATCGCCTCCCA
>DASRWT010000116.1:0-24648 GCA_035654455.1 Candidatus Nitrosocosmicus sp. | reverse complement strand
CCCGCCGCCCGAAGCCCGCGCGCGCTTCGCCCGGTATCTGGAGCTGCTCACCCAGTGGAACCGCACGCACGATCTCGTCGGCCTGGACAAGCCTCTCGACATCGTCCGCGTGCTCTTCATCGATTCCCTGTTCTTCCTCTCGCTGCTGCCCGCGCGACCGGTGCGCCTGGTGGATATCGGCGCGGGCGCCGGCATACCCGGTGTGCCCTTGCACCTGGTGGACCCGGGAATCGCGCTCACTCTCGTGGAGTCTCGCCGCAAGCGCGTGTCCTTTCTCTCGACCCTGAAACGGGAACTCGGCCTTCACGCGATGGGCATTCTGGAAGGCAGAGCAGAAGATGTCATAAGCCAACAGAGTGAATATAAAGGCGGTTTCGATGTTGTAGTGTCCCGGGCAGTGTCTCCTACACCGCGCTTCCTGGCCGCGTGTCTGGAGTATGTGGGCCGAGCGGGTCGCGTGATCCTGGCTGGGCCACCGCCCACGCCCGAGCTTCCCCCCCTGCCGGACGGCTTCAATGCCGAATGGGTGAAGGTCCCCTACCCGGGCGGCAAGCGACGGCGGCTCTTCCTGATAGTCCGGCACAAGCTTGATTCCTAGGGGGAGCTTCCTGTACTGTTCCACGTGAAACGTCGGGACCGGCCGTTCGAAATGTTTCACGTGGAACATTGGAGTGGACGTGGCAAGAGTCATAGCGGTGGTGAACCAGAAGGGCGGCGTGGGCAAGACCACCACCGCGGTGAATCTGGCCGCTGGCCTGGCTCTAGCAGAGCGCCGGACAGTCCTGGTCGACCTGGATCCTCAGGGCAACGCCACCACCGGCCTGGGAATCAACAAGGCCGACCAGAAGGCCACCATCTACAACGTCCTCCTGGACGGGCTCCCGCTGGAACAGGCAACGGTGCCGACCGAGCTTGCGGCTTTGACGCTCGTGCCCTCGGAAATGGATCTGGTCGGGGCCGAGATCGAACTCGTGGGGACCACGGAGCGCGAACGACGGCTCAAGGCGGCCATCGACCCTGCGCGGGATCACTACGACTTCATCGTGATCGATTGCCCGCCCTCGCTGGGGCTTCTGACCCTGAATGCGCTTACCGCGGCGGACTCGGTCCTGATCCCGCTCCAGTGCGAGTACTACGCCATGGAGGGGCTGGCCCAGCTGATCCGCACTGTGAACATGGTCCGGGAGCGCCTCAATCCCACGCTGGCGGTCGAAGGGATACTCTTCACCATGTTCGACGGACGCACCAGCCTCGCTGCCCAGGTCAAGTCCGAGGTGCACCAGCATCTGGGAGGCCAGACCTTCGCGACGGTGATTCCCCGGAACGTCCGCCTCACCGAGGCGCCGAGTCATGGCCGCCCGGTCTTCCTCTATGACCTGAAGTCCTCGGGGGCCATCGCCTACCTCGAGCTCACCAAGGAGGTCCTTGCTCATGGCTAGCCCTAGCCGTCATGGTCTGGGTCGCGGGCTCGGGGCCTTGCTCCCGGGCGCCCCCTCTTCCGGGCTGGAGTCCGCCGGGTCGGATACCGCCTCGCACGAGGGCGGTGGTGTCAGAGAGATCCCGGTCCAGGACATCGCCCCGAACCCAAAACAGCCAAGAAAAGACTTTGATATCAAGTCTTTAGAAGATCTGGCGGGGTCGCTGAGGAAGTCCGGCGTCATCCAGCCGGTGGTGGTTCGCAAGGTCGGGGCCGGGTATCAGCTCATCGTCGGGGAGCGGCGCTGGCGGGCGGCCAAGCTCGCCGGCCTGGAGCGCATCCCGGCCGTGGTGCGCGACGTGACCGACGTCGAGAGCCTCGAGCTGGCGCTCGTGGAGAACCTCCTCCGTGAAGACCTGAATCCCATCGAGGAAGCCGAGGCGTATCAGCGGCTCCTCGCCGAGTTCGGCTGGACCCAGGAAGACCTGGCGGAGCGGGTGAGCAAGGATCGGAGCACGATCTCCAACTGTCTGCGCCTGCTCAAGCTGCCCGATCTCATCCGCGCGGATCTCCGCGCCGGCCGGCTCACCATGGGACATGCGCGAGCGCTGCTTTCGCTCACCTCGGAGCTGGAGCAGCTGCGCCTACGGGAGGAGATCCTCGCGCATTCCTGGTCGGTGCGCGCCACCGAGGAAGGCGTGCAGAAGAAGCGCAGCCTGATGCCCCGCCGGGCGGCGCGCCGTGCGCCCGAGCTGACCGCGCTCGAGGACTCGTTCCGCGAGGCGCTCGCCACGCGCGTGCGCCTGGTGGGCAATGAGCGCCGCGGCCGCATCGAGATCGCCTACACCTCGCGCGAGGACCTGGACCGCATCACCGACATCCTGGTCCCGAAGCGCTAGGAGACGGACGGGCAATGGCCGAGCGGCTGATCGTGGGCATGAGCGGAGGCGTGGACTCGTCCGTCGCCGCCGCGCTCCTCGTGGAGCAGGGATACGACGTGGTGGGCGTGACCCTGCGCGTCTGGCCCTGGCGCGCGCCGGAGGAGGAAGCCAAGCGCTTCGGCTCCTGCTGCTCGCCGGAAACGGTGGCGGGGGCTCGGGAGGTGGCGCGGCAGCTCGGCATCCCGTACTACCTGCTCAATACCGAGCGCGAGTTCGCCGCCGCCGTCATCGACGAGTTCACGCGCGAGTACGCGGCGGGCCGCACGCCGGTGCCCTGCGTGGCGTGCAATCGCAAGGTGAAGTTCGGGTCGCTCCTCGCGCGGGCGCGGGCCTGGGACGCGGTCGCGGTCGCCACCGGCCACTACGCGCGCATCACCCGGGATGCGGCGACGGGACGCCACCTCCTCTGGCGGGGGCGCGACGCGCGCAAGGATCAGTCCGACTTCCTGTGGCCGCTCACCCAGGAGCAGCTGGCCGCGGCCCGCTTTCCCGTCGGCGCGCTCGTGAAGGACGAGGTGCGCTCGGAGGCCCGCCGCCTCGGGCTGGCCACCGCGGAAACGCCGGAGAGCCAGGAGATCTGCTTCATCCCGGACGACGACTACCGCGGATTTCTTCGCCGCCGAGCGCCGGAGGTGTTCCGCCCCGGGCCCATCGTGGATGGGAGAGGGCGGGAGCTCGGGCGGCATGGCGGGATCGCCGACTTCACGGTCGGCCAGCGGCGCGGGCTGGGGCTGGCCACGGGCCGGAGCCTCTACGTCACGGCCCTGGATCCCGATCGCAACGCGGTGGTGGTCGGTCCCGCCGAGGAGCTCGAGGCCGATCGGCTCTGGGCGGAGGACGTGAATCTCATTTCCGTGGCCACGCTCGAGCGGCCGACCCAGGTGGAGGCCAAGATCCGCCACGGTCAAGTGCCTGTCGCGGCGACGTTATTTCCTCCGATCACGGGGCCCGGCCACGGCTGCCGCGCCGAGGTGCGGTTCGCCGAGCCTCAGCGCGCCGTCACGCCCGGCCAGTCGGTGGTTTTCTATCAGGGCGACCTGGTCCTGGGCGGCGGCGTCATCGCGCGCTCCGGCGGGGAAGCCGCTTGACAGTTTTCCTCGGCGCGTGTTACTTGTCTTGCGTTTGTCCCTAATTTCACAACACGCTGCCGCCGGAGCCATCGCCATATGCGCCGCACTCTCGGGCTGATCGCGCTCGCCGTCCTGCTGCTGTCCACCCCCGCGCTGGCCGCCGAAGGGGGCGGGCACGACGGCGGGCTCATCAACATCGACCGCTCCCTTGTCATCCAGCTGGTGAACTTTCTCGTCCTGCTCTTCATCCTCTGGAAGCTCCTCTACAAGCCGCTGGTCGCCAAGATGGAGGAGCGGACCCAGGCGATCAAGAAGTCGCTCGAGGAGGCCCAGGCGGCCCGCGCAGAGGCCGAGAAGCAGCGGACCGAGCATGCGGCGCAGATCAAGGCCGCGTATGCCGAGGCGCAGGCCATCCGCGCCACCGCCCTCAAGGAAGCCGGTGACGAGCAGCGGCGCCTGATCGACGCCGCCCGCGCCGAGGCGGGGCGCCTGGTGGAGGCGGCCAAGGCCGAGACCGCGCAGGACATCGTCCGCGCGCGCCAGCAGCTCCGGTCGGAAGTGGCCGACCTCGCGGTCCAGGTCGCCGAGCGGCTCATCAAGAAGAGCCTGCGCGACGAGGATCACCACCGGATCGTGCAGGAAACCCTGGCGCGCGTCGACCGCGTCAACTAGATGAAGTCCCGCCAGCTGACCGCGGCGCGCTACGCCAAGGCTCTCTTCGCCATCGCGCGCGAGAGCGGCGCCACCGAGGGCTTCCTGCGCGAGCTGGAGCAGTTCGCCGCCGAGCTGCACGGCAACCGGGAGCTCGAGACCGTGCTCCTGCGGCCCTGGATCAAGCCCGCGGAGCGCCAGCAGGTGGCGGTGGAGGTGGCCAAGCGCGCCGGCTGCAGCCCGCTGGTGCAGAAGGCTCTGGGGCTCGTCGCCGCGCGCGGCCGCATGGACCATCTCCCCGAGCTGGTGGAGACCTACCGCGATCTGGTGGACGTCGAGGCGGGCCGCGTGCGCGCCGGCGTGCGCTCGGCGGTGGCCTTCACCGAGGACGAGAAGAAGCAGCTCGCCGCGCGGCTCGGCCACGCGCTGGGCAAGCAGGTCATCATCCAGGAAACCGTGGATCCTTCGCTCCTGGGCGGATTCGTGGCCCAGGTGGGCAGTCTCATACTGGACGGCAGTCTCGACGGGCAGCTGGCGCGGGTGCGCGAGCGGCTCGCAAGGGGATAGGACATGATCAAGGCAGAAGAGATCAGCGAGATCATCAAGCGCCAGATCCAGGGCTTCGAGACCGAG
Organism: Candidatus Nitrosocosmicus sp.; assembly: GCA_035654455.1. GTDB lineage: Bacteria > Methylomirabilota > Methylomirabilia > Rokubacteriales > CSP1-6 > DASRWT01. The sequence goes on along the minus strand of DASRWT010000116.1, from coordinate 19,936 downwards.
ATCGATCTCAAGGAATCGGGCCGGGTCCTGGAGGTGGGCGACGGCATCGCGCGCATCTACGGGCTCGAGAAGGCGCTGGCGGGCGAGCTGCTCGAGTTCCCCGGCGGGGTGTTCGGCCTCGTCCTCAACCTCGAGGCCGACAACGTGGGCGCGGTCCTCCTCGGCGACGACGCCAAGATCAAGGAGGGCGATCCCGTCACCCGCACCAAGCGCATCGCGCAGGTGCCGGTGGGCGAGGCGCTCACCGGGCGCGTGGTGAACGCCCTCGGGCAGCCCATCGACGGCAAGGGGCCCATCGCCACCACCGAGTTCCGCACCGTGGAGCGCTACGCGCCCGGCGTGGTGGACCGCCGATCGGTCAAGGAGCCGCTCCAGACCGGCATCAAGGCCATCGACGCCATGATCCCCATCGGCCGCGGGCAGCGCGAGCTGATCATCGGCGATCGCGGCACCGGCAAGACCGCCATCGGCGTGGACACGATCATCAATCAGAAGGGGCAGGGGGTGTACTGCTTCTACGTCGCCATCGGCCAGAAGCGCTCCACCGTGGCCCAGGTGGTGAAGATCCTCGAGGACACCGGCGCCATGGCCTATACCACGGTGGTGGTGGCCTCCGCGTCGGAGTCGGCGCCGCTGCAGTACCTGGCCCCCTATACCGGCTGCGCCATGGGCGAGTACTTCCGCGACACCAAGCGCCACGCCCTCTGCATCTACGATGACCTGTCCAAGCACGCCACCGCCTATCGTCAGCTCTCGCTCCTGCTCCGCCGCCCGCCGGGACGCGAGGCGTATCCCGGCGACGTGTTCTACCTCCACTCGCGGCTGCTCGAGCGCGCGGCCAAGCTGAACGACACCCTGGGCGGCGGCTCCCTCACCGCGCTGCCCATCATCGAGACCCAGCTCGGCGACGTGTCCGCCTACATCCCCACCAACGTGATCTCGATCACCGACGGCCAGATCTACCTGGAGTCGGACCTCTTCTTCTCCGGCATCCGGCCCGCGGTCAACGTCGGCCTGTCCGTCTCCCGCGTGGGCGGCTCCGCCCAGATCAAGGCCATGCGCCAGATCGCGGGCAAGCTCCGCCTCGACCTCGCCCAGTACCGCGAGCTCGCCGCCTTCGCCCAGTTCGGCTCCGACCTCGACAAGTCCACGCTGAACCAGCTCGCCCGCGGGCAGCGCATGGTGGAGATCCTCAAGCAGGGCCAGTACTCGCCGCTCCCCGTCGAGAAGCAGATCGTGATCATCTTCGCGGGAACGCAGGGCCTGCTGGACGATCTCCCGGTGGATCAGATCCGCGCCTTCGAGGAGTTCCTGCACCCGCTCTTCGACCGTCGCCACGCCCCGCTCCTCTCCGAGATCGCGAACAAGAAGGAGCTCACCGACGAGCTGCGGGAGACGCTCACCAAGGCCATCAACGACGCCCGCACCGAGTTCGCGGCGTCGCGGGGCATCAAGGCCGCCTAGGACCCGCGCGCATGGCCACTCTTCGCGACATCAAGCGGCGGATCAAGTCCGTCGAGTCCACCCAGAAGATCACCAAGGCGATGAAGCTCGTCGCGGCGGCCAAGCTCCGCCGCGCCCAGGAGCGCATCATCGGCGCGCGCCCCTACGCGCAGAAGATGGTCGAGCTGCTCGGGAGCCTGGTGGGGCTGGCCGGCGACGACGGACATCCGCTGCTGGCCCGGCGCACCGGCGGCCGGAAGCGGCTGGTGGTGATCACCGCGGACAAGGGGCTGTGCGGCGCCTTCAACTCGAACGTGCTCCGCGCCTCGCTCGCCTTCATCCGCGAGACGGGCAATGTGGACGTGACCCTGGTGGTGGTGGGGCGGAAGGCGCGCGACTTCTATCGCCGGCGCGAGTGGGCGATCAAGGCCGAGATGCAGGGCTTCTTCGACCGGCTCGCCTATTCGCACGCACAGGAGATCGCGGCGCCCCTCATGGAGTCCTACCTCGCCGGCGAGACGGACGAGGTGCACCTGATCTACAACGAGTTCCGGTCGGTGGCGGTGCAGCGGGTGACCCGGCAGCAGCTCCTGCCCATCCAGGCCGACGCGGCGGCGGGCGAGGGAGCGGGCGCGGCGGCGGCCGGCGGCGGCGATTACATCTACGAGCCCAGCCCCGAGGCCATCCTGGGCGCGCTGCTCCCGCGGCACGTGACCACCCAGGTCTATCGCGCGCTGATGGAGTCGGTGGCGGGCGAGTACGGCGCGCGCATGACCGCGATGGAGTCCGCCTCCAAGAACGCGAAGGAGATGATCGGCGTCCTGACCATCCAGTACAACAAGGCGCGTCAGGAGCGCATCACGAAGGAGCTGCTCGATATCGTCGGCGGAGCCGAGGCGCTGCGCCAGATGACCGAAGCGTAAGGAGAGGACATGAACACGGGCAAGATCGTGCAGGTGATCGGACCGGTGGTGGACGTGGAGTTCGAGCCCGGCAAGCTTCCCGCTCTCTACAATGCGCTCGAGGTGGTGGGAGCCGGCAGCACCGACGTCTTCGCCTACTCCTCCAAGCTGGTGCTCGAGGTGGCGCAGCATCTCGGCGAGAGCCAGGTGCGCGCGGTGGCCATGGCCGCCACCGACGGCCTCACCCGCGGGATGCCGGTGGAGGACACCGGGCAGCCGATCTCCATCCCGGTGGGCAAGGAGACGCTCGGCCGCATCATCAACATCACCGGCGAAGCGGTGGACAAGGCCGGCCCCATCAAGGCCACCAAGACCTATCCCATCCACCGCCCCGCGCCGGCCTTCGATCAGCAGTCCACCAAGGTCGAGATGTTCGAGACCGGCATCAAGGTCGTGGATCTGCTCGAGCCTTATACCAAGGGCGGCAAGACGGGTCTCTTCGGCGGCGCCGGCGTGGGCAAGACCGTGCTCATCCAGGAGCTGATCAACAATATCGCCAAGCAGCACGGCGGCATCTCGGTGTTCGCCGGCGTGGGCGAGCGGACGCGTGAAGGCAACGATCTGTATCACGAGATGAAGGAGTCGGGCGTCATCGACAAGACCGCCCTCATCTTCGGCCAGATGACGGAGCCGCCGGGGTCGCGCCTGCGGGTGGCGCTCACCGGCGTGACCTCGGCCGAGTACTTCCGCGACGAGGAAGGGCAGGACGTGCTGCTCTTCATCGACAATATCTTCCGGTTCACCCAGGCGGGCTCGGAGGTCTCGGCGCTCCTCGGCCGCATGCCGTCCGCGGTCGGCTATCAGCCCACCCTGGGCACCGAGATGGGCGCGCTGCAGGAGCGGATCTGCTCCACCAAGAAGGGATCGATCACCTCGGTGCAGGCCATCTACGTGCCCGCGGACGACATCACCGACCCCGCGCCGGCCACCGCCTTCGCCCATCTCGACGCCACCACCGTGCTCTCGCGCCAGCTCACCGAGCTGGGCATCTACCCGGCGGTGGATCCGCTCGCCTCCACCTCGCGCATCCTCGACCCCGTCATCCTGGGGCTGGAGCACTACAACACCGCGCGCGCGGTGCAGGGGATTCTCCAGCGCTACAAGGACCTGCAGGACATCATCGCCATTCTCGGCATGGAAGAGCTCTCCGACGAGGACAAGCTGACGGTGTCCCGGGCGCGGAAGCTCCAGCGCTTCCTTTCCCAGCCCTTCAGCGTGGCGGAGATCTTCACCGGCCAGCCGGGCCGCTACGTGAAGCTGGCCGACACCATCCGGAGCTTCAAGGAGATCGTGGAAGGCAAGCACGACGAGCTGCCCGAGCAGGCCTTCTACATGGTGGGCGCCATCGAGGAAGCCCAGGAGAAGGCGAAGAAGATGCGCGAGGCGAAGTAGTGAAGTTCGAGCTCGCCACGCCGAGCCGGATGCTGGTCTCCGCCGACGTGGAGGAGGTCGTCGCGCCGGGGGTGGAGGGCTATTTCGGCGTCCTGCCCGGGCATGCGCCGCTGCTCACCACGCTCGGCAGCGGGGAGGTGACCTACCGCTCGGGCCGGACCGAGCAACACCTCCTGGTGGCGGGCGGATTCGCCGAGGTGCAGCCCGACCGCGTGATCATCCTCGCCGAGGTCGCCGAGGCGCCCGAGGAGATCGATCTCGCGCGGGCGGAGCGGGCCCGCCAGCGGGCCGAGCTGCGGCTGTCCGGCCGCCATCCTCAAGGGCATGAGGACGAGGGCGAGATCGACTTCGATCGCGCCCTGGCCGCCCTCGCGCGCGCCCTGGCCCGCATCATGGTCGCCGGCCGCATCCGCACCGCGTAGCCGCTGCCCAGCTTTCTGGGCACCGCCGCCACCTCGCTGCACGATCCTCCGTGCAGCTCTCGCCCTCGAATGACACTAAGTAGTTGATCTCGCGCGGGGCTTCGCCTGGCACGCCGTTCGCTCTGATCCGGCGGCATGCCGACCATTCTGGTGGTGGACGACGAGCCGCCCATCCTCGAGCTGGTGCGATATACGCTCGAGGACGAGCAGATCCGCGTGCTCGAGGCCGACGACGGCGTCAAGGCCCTGGAGACCGCGCGTTCCGCTCGCCCCGACCTCATCCTGCTCGACGTGCAGATGCCGCGGCTCGACGGGCTCGAGGTCTGCCGGCGGCTGCGCGCGGACGCGTCGCTCGCCGGCACGCGCATCGTCATGCTCACCGCCGCGGGGCAGGACGCCGATCGCGCGCGCGGGCTCGCCGCCGGCGCCGACGAGTACCTGACCAAGCCCTTCTCTCCCCTGGCGCTGTTCACCCTCGTCCGCTCGTTGCTCCCGGAGGCAACCCTATGGCCCCAGACGTAGCGCTATCCCAGGCCCTCGCCTATGCCCGCGACCTCAAGGCCGTCTGCGAGGTCTGGCAAGAGCGCGAGCGAGAGCTCAAGCACGTGAACGCGCGCCTCCGCGCCAGCCATCGCCAGTCCCTGCGCTATGCCGCGGATCTCAAGAAGACCTACTGGCGCATGGAGCGCGGCTTCCTCAACAGCCTGCAGGCCCTCGCCAATGCGCTGGAGGCCCGGGACCGCTACACTCGCGGCCACTCGGATCGCGTGGCCACGGCGGCGCGCGGCCTGGCGCTGGCCTCCGGGCTCACGTCGCCGACCGCGGAGACGGTGGCCCAGGCGGGGCGCCTCCATGACCTCGGCAAGATCGGCGTGCCGGAAGGCGTCCTGGGCAAGTGCGGCCCGCTCACCGACGAGGAGTGGTCCGTCATGCGGCTGCATCCGCTCACCGGCGCGCAGATCCTGGCCCCGCTTGAGTTCTTCGGCGACGGGATGCTCATCGTCCGCCACCATCACGAGCGATTCGACGGCAGCGGGTATCCCGACGGGCTGTGCGGCGACGCCATTCCCCTGGGCGCGCGCATCGTCGCGGTGGCCGACGTCTACGACGCGCTCACCTCCGATCGGCCGTATCGCCCGCGGCTGCCACACCGGCTGGCGATGGAGCGGCTCCACCGCGAGGCCGGCCTCACGCTGGATGCCGAGCTGGTGGGACTCTTCGCCGACACCTACCCCGATGGACCTCCTGACCGCGCCGTTTGAGGTCGAGCGCCGTCGTCGGCCCACGCCCGTCATCGGCGCGCTCTGCCTCGTCGGCGCGCTCATGCTGGGGGGCGTCGCGGGCGGCCAATGGCTGGAGCGCCAGGGCGGGCTCGGCCGCGAGCTCGGTCTCGCGATCGAGGGCGCGGCCATCCACGGAGGCTTCATTGCCCAGGGCCTTGTCATCGCCCTGGCCGGCCGGTCGGCAAGCGCCGCCATCGCCTTGCGGGTGACGGGCGCGCTCCTCGCGGCCTTTCTCCTCGGCCATCTCTTGCCCTGGGGCAGCCTGACCTTCCTCCTCCTGCCCCCGCTCCTCGCGCATGAATGTCGCGGCCACCCCATGCTCCAGCGCATCGGGTTTCTTGCCCCGCCGCGGCCCGTGAGCTTGCTGGTGGGACTCGCGGTGGGCGCGTTTCTCGGCGGCCATCTCCTGGTCACCTCCTCGCTCAGCTTCGGCTATGCGATCGCCGTGGTGAGCGTCGGCGCCTATGCGTCCGCCGTCGCCTACGACATCGGCGCCAATGCGCTGTCCGCCGAGTGGCTGTTCCGGGGCGCGCTGTTCTCGCACTGGTGGCGGCACTGGGGATTCTGGGGCGCGGCCGCGGTCTCGACGGCGTTCACCCTCGTCCGCTATCTTCTCGATCCCGCGCTCCCGCAAGCGCCGGAGGCCCGGACCGGCGCCATCGTCTATCTGGCCGCTCTCGCGCTCGGAGGGGCCGTGCTGCGAGCCTGGAGCGGGAGCCTCCTGCCGGGCTATCTCGCCTCGGTCGCGTTCTTCGCCGCCTACCGGGCGCTCGTCGTGGGATAGCCGCCGCCCTCGCTCTGGTGCTCGCGGTCACCGCGGCGCTGGTCTGGGAAGGGGGAGCGCCGATGTCGCCGCTCCGCCATCTCTATCTGATCCCGGTGGCGTGGGCGGCGCTCCGCGGAGGCGCGCGCGCCGGCGGCCTCCTCGGTCTCATGGCCGGCTTCTTCCAGGTGCCGCTGGTGCTGCCCGCCATCGAGCGCGCGGGATTGACCGGCGCCGCGGTGGAGGGGCTGGTGTCGCTGGCCCTGCCGCCGGCCGTCGGCGTCATCGCGGGAATGCTGCGGGACGAGAGTCGGGCCCGCGCCCGCCGCCTCGCCGCCCTGCTCGAGATCGAGCAATGCCTGGCGCGCGAGGCGCCGCTGCCCGTCCGGCTCGACGGGGTGGCGGCGGTGGTGCGCCGCGGCTTGAAGGCCGCGCGCGTGGGAGTCCTCGTGGGCACCACGGGGGACGCACCCGCGCTGGGCAGCGCGCCGCCGGGCGCGAGGCTGGCGCCGGGGTCGGCGGCCGATTGGTCGCTGACGACGGCTCGGCCGGTGCGGAGCGCGGATCTCGCCTCCGACGCCCGGTTCACGCTGGCCGGTCCCGCGGCGCCGTCACCGCGGCGTGGCCTCATCCTGCCCATGGACGCGGGGGCGGGCACGGTGGGTGTGCTGGCGCTGGAGTGGCAGGGGGAGGTGGCCGCGGGCACCGACGCCGCCGCGGCCGAGATCGCGCTGCACCTGGCGCTGGGCGTGGAGAACGCGCGGCTCACCATGCGCCAGCGGCGCTTCGCCGGGGAGCTGGAAGACAAAGTGGCCGCCGCCACGCGCCGGCTGCGCGAGATCGACCAGGCCAAGTCCGAGTTCCTCTCCGTGGTCTCGCACGAGCTCCGCACGCCGCTGACCGCGCTGGAGGGCTTCGCCGAGCTGCTTCTCACCCGCGCGGTGCCGCCCGAGCGCGCGGCGCGCTTCCTCCGGCACATCCACGCGGAGGCGCGGCGACTCGGCCGCATCGTGGCCGAGCTGCTGGATCTCTCCCGGCTCGAGGTGGGCGTGTCCCCGGACCTCAAGCGCGAGCCCATCGACCTGGCCGCCCACGTGGAGCGACAGCTCGAGCTCTTCGCCGGCGTGCACCCCGGGCATCGATTCTCCTGGAAGGTCGAGGGCCCGCTGCCGGCCATACGCGCGGACCGCGACGCTCTGGACCGCGTGCTGCAGAACCTTCTGTCCAATGCGGTGAAGTACTCGCCGCGGGGGGGAGAGGTCCGGGTGGCGGCGCGCGCCGCGGCCGATGGGCTGGTGGAGCTGCGGGTGGAGGACGAAGGGGTCGGAATACCCGCCCGCGACATCCCGCGCATCTTCGACAAGTACGTGCGGATCGCCAATCAGGAGACCGCCTCGGTGCGCGGCCTGGGTCTGGGCCTCAGCCTGGTGCGGGCGCTGGTGGAAGCGCATGGGGGCCGGATCGAGGTGGAGAGCGAGGCCGGAAAGGGCAGCATCTTCCGCGTGATCCTGCCCGTCTGATCGCCACTTTTACCCGATTTTCCGGCCATTTGAATTGACACCCTCGCCCTGCCGCGTGTACTCTGGACCCCGCCATGGCGAGGCGGGAGGAGCTGGCGGGGCGTATGGCGGAGGCGGTGGTGAGACGCCTCGTGACGCGCAAGCTCGTCGAGGTCCGGGACGAGACCCGGGCGCTCGAGGTCACCCGGCGCATCCTCTCGGAGAACTTTCTCGCGGAGGACAAGATCGAGGCCGACGCGCGAGCCCTCCTGATGGACCATGCCAAGGAGATCCGGGACTCGGCCTCCGACTACAAGCGGGTCTTCACCCTCGTGAAGGGCAAGCTGGCCAAGGAGCGAGGGTTCGTCCTGTGATGATGCGGATGAGTCGCGAGCGTCTCTTCGCCCTCGCCGACCGCATCGTGGCCGACCTCACCGCCACCGAGGCGGTCACCGGGAGAGGCCTGGCCGATGACAAGGTCCGCGGCCAGCTCCGCACCGAGGTCTTCCGCGTGCTGGAGGACGAGACCAAGCTGGAAGAATCCATCGACCAGGAAGTGCGCCGGACGCTGTCCACGTACTCGCGTCCCGCCCCGGAGGGCAGCGGGGAATGGGAGCTGCTCTACAAGAAGACCCGTGACGAAGTGTTCCGCCGGCGGTTCCGGCTATGACCCGCATCGTGGTGGGGATCAGCGGCGCCTCCGGCGCCATCTACGGGATTCGCTTCCTCGAGCTGCTGCGCGCGATCCCGGGGGTGGAGAGCCACCTGGTGATCTCCGAAGCCGCCCGGCGGACCATCGCCGAGGAAACCGACTGGGCGCTGCGCGACGTGGAGGCGCTGGCCACCCGGCGCTATAGCGATCGCGACATCGGCGCCGCGCTGGCCTCGGGCTCGTTCAAGACGGACGGGATGGTGATCGTCCCGTGCAGCATCAAGTCGGCGGGCGCGGTGGCGGCCTGCCTCGCCGACACCTTGATCGCGCGCGCGGCCGACGTCACCCTCAAAGAGGGGCGGCCGCTCATCCTCTGCGTGCGGGAGACGCCGCTGCACCTGGGCCACCTCCGCGTCCTCACCCAGCTCGCCGAGATGGGCGCGGTGATCCTGCCGCCGATGCCGGCCTTCTACAACCGGCCCAAGCAGATCGACGAGATCGTGGACCACACCCTCGCGCGGGTGCTCGACCGCCTCCGGCTGCCGCAATCTCTCGTCCCGGAATGGGGCGGTCACCCTCCCGCCCCCCCGACCGCGAGCGGGCCCAAACCCTCGGCGTGAGCTTTCCCCCGTCCGGCGCCCCGCCCGTGATGAATGATTCTCCAACCATGAACGAAGGGGTGGACCTGTCCATCGTGATCCCCGTGTACAACGAGGAGGAGAACCTGCCCCTCCTCTGGCCGGAGATCCGCGACGTGCTGGCGCCCACCGGACTCCGCTACGAGGTCATCTTCGTGGACGACGGCAGCGGGGACCGGAGCGCCGAGATCGTCCGCGGCTTCCGGGAGGCCGACCCACGGGTGCGGCTGGTGCGGCTCAAGGCCAATGCGGGGGAGACGGCGGCCACCGATGCCGGCTTCAAGTCTGTCCGCGGCCGGCTGGTGGTGTCCATGGACGCCGATCTCCAGAACGACCCGCACGATATTCCCGGGATGCTCAAGCACCTCGAGCAGTGGGACGCGGTGACCGGCTGGCGGGTGAACCGCGGAGACGGCGACTCGCGAGTGCGCCGGATCTCCTCGCGGGTGGCCAATCGGGTGCGCAATGCGCTCAGCGAGGAGACCATCCAGGACAGCGGCTGTACATTTCGCGCGTTCCGCCGTGAGTGCCTGGCGGACCTCGTGCTGTACAAGGGCTTTCACCGATTCATTCCCACCCTCCTCAAGATGCGGGGGTTCCGCGTGCTCGAGGTGCCGGTGAACCATCGGCCGCGGCGCTTCGGCGAGTCGAAGTACGGCATCGGGAACCGCGTGTTCAAGGCCTTCGGGGACCTCCTCGTCGTCCGCTGGATGAAGGATCGCTTGCTCCGCTACGAGGTGGCCGAGGACGTGGGCGGAACCGGGGCGCCGCCGCGGTGAAAGTCCTTCTGATTGGCCTGGGGCGCTGGGGCGAGAAGCACCTGCGCGTGCTCACGGAGCTGGGCGTCGAGCTGTGGGTGGCCGACGTGGCGGAGGAGCGCCGGGCCTTCGCGATCAAGGCGGGCGTGGCGGCCGCGCGCGCGGTGGCCGACTATCGCGAGGCCCTCCCGCACGTGGAGGCGGTGGACCTGGTCACGCCCGCGGATAGCCATCTCGCGGTGGCGGGGGATTGCCTGCGCGCGGGCCGCCACTGCTTCGTGGAGAAGCCGCTCACCCTCACGGTGGCCGAAGGGCGCGAGCTGGCGGCGCTCGTCCGATCGACCCGAAGCGTGCTGCAGGTCGGCCATATCTTTCGCTTCCACCCTGTCACCTCCGTGCTGCGAGAGCGATTGGCCTCGGGCGCGATGGGGCCCGTGCGCTACTGCACCGGGCGCTTCGCGGGCTTCAAGCGGCCGCGGACCGATGTGGGCGTCACCCAGACCGATGCCATCCACTACTTCGACCTCTTCGCGCACCTGCTCGGGAGGGAGGCCACCGCGGTGACGGCCACGCTCCGGGACCATCTCGGTCGCGGCATGGACGACCTCTCCTTCTGCGCGGTGGAGTACGGCGCGGTGCCCGCCTTCATCGAGGCCGGCTACTTCGCGCCCGGCACCCACCGCGACTGCGTGGTGGTGGGCGAGCGCGCGACGCTCGCGGCCGACTTCGGCTCCGCGGAGGTGGCCCTCCATGACAATCGCCACGTGCCGGGCGCGGGCGGCTGGCAGGCCCCGGAGGGCAAGGTCGAGACCTTCAAGGCCACCGGACCGGAGCCCCTGCGTCTCGAGCTCGAGCTGTTCCTCGCCGCCGCGCGCGCCGGGGGCGCGCCGCCGGTGGACGTGACGGCGGGGCTCGATGCGCTCCGCGTGGTCGAGGCCGCCCAGCGATCGTCCGCGCTGGGACGCCGCGTGACGCTCGCGGAAGTGAGTTAGTGGAGTTCCTCTACGGGCTCCTCGACGGCAGCGTCTCCCTGGCCGATCTCATCCGCTGGGGCGGCTACGTGGTGCTGGTGGCCATCGTGTTCTGCGAGACCGGCCTGCTGGTGGGCTTCTTCCTTCCCGGCGACTCGCTCCTGATCACGGCGGGGCTGGTGGCCGCCACCGGCACTCTCGACATCTGGCTCCTCAACCTCCTGCTCATTCCCGCCGCGATCATCGGCGACAGCGTGGGCTATGCCATCGGCTATCGCGCCGGCCCCCATCTCTTCACCAAGGAGCAATCGCTGCTCTTCAGCCGCAAGCATCTCCTCCGGACGCGGGAGTTCTACGAGAAGTACGGGGGGAAGACCATCGTGCTCGCCCGCTTCATCCCGCTCATTCGCACCTTCGCGCCGGTGGTGGCGGGGATCGGCCAGATGCAGTACCGGCGCTTCCTCTTCTACAACGTCTTCGGCGGATTCCTCTGGGTGGCCAGCCTCACCTGGGCGGGATACCTGCTGGGGACCTTGATCCCCGACATCTCGCGTTACATCCACATCGTGGTGCTGGTGGTGATCGTGCTGTCCATGATCCCGGTGGTGGTCGAGCTCTGGAAGGCCCGCCGGCGGGCGCCCGGCGTCAAGCCGTAGCGAGGGGGCGGGGCGCGGCCGGCTTGCGCCCCGCGTACTCCACGAAGACGCCGAACGAGCCCGAGCGCCGCACGCTCTCGAAGCCGGATCGCACCAGCGAGTCCATGATGAGGTTTTCCGGCACGCAGTGCTCCACGGTGTCCCAGCAATAGCTCATGAGGATCTCCGCCTCGCGTGACCCCGCACGCCATCGGGCCAGCCAGGGCACGACGCGCTTGAGATAGAGGCGACCCAGCGCGAGTGCCACGCGCGACCGCGGCCGCGTGAACTCGAGGATCAGCACGGTGCCGCCGGGCTTGAGCACCCGCAGATACTCCCGGAAGGTCGCGTCGAGATCGGTCACGTGGCGAAGCGCATACCCCATGCTGAGAAAGTCGAAGTGCTCGCCGCGAAAGGGCAGTCGCTCGGCCATGCCCTGGACGAACCCGCGGCCGAGGGTACGGCACGCCTCGGCGAGCATGCCCGCATTGCGGTCCAGCCCCGTGATGCGACCGGTGGGGCCGACGAGGGCGCGCGCGGCCTGCGCCACCAGCCCGGTTCCGGTGGCCACGTCGAGCGAGACCATGCCGAGCTTGAGGCCGGCGCGCCGGAGCGCGCGGCGGCGGTAGTAGGGGCCGGAACCGAAGGACACCAGGCCGTCCAGCCGTCCATAGTGCGGCGCCGTCGCCCCGAACATGGAGTCGAGGAACTCGCGCTGCCCGGTCTGGTCCGCATAGTATCGTTCCAGCGTCGGATGCGGAGGCAGCGGAGCGCGGGGCTCGTCACGCGGCATCGATCAGCCTCCCGGCGCGGCGTCGCGCAGGTCTGCTACAGTAGAGTCTCGGAGAGGGGTTCGAGGTAGGAGCTGCATGTTCTTGGTGCCGAAGGGGGGACTCGAACCCCCACACCCTTGCGGGCACATGACCCTGAATCATGCGCGTCTGCCAATTCCGCCACTTCGGCCCGAACAGCCTCACTAGGATACTGACGGAGCGAGTGAAGTCAAGGGGGCCCGATGGCGTCAGGCGAAGGCGAGAAGGTCATCTCGACCAACCGCAAGGCCCGCCACGACTACGAGATCCTGGAGACCTACGAGGCGGGGCTGGTGCTGAAGGGGACCGAGGTGAAGTCCCTCCGCGAAGGCCAGGTCAACTTCAAGGATTCCTACGCCTCCATCGATCGGGGCGAGGCGTGGCTGGTGGGCTGTCACATCGCGCCCTATCATCACGGCACCGACGCCAACCACGATCCGGATCGCTCGCGGAAGCTGCTGCTCCATCGCCGGGAGATCGAGCGTCTGCTGGGCAAGGTGGCCGAGCGCGGGTTGACCATCGTCCCCCTTCGTCTATACTTCAAGGAGGGACGCGCCAAGCTCGAGCTGGGGCTGGCGCGCGGCAAGAAGACCTACGACAAACGGGCCTCCATCCGCGAGCGCGACGAGCGGCGTGAGCTCGCCAAGGAGTCCAGAGCGCGGGAACGGTCGTGAGCGGCCGATTCCGTGACAAGGGGGCGACTGGTTTCGACGGGGATCAGTGAAGCGCAGGCGGCATCTCGAGGTTGCTCTCTCCTCGTTAATCCGAGGGCACCGTACTAGCTGCCAACAATCAGCTAGCCCTGGCGGCCTAACACCCGCTAGCGTCGGCCGGATCGAGTCATCAGGGACCGGGAACCGACGTCATATTCTGGTGACTGGCCCCAATCCCTGCTCCGGGGTGCGGGGCGAGACCTTTCGGAGCTGGCTGCTCGAGAAGCCCGCCGGTTGGCGGCAAGAGCGGCGAGAGCTGAAGAAAACCGGCTAAAGATGTAGATGCCTGCCGCCGAGGATTTCCGGACGTGGGTTCGATGCCCACCGCCTCCACCATTTGCGAGCCGCCCGCCCGCTCCCGGGCTCACCCCGGGGTCGGGCGGGCGGTCTCGTTCTGGCCGGCGTCGAGCGCCGCGCGCTCTCGCTGATAGGCGGCGAAGAGATCGTAGAGCTCGAGCGGGTGCCCCACCGGGCCGCGATCCTTCACGCTGGCCGGCTGGATGAGAAAGGTGTGCAGCTCCTCGGGCGAGGTCCCGGCATGCGCTCCGATCTCCGGCACGTAAGAGACATTGCCCTCCCGCGCGCCGATGCCGTAGACGACCAGATCGCCGGCGCTCCGCATCCCCATGAGGTCCCGTATCCCGCCCAGCACCGCGTCGCGGTCGGGCCGGTCGGCAAACGGTCCCGCCTCGCCCTTGCCCAGGCGATGGACCTCGTCGCGCCAGTAGAGGACGGGCCCGTCGGGCGAGCGCGCGAGAACGAAGCCCACCCCGGGGACTCCGGCCACCGCGGTCGCGAATCCCGGGCGCCGGCGCTCGATCTCGTCGGCGTCGAGGGGCTCCGGGCTGTCGAGAAAATAGATGAAGGCGTTCGGGCCCGCCGATATCACGCGGATGCCGTCGCGCTGATACGCCTCGCGGTCCGCGCGCTCCTCGTAGATCGCCTCGGGTGGGGGAGCCTCGGGAAGCGCGACCCGCTCGGGCCGTCCGATGCCATAGGTATGGAGCCCGTGGCGATAGGACGGCTCCCTCACCGCGCGCGCCGCCGCCACGTTGGGGCGGCCCACCAGCTTCTCGATCAGCACCCGCTCGAATGGCGACCCGCCGCTCAGCGAGCGGAAGTCCACGCAGGAGGCCTGACCGTGATCCGAGAGGACGAAGAGATCGTGACGGTGTCCGGGCACGCGACGGATCACTCGCCAGATCTGCCGGATGGAGCTGTCGACCCCGCGCAGCGAGTCCAGGGCATGCCGGCTCTGCGGGCCGAAGGCGTGGGCCGACACGTCGTAGTCCAGGAAATTGACGTAGATGGCGGGCAGGCCCGCGTAGATGTCTCGCGACACCGCGAGGGTGAAGAACTCCCGGATCCACACCGAGAGGGCCACGTGAAGCTTGAGCCATTGCCAGTGGACCTTGGTCGCGCCGGGCTCGCGAATCACGCGCGGAATCACGAGGGCGATCTCGCGCAGGGTCAGGACGAGGCTCTTCACCGTCACCCATACGACCACCACCGCGCCGCTGAGGACGCTGAACACGCCACGGCGCGTCGGCCGGCTCAACCTCGAGAAGCTGAACAGCGCGTCGTCGGCGCCGCCGGTGAACACGCACCCGTACACGCTTCCGCCGGCGAGGATGCCGGTGCGGTTGGGGATGTGTTCTTCCTCCACCAGCGCGGCATGTCCGGCTCGCGGGAAGTGAATGTCCATGCGGCGGCGCTTGTCGTGATAGTGGAAGCCCGGAATGTCCGGGCGCACTCCGAACATGGCCGCCATCTGGAAGGCGGGGGTGGAGGTGGGGATGCCCACCGCCATCGGCCGGCGCCGGTGCCCCTGGCGCGCCATGAGCCGCTTGAGGAAGGGCATGCGGCCGGTGAGGAGCGCGCGATCCAGCACCTCGGCGGAGAGACCGTCGATCTGCACGACGACCAGACGCCGGTGGCTCGTCTCGGGCGACCGGCCGAGCCGGGCGCGGCGGATCAGCCGGTCGAGCCCCCGCTGCAGGTAGAGCGCGATGTCATCGACTGGCATCGGGGGGTGTCGCCGCCGCGGGGCGGCGCTACCGCGTTGGGCCCTCGGCGATCCGTACTCCGGTCACGTGGTCGGCATTGCCACGCCGCTGAACGCTGACGCGGATGGCGGTGCCGGGCTTGAGCTCGGCGTAATTCACCTCCACCGTGGGCGGCAAGGTGAATACTTGGCCGTCATCAAGGATGAGCGTCATGGCGGCATTATCCACCCGAGCGACCCGCCCCGTCACCTCTCGAGTCGCGCCCCCCTCGTCGGCATTGGCCGCGTCGTCGGGGGCCGTCCCCTTGATTGCCGGGGCCTTGCTCTTGTCAGTGGGGTCATATCCGCCCTGATAGCCCTGAACCGGCCCGGTGGGCTTCTGGCCGTCAGCGGGATTCGGCGCGGCAGCCGGCTGGCTGACCTGCGCCGTGGCCGGGCCAGCGACGCAGGTCAGCGCAACCGCGGTGATCAGGCCGGCAATCCGGGCGCGCACTCAGCGCTCCGCCGGACTGCCGGTCTCTTCATCCAGGCCGGCGGGTCGGCCGGGACGGGACTGGGCGTCCTGATCTGGGTAACGCCGCTCTGGCTCGGGAGGCCGAACATCTTTCGGGTCGCGATACGAGTCAGGCTTGGGTTGCTTCTTCTTTCCCATGGGTCAGTCCCCCTGAGACCGGGTCGAAACTACCCGGTCACTAGCGTCCGATGCCGAGGATGAAGAACAGGAAGAGGAGGCTGGCCGGAACGCCCAGCATCCAGAGGATGACGTAGGTGAGGGCGCGGCCCTCCTGCATCTTCTTGCCGAAGATATCGAGCTTCATCGCGGTCTCCTTTGTTGGGTGAGCAAGCGTTAGGTTCTAGGCGGGTTCCGCCAAACCGGTCCGCGCATAGCGGCGCAGCGCCGACCGGTGCCGGGGCAGCAGCACCCCGAGCATTCCGATGGTCGCGAAGAGATTGCCGATCACGATCGTCCACCACGGCACCGGATCGAGAAGCCACTGCGCCAGCACCGCGAGCAGGGCCACGAATGCGACCTGGAAGCAGCACAGCAGCATGAAGATCGCGAACAGGAATCGGAAATCCCGGTCCGCGATCGCGAAGAGCCCGGCCAGCGCGCCGCCGAACACCATGAAGGCGAGGCCGTGAACGACGGTGTACTTGGCCACGAGCCGCGCGCTCGGCTCCACCGGCGCCACCTGACTCCATCCATCGAAAAGCGCGGCGCCGAGCAGGCTCGGCGTCCAGAGCGGCGTGTCCCTCATGAGGTCATAAGCGAGGAACCACACGGCCACCATGGCCGCACCTATGATTCCAGCGACAGCACCTTCCAGCAGAAAGTTTTTGGAGCGCATGGGAAGCCTCCTTGATCTGTGTTCATGTGCTGCGAGAGTCGTGCCACCAAAGTAGGGAGCACTGACAGGGCAGCGACTACCCGATGCTCGAGGCACGGATGTTGCTTCCTCAGTGGCGAAAGGGAGGTGCCTCATGGTTATCCGGACGATCTATTGCCCACGCTGTGCGAAGCTTCAGGGAGTGAAGGACTGGCGCGAACGCCGCGACACTCTCGTGCTCGAGCTGGAGCCGTGCGGCCACGTGGTCGAGCGGTGCGCACGCGAGGAGTGGGTGCTCGACGAGGCTGCGGCCGCTTGATCGGTATTCTCCGCGCGGGCGCCGGCTAGCTAGACGGTGTCCCGCTGGAGAATTGCCCTCCTCGTCGCGTTCGCAATCAGCCTCGCTGCGCTCGCGGTGAAGCTGGACGTCGCCGACGTCGTGCCTCGGCTCCGCGCGCGGAGCGACGCGCTGGGCGCCTGGGGCCCGGTAGTACTGGTGGCGGTCTACGTTCCCGCCACCATGCTGGGCGTGCCGGGCACCCCGTTCACCGTGGCCGCGCCGCTGCTGTTCAGCGGTCCCGTCGCCTTCGTCACCATGGTGGTGGCCAGCACGCTGTCGGCCTCGGGCGGGTTCCTGATCTCCCGCCATCTGGCCCGTGACGTCCTGACACGGCGGCTGCGCACTCATCCCCGGTTCAACCAGCTCGACCGTCTGCTGGACGCGCACGCGTGGATCGCGATCCCCTTCATCCGGGTGGTTCCGTTTCCCTTCGTGGTCAGCAACTATGGCCTGGGGCTCACCCGGATCGGATTCTGGCGCTATCTCGCCTGGTCCGAGGTGGGCATGATCCCGGTGAACGCGCTTTTCGTGCTGGGCCTGGACGCCATCCTGCGCGCCGTGTCCGGCAACATGTCCTGGGCCATGACCGCGAGCGCGATGGTCGCCGCGGGCATCATCGTGGTCCTCGTCCTGCTCGGCCGACGGCGCTGGCGCGAGGCGGAAGCGGTTCCCATCGCCTGAGCTCATACAAAGCTTCGCGGCCCCTCGGGCCGGTTGCTAGAATGGCCGGTGCCGCCGCGGCAACACGAATGGCAACTTGGCTCCGTCGGATCACGCTCGGCCTCGCCCTCCTGGGAGCCCTCCCGGGCACGGGGGACGCTGCCCGTTCAGGAACCATAGAGATCCGGGGGAAGACCGGGCTTCAGGGCTCGCTCACCCCCGTAAGCCTGGACGAAGGTGGCTCTTACCTCGCCGCCGAGCGCCTCGCCGCGGTGCTCAAGGGCACCTGGTCGGTGAAGGGAACGCGCGGCACACTCACGGTGGGCTCCCGCTCCGCGCAATTCACCCGGAACCAGTCACGGGTCCTCGTCGCCGGGGACATGCTGACCCTCGATTCGCCCGCCCGGTCGGGGAACTCCGGCTGGCTCATCCCCGAGGACTTCCTCGCCAAGGGCCTGGCACGCCTCGCCCCCGGGCTGACCATGAAGGTGGTGGCGGCGCCGCCGGGACCGGGCGGGAGACCCACCGCCAAGCCGGTGGCCGCCGCCGCGCCCACGGTGGCGTTCGAGGATCTGCGGCTGCGCTCCTATCCGTCCTTCACGCGCATCGTGCTGGAGACGGGCGCGCCGGTCGGGTACGCCATCGTGGACCAGAGTGCGGAGCGCAGCGAGATCCGCCTGCGTCTCCCGGGGCTCCGGCTCGCCGGTCCGCAGCAGCAGGAGATCGACGATGGGCTGGTGAAGGAGCTGCGGCTCGAGCCCGCCACGGGCGGCGCGGTGCTGCGCATAGTCCTCGAGGGTCCCGCGGGGCAGGTGAAGGATTTCGCGCTCCAGGATCCCGCGCGCATCGTGCTCGATCTGTACCGCCCGAAGGACGCCGCGGGCCCGGAGGGTACGCCGGGCGGGGCCGCCGCCCAGCCGCTCCGCCTCGTCGTGCTCGATGCGGGCCATGGGGGGCATGACCCGGGCGCCACCGGTCCCACCGGAGTCCAGGAAAAGGAAGTGGTGCTCGACGTCACCCGGCGCGTGGCGCGAATGATGGAAGAGAGCGGGCTCGGGATCAAGGTGGCGATGAGCCGCAATACGGACGTCTTCGTGCCGCTGCGCGACCGCACCAACTTCGCCAACAAGCAGCGCGCCGATCTCTTCGTGTCCATCCATGCCAATGCCCACCCCCGCTCGGTGTCGGAGGGCGTGGAAACGTACTTCCTCTCCTCCGAGGCCAGTGACACCGAGTCGCGCCAGACGGCGGCCATCGAGAACGGCGCCCTCCAGCTCGAGTCCCCGGCCGCGCGGCAGAAGACCGATGCCATCAAGAGCATTCTCTGGGACCTCGCCCAGTCCGAGTTCCAGCAGGAGTCGAGCTTCCTCGCCGAGACCGTGCTGGACTCGATGACCCGCTCCCTGCGCCTCGTCAACCGCGGAGTGAAGCAGGCGGGCTTCTTCGTGCTGGGCGGCGCCGCCATGCCCGCCATCCTCATCGAGATCGGCTTCCTCACCAACCCGAAGGAAGAGAAGAAGCTCTCGACGCCCGAGTATCGCGAGGCGACGGCGCGGGCCATCTTCACCGGGCTCAGCGAGTACAAGCGCCGCTACGACCAGCGCATGCGCACCGCGCTTTCCCGCCCCGGAGGGGCCGCCACCCGATGAGCTCGCTCTCCGCTCCGCGTCACGACGGTCGGGTGCCCGACCAGCTCCGCCCCGTCGTCCTCACCCGCGACTATCTCCGCCATCCGGAAGGCTCGGTGCTCGTCGAGTTCGGCGACACCAAGGTGATCTGCACGGCGTCGCTGGAGGAGAAGGTGCCGCCCTTCCTCAAGGGGCAGGGCAAGGGCTGGGTCACCGCCGAGTACGGCATGCTGCCGCGCTCCACCAATACGCGGATGAGTCGCGAGCGCGGCGGCCCCAGCGGCCGCTCGCAGGAGATCCAGCGGCTCGTCGGACGCTCTCTCCGATCAATCGTGGACATGGCCAAGCTCGGCGAGCGCACGGTGTGGATGGACTGCGACGTGATCCAGGCCGACGGCGGCACCCGCACCGCCGCCATCACCGGCTCGTGGGTGGCGCTGTCCGACGCGCTGGACCGGCTCGTCCAGGCGGGTACGCTGCCCGGCTCGCCGCTGCGGGAGAATGTGGCCGCCATCAGCGTGGGCGTGGTGGGCGGGCGGGCGCTGCTCGACCTGGACTATGCGGAGGACTCCACCGCCGAGGTGGACATGAACGTGGTGATGACCGGATCCGGCGCCTTCGTCGAGGTGCAGGGAACGGCGGAGCAGACACCGTTCGGCAAGGACAAGCTCGCCGAGCTCCTGGCCCTGGCCGAGCGCGGCATCGACGCGCTGGTGGGGCTGCAGCGGCGCGCGGTGGCCACGCGACGGGAGAAGTCCTTCGCCCTCTGACGCCGCGCTGGTGCTGGCCACCGCCAATGCCGCCAAGGCGCGCGAGCTGGCGGCATTGCTCGCGGGGATTCCCTATCGCCTGCGCTTCCTCGCCGACTTCCCCCACGTGACCCTCCCCCCCGAGGGCGCCGACTCCTATGTGGAGAACGCGCTGGGCAAGGCGCGGGCGGTGGCGGCGGCGACGGGCACGCTCGCGCTCGCCGACGATTCCGGCATCGAGGTGGACGCGCTCGGCGGCACGCCGGGCGTGCTGTCCGCGCGC
>DASRWT010000115.1:0-53152 GCA_035654455.1 Candidatus Nitrosocosmicus sp. | reverse complement strand
TCGCCTTCGACGACCTGGTGGCGCGGGCGTCGGACCGGCTGGAGGCGGCGGAGACCTCGAAGGACGACGCCGCCTTCTGGCTCTACTCCTCCGGCTCCACCGGCTTTCCCAAGGGCGCCGTCCACCTCCAGCACGACATGGTGGTCTGCTGCGACACCTACGCGCTGCAGGTGCTGGGCATGACGGAGGCGGATCGCACCTTCTCCGCGGCCAAGCTCTTCTTCGCCTACGGGCTCGGCAACAACATGTACTTTCCCATGCGGGTAGGGGGCGAGGCGGTGCTCTATGCGGGCCGTCCGCTGCCCGACGCCATGTTCGAGACCATGCACCGCCACCGGCCCACCATCTTCTTCGGGGTGCCGACCCTCTATGCCGCCATGCTGCAGATTCCCGACGCGGAAAAGCGCTTCGACCTCTCCTCGCTGCGCGTCTGCGTCTCCGCGGGCGAGGCCCTTCCCGAGGAGCTGTACAAGCGCTGGGGCGAGCGATTCGGGGTGGAGATCCTCGACGGGATCGGCACCACCGAGATCCTGCACATCTTCCTGTCGAACCGGCCCGGCCGTGCCCGCCCCGGCTCCACCGGGCTACCGGTGCCGGGCTACGAGGCCGCCATCGTGGACGACGACGGCCGGCCCGTCCCGCGCGGGGAGATCGGCAACCTGCGCGTGAAGGGCGATTCCACCATGGCCTACTACTGGAACCAGCACGACAAGACCAAGGCCACGCTGTTCGGATCCTGGATCCACACCGGTGACAAGTACTACGAGGACGCGGATGGCTTCTTCTGGTACTGCGGTCGCGGGGACGACATGCTCAAGGTGGGCGGCATCTGGGTCTCGCCGGTGGAAGTGGAGAACACCCTGGTGGGGCATCCCGCGGTGCTGGAGGCGGCGGTGGTGGGCCACGAGGACGATGAGCGGCTCGTCAAGCCCAAGGCCTTCGTGGTGCTGAAGGCCGGGCAGGCGCCCGGCGCCGCCCTCGAGGCCGACATCAAGCAGTTCGTGAAGGACAAGATCGCGCCGTACAAGTACCCGCGCTGGATCGAGTTCGTCGGCGAGCTGCCCAAGACCGCCACCGGAAAGATCCAGCGGTTCAAGCTGCGGCAGTGACGCGATACCTCGACCGGCGCCTCGAGACACTGGCGCCCGAGGCCCTCCGCGACCATCAGTGGACCCGCCTGCAGGCGCTGGCCCGGGCGGTCCATCCCGCCAACGCCTTCGTCGCCCGCAAGTGGGCCTCGGCCGGCGTCGCCCGCGCCGAGGATCTCCGGCGCTGGGAGGACTTCGCGCGGCTGCCCTTCACCCGCAAGAGCGAGCTCGCGGAGGACCAGGCCGCGTCCCCGCCCTTCGGCAGCAACCAGACCTACGCGCTCGACCGGTATGTGCGCATCCATCAGACCTCGGGCACCACCGGCGCGCCCATCCGGTGGCTCGACACCGCGGAGTCCTGGGAGTGGTGGCTTCGTTGCTGGGGCTTCGTCCTGCGCGCGGCCGGGCTCGGACCCGGCGACCGCATATTCTTTCCCTTCTCCTTCGGTCTCTTCGTGGGCTTCTGGGCGGGCTTCGAGGGCGCGCGGGCGCTGGGCGCCCTGGCCATTCCCGGCGGGGGCCAGGACACGGCCCAGCGGCTGGCCACGCTGGAGGCGCTCGGAGTCACCGCGCTCTGCTGCACGCCGTCCTACGCGCTCCATCTCGCCCAATCCGCGCGAGAGCGGGGAGTGGACCTCGGCCGGCTGGGCGTGCGCACCACGGTTCACGCCGGCGAGCCCGGGGCGGGCATTCCCTCGGTGCGCGCGCGCATCGAGGAGCTGTGGGGCGCGCGTGCCTATGACCACGCCGGCATGACCGAGATGGGCGCCTACGGCTTCGAGTGCGAGGCCCAGGCCGGGCTCCACGTCAACGAGAGCGAGTTCGTGGCCGAGGTGATCGATCCCGCCAGCGGGGCGCCCGCGCGGGAAGGCGAGCTGGTGCTCTCGAACCTGGGCCGACACGGCTCCCCGCTGCTCCGCTACCGCACCGGGGATCGCGTGCGGGTGGCCGCCGGCCCGTGCGCGTGCGGCCGCACCTTCCTGCGCCTCGAGGGAGGGCTCCTCGGGCGAGTGGACGACATGCTGGTGGTGCGCGGGGTGAACGTGTTCCCCTCCGCGCTGGAGGGCATCGTGCGGCGCTTCCCGGCGGTGGACGAGTTCATGATCGAGGTATACCGCCGTCAGGAAATGGACGAGGTCCGGCTCCTCCTCGAGGTGGCGGGGGACGGGAACATTGCCGCGCAGGTCCAGGAGGCGGTGCGGGTCCATCTCGGGATCCGCGTGGAAATCGTGGCTGTTCCCGCGCAAAGTCTCCCGCGCTGGGAGCTCAAGTCCCGTCGCGTCGTTCGCCGCACCGGCTCCTGAACCCCTCTTCTACGCGCGCCGCCCCCGGCGCGGATCTCCGCCTCTGCGAGAGCGTCCCGCGGTCCCCGCCGCCGGGTTGTCACGTCCGGGAGCATCTGGTACTCATGGCAAGACATGGCCGCGAGCACTCCGGCGTCGTCCGCCGCTGCCGATCTCGTCGCCCGCATCGCGCGCGGCGATCGCCAGGCCTTCGAGCGGTTCTACGACTCGCATGCGAGCCTCGCCTTCGGCTTGATTCGCCGCGTGCTCCGCGACCGGGAGTCCGCGGAGGAAGTCTTGCAAGAGGTGTTCTGGCAGGTATGGCAGGACGCCGCCGGCTTCGACCCCGCGCGCGGCACTCCCGAGGCCTGGCTCATCATGCGCGCCAAGACCCGAGCAATCGACAAGCTGCGTTCCATGCGTAGAAGAGGTCAGACTTTCGTGGCGCCCCTGGACGAGCGCGTGGCGCGGGGCCCCGAGACGCGCGGCGACGATCCGGCGCTGGCCGCCGAGGACCGGAGCCTGGCGCAGGGAGCGCTCGAGCAGCTCCCGGGGCCACAGCGGCAGGCCATCGAGCTGGCGTTCTACGGCGGTCTCACCCAGGCCGAAATTGCGGCCCGCCTCGGCGAGCCGCTGGGCACGGTGAAGACACGGATGCGACTGGGGCTCGAGCGGCTACGAGCGCTGTTCAAGGCGGACGAGGCGTGAGCGGAGCGATGACACCGGACGAGCTGAGCGAGCTGGCCGCCGGTTATGCCCTCGGCGCGCTCGAGGGCGACGCGCGCGCGCGTTTCGAGGCGCTGGTGCGCGCCCGCGACGCCGAGGCGCTGCGCGCCTTGCGCCAGTACGAGGAGAGCCTGGCGCGGCTCGCCGCCGAGCATCCGGAGACCCCGCCCGCCTCGGTGAAGGCGGCGCTCCTCGCCCGTATCGCCGCCACGCCGCGAGGGGCCGCCTCGATGCCCGATGGCGCAATCTCCATGACCAGACCGCGGCCGCGCCGCTCCGTATGGACCGTGGTGCTCGCCGGCGCGCTCGCCGCCGGCATCGCCGCCATCGCGGTGGGGCTCACGGTATCGGCCCGGTATGAGCGACGCCTGGAGGCCCTGGGCCAGGAGGCGGCCGAGCTCCGCACGCAGGTGCAGCGCGAGCAGTCCTTGCTCGCCATCCTGCGCGATCCCGCGACCCAGATGGTGGCGCTGAGCGGGCAGGCGACGAGCCCGGAGGCGCGCGCGCGGATGCTATGGCACGAGAAGGCCGGCGGCCTCCTCGTGGCGGCGGGCCTGCCGCCGGCTCCGGCCGGGAAGGCCTATCAGCTCTGGGCCATCGCGGGAACGCGTCCGCCGGTCTCGGCGGGCGTGTTCGCGGTCGACGCTCAGGGCGCCGCCAGCCTGCGCGTGCCGCCGTTGGCGGGCGTGGCGCGGGTGGACGTCTTCGCGGTGACGCTCGAGCCCGCCGGGGGACGCCCCGCCCCCTCGGGGCCCATGGTGCTGGTGGGGAAGTCCTGACCCTCAGCGCCCGCGCAGACGCGCGGCGCGGAGCAGGGCCACCATGGTCATCGCGTCCTTGATCTCGCCGCGCTCGACCATGGCCAGCGCCTCGGCGAAGGGGAAAGCGCGCCGCTCGATGAATTCCGTGGGGTCGGGCGCCCGGGACGACGGCCGCAGGTCCTCCGCGAGGAAGAGGTGGGCCACCTCGTGCAGGATGCTCTTCGAGGTGTGGAAGCTGCCGAGGGGAACGAGGCGCCCCGCCTCGTAGCCGGCCTCCTCTCCCAGCTCGCGCTGCGCGGTGGTCTCGAGATCTTCGCCCGCATGAGCGGCGCCGGTCGGCATCTCCCAGTAGAAGTCGCGCATGACGTAGCGGTACTGGCCCACCAGGAGCACGGTGTCGGCATCCACGAAGGGAAGGATGCCCACCGCGCCCGCGCACTCCACCACGCCGTAGATGGTCGTCCGGCCATCGGGAAGCTCGGCCACGTCCTCGCGCACCCGGATCCAGGGATTCGCGTAGACCGGACGCGACGAGACCGTCTTCCAGGGGCGGCGCGCGAGGGCGGCGCCGTCGCGGGCAGGGGTTCCGTCGGGGGCGCTCATGGCGGACCATATCCTTGTACCACGCGCTATACTCGGACGTACCGCATGAAGGTGACCCTCCGGTATCCCAAGCGCCAGGTGGAGATCACGGGCAAGCGCCGCGTGAAGGAGCTCCTGCGCGAGCTCGACGTCATCCCCGAGACGGTGCTGGTCATCCGCGGCTCGGAGCTCCTCACCGGCGACACCGTGGTGGGTGAGGATGACGAGATCGAGCTCCGGCCGGTGATCTCGGGCGGAGGCGCGGGATGAAGTGCCGGAAGTGCGGCGATACCGCCGCCCTGGAGCTGCGCCGTCACAACGCCGCCTTCTGCTCTCCGCACTTCATCGAGTTCTTCCAGAAGCAGGTGCGCGAGGCCATCCGGCACTACCGCATGCTGGCGCCCGACGAGCCGGTGCTGGTGGCGGTGTCGGGGGGCAAGGATTCGCTGGCGCTGTGGGACGTCCTCCTGGAGGACGGCTATCAGACCGCCGGCATCTACCTCGACCTCGGGATCTTCGAGTACTCGGTGGAGTCCAAGGCCAAGTGCGAGGCCTTCGCGGCGGCGCGGGGCCAGAAGCTCATCGTGGAGCGCGTGACCGACGCGGTGGGGGCGCCCATCCCCGAGGTGCAGAAAGTCACGCGGCGGCCGACCTGCTCCGCCTGCGGGCTCAGCAAGCGCTATCTCCTGAATCGCGCCGCCCTCGAGCATGGGTACGCCGTGGTCGCCACCGGACACAATCTCGACGACGAAGCGGCCACCCTGTTCGGGTCCGTGCTCCACTGGCAGATGGATGCGCTTCCCCGCCAGTCGCCCATGCTGGCCTCCACCCATCCCAAGCTGGCGCGCCGCGTGAAGCCGCTGTACCGGCTCTCCGAGCGGGAAACGGCGGCCTACGCCTTCCTGCGCGGGATCGACTACATCGTGGAGGAGTGTCCCTTCTCCAAGGGCGCCACCTCGCTCGCGCACAAGGATGTGCTCAACCGCCTCGAGGAGGCCTCGCCGGGGGCCAAGCACAACTTTCTCTTCGGATTCCTCGAGAAGGCCCGCCCGGCCTTCGAGCAGACCGCGCGGCCCGCGCTTCAGGAGTGCGGGGTGTGTGGGCAGGTGACGACGGGCGAGATCTGCGCCTTCTGCAAGCTCTCCAAGCTCGTGAGGGACCGGAAAGCGTAGCCGGCCGGCCGCGCCTCGTGCCGGCGCCGACGCTAGGCGCGCGCGGTGTGCTCGGCGAGCGTGCTCTGGATGGCCCGGTGCAGCTCGCCGGGGCCCACCGGCTTGAAGAGCACGTGGTGGATGCCCAGGTGGCGGCAGCGCTCCTGGTCCTCCTCGTGGAGCCCCCATCCTGTGATGAAGATCACGGGCACGTTGCGGTCGCGGGCGCGGATGCGCTGGGCGACCTCCCAGCCCGTCATGCCCACCATGCCCAGATTGGTGAGGATCACGTCGAAGGCGCCCGGCCGGAAGGCGTCCATCGCGGCCGGGCCGCTGGCCACCGGCACCACCTCGTGGCTTCCCTCGCGCAGCATCTCGGTGAGGATGGCGAGGACCTGCGCGTCGTTGTCCACGAGAAGGATCCGGCCGCGCCGGGTGCCCATCGCTTCCGCGTCGGCGGGGGCTTCCGATGAAGGCGACACCGCCACCGGGAAGACGATGGTGAAGGTGGTGCCGCGGCCGACCTGGCTGTCCACGCGCATCTCGCCGTTGTGGCGCTTCACGATGGAATAGGAAACGGAAAGACCGAGACCGGTGCCGAATTCGCCCTTGGTGGTGAAGAAGGGGTCGAACACGCGCTTGCGCACCGCCTCCGGCATTCCGGTCCCGGTGTCGGCCACGGTGAGCACCACGGAGTCCCCGCGCTCCACGCTGGTGCGGATGCTCAGCACGCCGCCCGCCGGCATCGCGTCGATGGCATTGAGGATGAGATTGGTCACCACCTCGTTGAGCTCCGAGGGGCGTCCCATGACGGTGGGGACCGCGGGGAGGCTCAGCTCCATGCGGAGCGGCAGGCCGCTCTTGGCCGCGCGCTCTTCCCAGCGGGGCTGGGTGATCGCCACCGAGTCATTGACCACGCTGTTGAGGTCCAGCGACACGAAGGGCTCGTCGGGCCGGAGTCGCGCGAACTTCTGGATGCGCCGCACCGTCTCCGCCCCGCCGGTGGCCGCGGCCTCGATGACGTCCAGCCCCCGCCGGACCACGTCCACGTTGGCGGGATTCTTCCCCATGAGCTGCGCATAGCCGAGGATGGCCTGCAGCAGGTTGTTGAAGTCGTGCGCGATCCCCCCCGCCATCTGCCCCAGGGCGGTGAGCTTCTCCGACTGGAGCATCTGCGCCTCGAGCTCACGCTGGGCGGTGGTGTCGTGCACGATGGCGAGCACGCCCTCGAGCTGACCCTCACGGCCGGTGAGAGCGGACAGGGTCACCGCGAGGTTGAGCCCGCTCCCGTCCTCGCGCCGCGAGGCGACCTCGAATACCCGCACCGGCGCGGTCGGCGCCAGCGCGTTGCGCGCGCTCTGGTACTGGTCGCGCGGCAATAGCTCGGTGATGGGGCGGCCGATCGCGTCCCCGGCCGCCAGCGAGAAGATGCGCGCGGCGGCGGGATTCCAGCCCACGATGTTGTCGCGGCCGTCCAGCGAGATGATGCCGTCGCCCGCGGACTGGATGAGCTGCTCGAGCGAGCGCTTGGTGTCGGCCACCTGGCCATAAAGTCGCGAGTTGCGGATGGCCACCGCGAGGTAGTCCGACAGCATCTCCAGCAGCTCGCGCTCGCGGGGATCGATGGGGCGCGTGCCCGCCTGGTTGGCGACGGCGAGATAGCCCAGCGTGCTGCCGTCGTCGCGGATGGGACACACGAGAGTCGCGGGCCCCGCCGGAGTCTCCGACGGCGCCGAGCCCAGGTGGATGCGCACCTCGTCGTAGCCCAGCGCGGAGCGGAGCTGCTCGGTGATGGTGGCCACCAGCTGGGTGAGGTCGAGCTGGCCGAGGAGACCGCGCGAGATCTCCCGGAGGATGGACAGCTGGGTCACGCGCAGCGACTGCTCCGCCTGCTCCCGCCGGGCTTCCTCCTCGAGGTCGCGCGTCTTGCCGGACAGCGCGCGCATCTCCTCCACGAGTGAGGAGAGCTGGCTGCGGGTGCCGATCTCGGTCAGCCGCCGGGCCAGGGCGCGCCGCACCGTCTCCTCGAGATCCTGGCGGCTGAAGGGCTTGATCAGGTACTCGAAGGCCCCGTGGGTGAGCGCATTCTTCACCGTCTCCAGGGACGCGTAGGCCGTGATCATCACGACTTCGATGCTGGGATCGATGCCCTTGATGCGGCGAAGGAGCTCGATGCCGTCCATCTGCGGCATCTTGATGTCCATGAAGATCAGATCCGGGTGGAAGCTCTTGAGAGTGCGCAGCGCCGCCTCGCCGCTGTCGGCAGTGGCGATATCGTGGCGAGGCTTGAGGATCATGCGAAGCGACTCCCGCGGCCCCATCTCGTCGTCCACCACCAGGATGCGCGCACGGTCCGTCATGCCAGGCTCCCGGGGACGCCCGGCAACATCGCGGTGAAGGCCACCTCGGCGCGCCCCTGCTTGGCCTCCAGCCGCCCACCCTGCGCCTCGATGATGCGCTGACTCACGCAGGGTCCCACGTCGATGAGATTTTCCTGGACCACCTGGATGGGATCGAAGATCCGGTGCAGCTCGTCCGCCCGGACATCGGCGGTGCGCGACGCGACGGTGATCCGCACACGGTCCTCCTTGTCGAGACGGGAGACGGAGACGGAGAGCTTCGCGTCCTGGCCGGGCGTCTTGCGCAGGAGATACCACACCAGGTACGCGATCGCCTTCTTGAGCATGGCGCGGTCGCCCCGCACCAGGAAGCTGCGGCCCTCGTAAGAATACGTGGCGGAGACGTGCTTCTGGGTGGACTCATCGGTGAAGGTGAGGAGCCGTGCCTCCGCCCCCGCGGCGGGCACGGGCTGAGCGCCCAGCTCCAGCAGGCACTCCTCGACCGCCAGCCGCACGTCCACCACCTCGAGCTTGTAGTCGCCCTCGTTCACCAGGGCGGCCAGCTTCTCGAACATCTGCACCAGCCGCCGCACGTCGCGCCCCACCACCGCGGCGAAGTGGCTGCGGAAGCCGGCGTCGTCGTAGCGCTCTTCGAGGAGCTCCATGAAGGTGCGGATGGAGACGAGGGGGTTCTTGATCTCGTCCGCGATCCGCGCCACCACGCGGGTGAGCAGCTCGAGCTGATCCGCCTCGCGGCGCTCGCGCGCGACCTGGCGCTGGGCGGTGAGATCCTCGAAGACGAGCACCGCGCCGAGGGTGGAGGCGCCGTCGCCCATCACCGGATAGGTGGAGACCTCTAGGGGCAGGCTGCGCAGCGCGAGCTGCACCTCCTCGCGATGGATGGCGCGGCCGCGGGTGAGCGTCTCGAAGAGCAGGTCGCCCAGCGGCGAGGGGAGGACCCGGAGGTCGCGGTTGAGCGCGTCCCGCGCCGCCATCCCGAGGATCTCCTCCGCCCGTCGATTCATGATCACCACGCGCTCGTCCGGCCCGATGGTGATCACGCCGTTGGACATGTGCGCGAGGATTCGCTCCGTGAACTGCTTCTGGTACTCGAGGAGATGGTGGACGCGGATGTCCCGGATGGCGGTGGCGAGGTGGCTGGCCAGGTTGTAGATGATCTCGGTCTCGCGCCGGCTGTAGGCGCCGCCGGTCACCCGCTGGCCCAGGGTGAGCACCGCCACCAGCTCGCCGTGCGACATGAGCGGCATCGCGATCGTCGCCTGGAGCACCGCCATCTCCCGCGCGATCTCGCGCGCGGTAGGGTCCGAGGCGCGCGCCTGCGCCTCCTCGATGTGGATGAGGCGCCCTTCCCCGGCGAGCCAGAGGGGCAGGCCCGCGTCGGCGGACAGCGCCACCGACTCGACCACATGCGGCGCCAGGCCCCGGAAGGCGGTGATCCGGTACTGTCGACCGACCTGGTCGGCCACCAGGATCGCGCTGCGGGTGGGACGAGCCAGCTCGGCCACCGCGTCCAGGAAGAGATCGAGCACTCGCGAAAGGTCGAACCCCGCCGAGAGGGCCTTGGCGAACTCCTTCACCATCCGCGTGAGGACGTCGGACGGCAGGTCCAGCGCGGGGCCGGGATCGGTGCCGCCGGCGCTGGCCGGCGCCTCGGGCAAGCGGCGCGAGGTGGACCGCAGGGCCGTGACTTCCTGCAGCAGCCGGAGCTTCTCTTCGGCCTGGCGCAGGACGCTCTGGAAGTGGCTGGCCGAAAAGGGGTGGAGGAGGACGAAGTCCGCCAGCTCGACCGCCGGATCATCTTCGGGCGGAGGGTCGGCAGTGAGGACACAGACCACTACCGCGGTCGGACAGATCTGGCGGGCCCGCTCGATGAAGGCGGGAACCTCCCGGATTGGCGTCGCTTCCTTGACGATCAGGTCCACGGCCGTGAACCGGAGGGTCCGCAGGGCCTCTTCATCCGAGCCGACCGCGAAGACCGCGCGGCCGTCCAGGCTGCGGCGGAGACGAGTACGCAGGGTCTCGTCTGCCGAGACCACCAGGGCCGTTCTCATGTGTGGAGTGTAGAGGGGCGCCTGTCGGGGACGGGAAACTCGATGGCAAAGGTGCAGCCGGGCCGGCCGGTGTGGTTGCGGGCGCTCAAGACCGCTCGATGCGCATCGGCGACACTGCTGCAGATGGCAAGGCCGAGCCCGGAGCCCCTGGACTTCGTCGTCACGAAGGGATTGAAGATCTTGTCGAGGAGGTCATCGGGGATGCCGCTTCCGGTGTCCGAGATCTCCACGAGCAGGGTGCTCCCGCCCGCTTCGCATAGATCCGCAACCCGCACCGTGAGCTCACCCCCGGCGGTCATGGCTTCTAAGGCATTTAAGCATAAGTTATGGAAAAGCTGTTCTAATTGAGAACAGTTACCGACGATCTCGCGAACGGGTTCAATCCCGACCCGTCGCAGTTGAACGCCTCGCGCCTCCCGTTCCGGCAGCAGCAGCTCCAATGCCGACTGGAGGGGGTCAAGGAGATCGACCAGCCCCATAGGTTGGGCCGGGGCGGAGGCGAGGGTCCGGAAGCGCGCCAGGAGCTCGTCGATGCGCGAGATCTCCCGGTCGGCCACCCGGACCAGCCTCGCGCGGAACTCGGGGTCGTCGAACCGGGTCGGCAGCAGCTGGTGAAAGGTCTTGAGGGAGACGAGCGGGTTCCGGATCTCGTGCACCATCCCCGAGGCAATGGCCTCCAGGGACGCCAGCCGCTCGGCCCGACGCTTCTCCTGCTCGAGCTCCCGGAGGCGGGAGAGGTCGCTGAACACCGCCACCGCCCCCAGCGGGACGCCGTCCGGACCGATCAGGGGCGACGTGGAACACATCAAGGGCACCATCTGCCCCGCCGCGTCGGGGAGGGTAATCTCGACCTGGCTGCTGGTCCCACCCTCGGCTGCCGCCTCGAGGAGCCGCGCCAGAGCCCCGGGCAGGTGCGCGGCCGGCTGCCCCCGCAGCTCCTCGGCCGAGATGCCGGCCAGCGATTCCGCGGCGCGATTGAAGAGCGTGATCCGGCCCTTGGCCCCGATGGCGGCGACGCCGCTCTCGATCGTGGCCAGGATGCGCTGGATGTGCTCGTTGACCTGAAGGACCTGCTGGTGAGTCTGTGCGTTGCGCACCGCGACCGCAGATTGATTCGCCAGCGTCGCGAGCAGGTCGGCATCGTCGCTGAAAAACGTGTCGCCCGATCGCTTCGGCCCCACGGCCAGAAAGCCGATGACATGGTCGTCCGCGATGAGCGGGACCAGCACTTCCGTCCCCAGGTGATCGAAATCTCCGAGCGTCGGCCCGGCGATGCCAGCCTCCGACGATGGGCCGACCTCGTCGCGGAAGAGCAGGCGCCGCTCCCGGTCGAGCGTCACGAGCAAGGGCAGCGTGCGCGCGGCATGCGGCGGGAACGCGCCGTGCCCGAGTACGTGCGCGCGCTCGAACCGGCCCTCCTCCACATCGAGAAGATAGATGGCCAGTCCTTCGGGCCGAAGCGTGGCCACCACGGTGCGAGCAAAGTGGCCCAGCAGCGCGGGTAGGTCGATGGTGCCACTCAGGGCGCGGCTCGTCTCCCGGAGGGTCCGCTGGTAGTCATACGGTTCGCGATAGAGATACCGATCGAACGCGCGTTGGATCTGCTTCTTCAGCGGCGCAAAGAGCACCGCCACCAGCAGCGCGAGAACGATCTCCCGCACCGGCGCTCGATCCGAATCGTGGAAGAACGCGTTCGACGTCACGAGCAAACAGAGGAGGGCGGTGCCTGCCACCAGCACTGCGGCGAGATACACCGCGCCGCGCCGCACCTTCACCCGGATGTCCATCAGGCGGTGCCGGATGATCGCGTGGGCAATCATGCCGATCATTACGAGGGAAACATACGGGCCGAACTTGCCCAAACTCGATTCTCCAAACAGCACTGGGATCAGGAGATTGGTCGCGGTTCCAATCGCGATTGGCACGAGGAGTGCGGCCAGGAGTTGTCCCGCGAGGAGTTTCGCTTGACCCTTTGATTCGGAATACGAACGAACAAGGAGTCTCGCCGCGATTCCAAATCCAACTACTGCGTACAAGACGTATAGCGGATGAAGCGTGCCGTAGATAAGCCGGAGAGCGCCCGTCTCACGGGAGGCGGTCACAACGACTAGTGGACTGAACGAAAGAAGGAAGAATGCGCCGGCGGGAATCGTCAGTGTATTCGATATCGAGGGAGGGGGAGGGATGACAGGTGGATGACTGGATCGCTCAACGAAGGAGAGTGTAACCAGCGGAATCAGACTTCCAGAAGCTAGCATAGCAGCGGCACACCACTCGGGATCCAGATCGCTGTGATGGCTCAAGGTCACGCAAAATGCCCAGACCGCGGCGACCAAAGCCATGAGTCCAAATGCGCGATTGGCTTTGGCGGAGGGGTTCCGGCGCAGTACGTACCAGCCAATCAAGAGGTTCAAGAGCGCCACCGCGACTAAGCCGACAGCATTGGGGAAAGATGACATCGTGAGCTGCTCCCCTGTGAATCGACCCGACAGGAACGCTTTAGAAGTGAGCTAGTAGGGAGAGCTTAGTGCGTTAGCACACTCTGTTCGGGGTACGAAGGATCATGAACAGTAGACGGGAACTCGACAATTATCGCGGTTCCATGTCGATCGCTCCGGGCCTCTGCGCGAATCGTTCCTCGATGGGCATCGACTATTCCACGACAGATGGCAAGACCAAGCCCTGAACCGCGAGGTTTGGTCGTAAAGAAGGGATTGAAGATGTTAGCGCGAATTGCTTCAGGTATTCCAGCTCCTGTGTCACAAATATCCGCAACTATCCAGGTGTTCTCTTGTCCCGTTCTCCGTGTGATCCGGACTGTCAACTCTCCATCGCGTCCCATAGCCTCGATGGCATTGATGAACAGATTGAGAAACAACTGCTTCAGTTGCGGGACGTCTGCGACGATATAGGGATGCTCGTCTTGGAAGTCGCGTACTACTGCTATGCGCGCCTGTTCTAGTTGTGCGCGAAGAAGAGCGAGGGTGTCGGAGATCGGTTCCCGAATGTCCACGGCGCCCCCTCCAGGTTGGGGAGAGGGAATCGCGAGGCCCCGAAGTCGCGCGACCAGGTCGTCAATCCTGTCGATCTCGGTGATGACGACCTTCGCAAAATCTTCTCTGAAGTCTGTTTCCTGGAATCTCTCCGGAAGCAGTTCAGCAAATGTCTTGATAGCGACAAGAGGATTCTTGATCTCGTGTGCAATGCCTGACACGAGGGTGCCGAATGCCGCGAGTCGCTCTGCCCTGCGCTTTTCACTTTCAAGGGCTTTGAGCCTTGACAAGTCGCTAAACACAACCAGTGCACCATTGATCGCTCCACGTTCGTCCCGAAGGGCCGATGTGGAGCAGACGATCGGAAGTGGCTGCCCAGAAGCGCTCGGGAGCGATGCTTCAATTTGAAGTTGAGGTTGTCCATCGGCCAGGGTTCGGCGTAGTTGAGAGGCAAGAGGAGTCGGTAATGTGTCCACAGTCAGTGATTTGAGCGTTGTTCGTGAAAGCCCTAAGAGCGATTCAGCCGTGGCATTGGCAATCGCCACTTGTCCATTGGCATCGACAGTCACGACAGCGCTGTCCATGGTTCGAAGAATGTTCTCTATGTATTCGTTGACGAGCAGTACGCGACCGTAAAGTTGGGCATTGTTGAGAGCGGTGGCGGCTTGGTTGGAGAGCGTAGTGAGCAACTCAATATCGTCAGTGAAGTAGGCGTCCCCCGAGAGTTTTGTGCCAACGACCAGTAGACCAATCAAATGCGCTTCGGAGATCATTGGGATTGCTACGTCACCGCCAAGGAGTGTCAGTTCGGCGAAGGCTCCGGCAGCGTCAGAGTCAGTGAGTGTTCGTCCTAGGTCGTCTCGTAGGAGCGGCCGGCGTGAGCGCATAAGAAATGAGGGCAATGGTGAAGTAGGTAAAAGGCGCAAAGCGTTACTTGTGAAATCACTCTCGGTCACGGCAAACGAAGCGGCCAGTGCGAGGGAATTGTCGCGTGAATCCTTGGTGAAAAGCATTACGCGATCAGGCCTAAGGGTACGATTGGTAAGTTCGCAGAGGTACTGCAGTAGTGAGTTCAGATCGAGTGTCCCATTAATGGTACGGCTGGCGTCGCGAAGTATGGACTGGTAGTTGTAAGATTCGCGATAGAGATAGCGGTCCAAGGTTCCCTGGAGGGAATTCTTGATAGGCTGAAAAGCGAGTGCGATAGCAAGCGCCACGAGAACTAGTCCCGGAAGAGATACATCCCTAGGTTGCTCCCCCATCAAACGACTTCCCACTACGATGATGACAGTAAAGATAGCTCCCGCGATAGTGGCTGCAATTAGATACACCGCGCCCTGGCGAAGGACGAGGCGAAGGTTCATTAGGCGATGACGGATGATAGAGTGCGCGATCATCGCGATCATGACCAGTCCGAACAACGGACCATACCGGCTGAATTGAGAAGTGCCTACGATGAGTGGAATCAGCAAGTTGGTAGCAGTTGCACCAATCGCAGCGGTGAGCACTCCCAAGAAGAGATATCGCACCTGGAGTCGCTGAAATCCTGAAAGGGCTCGCCGCTTCCTTAGCAGCAGGTAGAGACTGAACCCCAGACAAGAGACAAAGTAGAGGGCGAAGGGGCGATGAAGAGGGCCGTAAAGAATTCGCAGCGTACTGCCCTCAATTGTAACGCCGCGGACAATTAGAGGCGAAAACGACCCCGCAAAGAAGATACAAGCAGCGAGCCCGAAGCCGGCGAGGATGCGTGGGGGTGGCGGGGAGACTGAGGTGGGGAACACCGTGGCGAAAGCAAGAAAGGCAATGGGGATGATGGACGCCGATGCAAAGGCAAAACGTGGCCAGACATAGTCCGGGACACTCTGAAATTGCGACACAGCGAACGCGTTACTGAGAGTCCACGCAGTAACGGCAAACGAAAAGATTGCAAAGTAGCGGTTGATTTTGGCTCTTGGTTGCCGCGAGAGCACTGCGGCACCCAATCCGAGACTCGCGACTCCGGCTGCGGCAATGAGTGCGAGGTGGCCATTCATGAACTATCTGGCACTCCCAGAATCAAGGCGGAGTACGTGCCGCCAATCGCGTGAGCGTTTATCAGTGCCCGACGAACACGACATACACGGGCGATATTGGGTACGTAGTCCAGATCACAGGCAGGATCTGGTACTTCGTAGTTGATCGTAGGGGGAATGATTGAGTGCGCCAAGGTCAGACACGTAGCGGCCACCTGTAGGCTCCCCGCTGCTCCCATTGCGTGTCCGACCATTGACTTGATCGAACTGACAGGAATGCTATAGGCGGATTTACCAAAGGAACCCCGAAGTGCTTCAGTGTCTATCCGGTCGTAGTCTGGCATCGCGTTGCCATGAGCATTTATATAGTCGATCTGCTCTGGCATTAATGCCGCTTGAGCAAGGGCGGAATCTATGGACTGTTGAAGCGCGATCTGACTTGCTTCTCGGCGATTCTGAAGTCCAGCCTCGTTTCCTGTTCCAAATCCGAGAACCTCGGCATAAATGAACGCGCCACGATCAAGAGCGTGCTCTAGCTCTTCGACAACCATGACAGCTGAACCCTCTCCGAGAACAAGACCCTGTCGACGAAGATCGAATGGACGGGACGCTTTGAGCGGTGGGTCGTTAAACGTAGATATCGAGCCGAACGCACAGAGGGTAGCGAAGCAGAATTCCGATAGAGGCGCCTCAGTGCTGCCAGCAAAGACGATTGAGGCTGTCCCATCAAGGATCTTTTCGGCAGCCCACTGGATGACGTCGAGTCCGGTTGAACATGCAGAGGCAAGTGTCAATGCCTGTCCCCGGATTCCCAACTCGGTGGATACGTGGGTCGCCGCGGCGTGTGCGGCGAACTCAACCCCGCTCAGAGTAGGGATGCCGACGAGTCCATCTTTTTCCCATCCCGTTCGTGCGACATCGAATACATCTCCGGAGCCGTTCATCGCGTTTCCTATACAGGCCAGGACGCGTTGAGGCGGTTCCTTGGATAGGTCAAGTCCCGCGTCGTCGCGGGCCATCTTCGAAGCAGCTACGGCGAATTGAGAGAATCGCCCCCGTTCACGAGCTCGCCGCCAGTTCATGAAATCGGCCGGGTCGAAGTCTTTGACCTTGGCGGCCACTTTGCAGGGGTAGGGGTCGGTATTGAACTCGGTGATCCAATCCACACCGGACCGGCCCGCGACAAGGCTCTCCCAGTAGGCCTGCTTACCAATGCCGTTGGGGGCGACGACCCCGATGCCCGTGATGACCACGCGCCGTCCATTTCGCATGAGACGGTCTGCCCCCTAAACCACTGAAAGTTAAAGCGAGGTAAACGGAACCAT
This sequence comes from Candidatus Nitrosocosmicus sp., assembly GCA_035654455.1. Taxonomy (GTDB): domain Bacteria; phylum Methylomirabilota; class Methylomirabilia; order Rokubacteriales; family CSP1-6; genus DASRWT01. The sequence goes on along the minus strand of DASRWT010000115.1, from coordinate 36,820 downwards.
AGCAAGAAACGGAGGGGAAACCAAGTTTCGTCCATTTTGTGCGTCGAGTACAATGAAGACCTCCATGGCTCCGACCATAACGCGCCGTCTTTTCCTGGTCTTACCTGTGGCGTCGCTCCTCCTCCCTCGACTCGGCGCGGCTGACGGGCCGATCAGGAAAACGTTTTCCTACCAGGCCGACATCGGGGTGCTCTTCGACCTCCTGACCTTCCATGTGACCGGCGTCATGACCGAGGAGATCAATTTCGCCGCCGGCCGCTATCGCGTCGTGGTGACAGGCGAGGGCCTGGGGATAACGCAGCGAACGGAAGCCAGCGGGATCATCCGGGCCGGGCGGTTTGTGCCTCTGGAGAATCTGCACGTCGGTACGGTCCGGGGCCGGGAGAGCCGTTTCCTGGTGAAGTATGACTACGCGCGCAGTACCGCCGAGTACCATTCCGTGGCCTACACCTTGATTCTTGGCCGGCGGCGTCAGGTGGACGACGTGGTCAAGCTCCCGGTGGGTCAGATGGTGGACGACCTCCCCTCCGCCATGCTGAATTTCGCCGCCAATCGTCTCGAGCAGGATGCCGACGGGTACTACCGCACGTTGATCGTGCGCCGGGCAAAGGCGGAGAATGAGGGCCCGGACGACGTCTCCCCCAGCGGCTATCACGCCGAGCTCGTGCCCCTTCGGTTCCGGGCGACGTCGGATCCTGCCACCGGACTGCTGAACGCGCACATCGACATCACGCGCTTCTCCTCGTGGGCGCGCTCGAATCAGCCCGCCCACGTCACCTTCGATCAGGCGCGCCACGTCCAGTCGGTGCGCTCCGCCTTGATGTTTGGCAGCTCCTTCACCGCCCGGGTCACCTCCAGCGCCTGACCACCTGCCATGAGCTTCGACCTCGTCTCGCTGGGAGAGGTCATGCTGCGGCTGGCGGCGCCGCCCCCGCAGCGACTCGAGCAGGCCGTCTCGCTGGACGTGCAGATCGGCGGCTCCGAGGCCAATGTCGCCGCCGCCTGCGCGCGGCTCGGCCTGCGCACCGCTTTCATCTCGGCGTTTCCGGCCGCGCACGCCTGGGCGGACCGCGCGGTGCGCGAGCTCACGGGCCACGGCGTGGACTGTGCGGGGGTCCTCCGGCCCGCGGGGGCCCGGATGGGCCTCTACTTCCTCGAGTACGGCATGGCGCCGCGCCCGGTCCGCATCCTGTACGATCGGCGCGACTCGGCGATGAGCCGGCTGCAGCCGGACGACGTGGACTGGACGCGCCTGCGGGGCGCCCGGCTCCTGCATCTGTCGGGGATCACGCCCGCTCTCGGCGAGAATCTCCGCGCGGTGATCCGGCGCGCGGTGCGCGAGGCGGCGGCGGCCGGGGTGGGGCTGTCGATGGACGTCAACTACCGGTCTCGTCTCTGGACGCCGAAGGAGGCGCGGGACTTTCTCGTCGAGGTGCTGCCCGCCGCGCGGCATCTCTTCGTGGGGGCCGACGACGCGGAGACGGTGTTCGACCTCCGGGGGGCGCCCGAGATCGTGCTGGCGGGGCTGCGGACGCTCGCCCCGCAGGCCACCATCGCGCTCACGCTCGGCGAGGAAGGCGCGGCGGTGCTCGATGCCGGCACCGTCTGGCGCCCCCGCAAGCGCTACACGGTGTCGGTGGTGGACCGCGTGGGCGCGGGGGATGCGTTCGCGGCCGGTTTCCTCTGGGCCCTCCTCACCGGGCGGGGCCCGCAGGCGGCCGTCGATGCGGCGACCGCGCTGGCCGCGCTCAAGTGCACCATCTGGGGCGACATCGCGCTGGTCGGCCGCGCCGAGCTGGAGGAGCTGATGGCCTCGGACAGCACGGAGATCCGCCGCTAGCCGCTCCTGCCGCCGTCCCTCGTGCGCGCGAGTGTTATGATTCGCACGAAGCCGATGGAGCGGGAACCGCGCGGCATCGATCGGATCCTCGAAGGCCTCAACGAGGCCCAGCGCGAGGCTGTCACCCATGAGAGCGGGCCGCTCCTCATCATCGCCGGCGCCGGGACCGGGAAGACCACGGTCATCACACGGCGCATCGCCTACCTGATCGCCTCCCGACGCGCGCGCCCCTCCGAGATCCTGGCGCTGACCTTCACCGACAAGGCGGCCGCCGAGATGGAGGAGCGGGTGGACACCCTCGTCCCCTACGGCTATGCCGACGTCCAGATCGCCACCTTCCACGCCTTCGGCGACCGCCTCATCAAGGAGAACGCGCTCGAGCTGGGGCTCACGCCCGACTTCCGGGTCCTCACCCGCGCGGAGCAGGTGATCTTCCTGCGCGACCACCTCTTCGAGTTCCCCCTCAAGCACTATCGTCCGCTGGGCGACCCGACGCGGCATCTCCAGGCCATCCTCGGCCTCTTCAGCCGGCTCAAGGACGAGGACGTGGGCCCGGACGTCTATCTCGCCCACGCCGAGGGCCTCCTCGCCGGCGCCGCGGACGACGAGAGCCGGCTGGAGGCGGAGGAGCACCTCGAGCTGGCCCGCACCTACGCCCAGTACCAGACCCTGATGGCCCAGCTCGGTCAGATCGACTTCGGCGATCAGATCGTGGAGACGCTGCGGCTGTTCCGGACTCGCCCGCATGTCCTGCGCCGCTACCAGGAGCGGTTCAAGTACATCCTGGTGGACGAGTTCCAGGACACCAACTACGCGCAGAACGAGATCGTGGAGCGGCTGGCGGAGCGGCATCGAAATCTGGCCGTGGTCGCGGACGACGATCAGTCGATCTACAAGTGGCGCGGCGCCGCGATCTCGAACGTGCTCCAGTTCAAGGAGCGCTATCCGGATGCGCGGGACATCGTCCTCACCAAGAACTACCGGTGCCCGCAGGAGGTGCTGGACAGCGCCTACCGCCTCATCCAGCTCAACAACCCCGACCGTCTCGAGGTGAAATACGGAATCAGCAAGAAGCTGACGAGCATGACCGGTGGCGACGCCGCGCCCCGGCCCCCGCGCTACCTGGCCTTCGACACCCTCACCTCCGAGGCCGACCACGTGGCCGACCTCATCGCCGAGGAGCATGCGCAGGGGCGGCCCCTCAAGGACTTCGCCATTCTGGTCCGGGCCAACCACGACGCCGACGCTTTTCTCCGGGCGCTGAACACGCGTGATCTGCCCTGGACCTTCTCGGGCAATGCCGGTCTCTACAGCCGGCCGGAGATCCGCCTGCTCATCGCGTTCCTCCGGACGGTGGCGCATCCCGACGAGTCGGTGAGCCTCCACTACCTGGCCTCCTCGGACATCTACCAGGTGCCGATCGTGGATCTCACCAAGTGCGCGACCTACGCCGACCGGCGCCACCGCTGGCTCTTCGACGTGCTCCGGGAGCCGCCGCCGGAGGTGGCGCTGAGCGAGGAAGGCGCGGCGGCAGTGCGCCGCCTGGTGGCCGACCTCCAGCGCTACATGGAGCTGGCGCGCGAGACGCCGACCGGCGAGCTGCTGTACCAGTTCCTGACCGATTCCGGGCTCATGACCCGTTACGCGAAGGCCCCCGCGGAGCTGGAGCAAGAGGTGCAGAACGTCAGCAAGTTCTTCAGCCGGGTGCGGGATGCGGGGAGGGTGCTGAAGTACGACACCGTGCGCGAGTTCGTGAATCACCTCGACGCGCTCATCGACGCCGGCGACGATCCCGCCATGGCCGAGCCCGACTCGGACATCCCCGCCGTGCACGTGCTCACCGTGCACAAGGCGAAGGGGCTCGAGTGGCCGGTGGTCTTCCTCGTCAACTGCGTGCAGAACCGGTTCCCGTCCGTCCGCCGCTCGGAGCCCATCGAGATGCCGGCCGCGCTCATCAAGGACACCCTGCCGGGCGGTGACTTCCACCTGCAGGAAGAGCGACGCCTCTTCTACGTGGCGATGACGCGCGCCAAGGACCGCCTCCATCTCACCGGCGCCGAGGACCTCGGCGGCAAGCGCAAGTGGAAGGTGAGCCAGTTCGTGGTGGAGGCGCTGGAGCTCTCGGTGGACGCGGTGCGGCCGTTCCGGGTCCAGCCCCTCGAGGCGCTCAAGCGCAACGCTCCGCTGCCGGAGCGTCTGGGCTCGGGGATGGTGCCGCTGGCGCCCGACGCCGAGCTGGTGGTGAGCCACCGCCAGGTGGACGACTACCGCACCTGCCCGCTGAAGTACCAGTACGTGCACCTGCTGCGCATCCCGCTGCGCCAGCACCATGCCATCGTCTACGGCAGCGCGCTGCACAAGGCGGTGGAGTTCTACCTGCGCCGGCGGGTGGCCGGCAACTACACCTCGCTCGAGGACTTCCTCCGCGCCTTCGACGATGCCTGGCGCAACGAGGGCTTTCTCACCCGCGAGCACGAGGAGCAGCGCAAGCAGGCGGGGGTGGACGCGCTCACGCGCTTCTATCACGAGGAAGAGGCCTCCGGACAGAAGCCGCAGGGCGTGGAAGGCGAGTTCCTCTTCGCGCTCGGCCCCACCCGGGTGCGGGGGCGGTTCGATCGCGTCGACGATACCCCGGAGGGCGTGGTGATCGTGGACTACAAGTCCAGCGACGTCACCGAGCCGAAGACCGCCGACAAGCGGGCGCGCGAGAGCCTGCAGCTCAAGATGTATGCCCTCGCGCACCAGCAGGCGACCGGCGAGCTGCCCGCGCGCGTGGAGCTGCGCTTTCTCGAGTCCGGCCTCGCCGGGCGGCACGTGCCCACCGCCTGGGATCTCGACGACGCGCGCGCCGCCATCGAGGAGGCGGCCGCCGGCATTCGCGCCCGGCAGTTCGAGGCCACTCCCGACTACCAGACCTGTCGCTACTGCGCCTACAACCAGATCTGTCCCAGCACCGCCACCAAGGAATGAGGGGGAACCCGCCATGAAGCTTTCCGCCAACGGCATCGAGCTCAACTACGCCATCGAGGGGGAGGGGCCGGTGGTGACGTTCAGCCACTCGCTCGCCTGCAATCTGTCCATGTGGGACGCGCAGGCGGCCGCGCTCCGCGGACGCTACCGGGTGCTGCGCTTCGACACGCGCGGCCACGGCCAGTCGGGCGCGCCCGCGGGCGCCTATACGCTGGAGCAGCTGGCGGAGGACTTTCACGGGCTGCTCCAGGGGCTCGGCATCGAGCGGACGCACTTCGTGGGGCTGTCGATGGGCGGGATGATCGGCCAGGTGTTCGCGCTCAAGTATCCCGAGATGGTGCAGAGCCTCGTTCTTTGCGACACCACGAGCCGCTATCCCGCCGCCGCCGCGCCGGTGTGGCAGGATCGCATCAAGACCGTGGAGGCGAAGGGGATGGAGCCCCTCGTCGAGCCCACCCTCGGCCGGTGGTTCACCGCGCCCTTCCGCGCCCGGCGCCCGGATCTCATGGCGCAGGTGGGCAAGATGATCCGCGACACGCCCGCCCAGGGCTATGTCGGCTGCTGCCATGCCATCCCCAAGATCAATGTCACCGACCGGCTGGGCGCCGTCGCCTGTCCGTCTCTGGTCATCGTGGGCGAGGAGGACCCGGGCACGCCGGTGGAGATGGCGCGGGACATCCACGCCGCGCTGCCGTCGGCGGAGCTCGCCATCCTGCGCTCGGCCTCCCACCTGTCCAATCTCGAGCAGCCCGAGGAATTCAATCGCGTGCTGCTCCGCTTCCTCGACAAGGCGTCGGGGCGGAGCGCGCTCTAGGAACCGCTCCGTCCGATGCGGTTCTTCCCCACCGGCGCGCCCCTGGTCAGAACGGTCAGGCTCTGGGGCGGCCTGACGCTCTTCACCTACGTCCTCTTCCACCTCGTCAATCACGCCCTGGGCCTGATCTCCCTCGGCGCGATGGAGCGGGGACTCACCTGGGCTCTGCTCCTCTGGCGCAGTCCGCCGGGCATGGTCCTCCTCATCGGCGCGCTCATCAGCCATCTGGGGCTCGGGCTCTGGGCCCTCTACCGGCGGCGCACGCTGCGGATGCCCGCCCGGGAGGCCGTCCAGCTCGTGCTCGGCCTCGCCATCCCCGCGATCCTCCTTTCCCATATCGCGGGCACTCGCATCACCGACGCGATGCTCGGCACCTCGCCGTCCTATACGCGGGTGCTCCTGTTCCTGTGGGTGTTCGACCCCCTTGCCGGCGGGCGACAGGTCTTGCTCCTCCTCATCGCCTGGATCCACGGCTGCCTGGGACTCCACTTCTGGCTCCGGTTCCGGCGCTGGTATCCGCGCGTGGCGCTGGGGTGCTTCGCGGCCGCGCTCCTCATTCCGGTGCTGGCCCTGCTGGGCTTTGCCGCCGGCGCGCGCGAGGCGGCCGCGCTCGTGGCCAAGAACCCGGCGCTCACGCGCGACCTGATGCGGACGCCCCGACCCGTGACCCCCGCCGAGCGCGCCCGCCCGGCCGAGCTCCACCGCGCGATGCTGGCCACCTACGGCATGGCCCTCGTCGCCGTGCTCGCCGCGCGGGTCGTGCGTGATCGCCTGCGCCGTCGGCGGGGCATTATTCGCGTGAGCTATCCGGAGCGCCGGGACGTCCAGGTGCCGCTGGGCTGGACCGTGCTCGAGGCGAGCCGCTTCGGACGTGTCCCGCACGCATCCGCCTGCGGGGGCCGCGGCCGCTGCTCGACGTGCCGCATCCGCGTGCTGGGCGACCTCGGGGCGGTGCCCGAGGCGAGCGCCGACGAGCGGCGCGTGCTGGAGCGCGTGAGCGCCCCCCCGAACGTGCGGCTCGCCTGCCAGCTTCGCCCCACCCGGGACATCGCAGTGGTGCCGCTCTTGCCCGCTTCACTGACGGCCCCGGCCGCCGCCTTGCAAGTGGGCGCGCGCCACGGACAGGAGCGGGAGATCGCGGTGCTCTTCGCCGACCTCCGTGGCTTCACGCGGCTGGCCGAGCACCGGCTGCCCTATGACGTCGTCTTCTTCCTCAATCGTTACTTCGAGGCCGTGGGCGGCGCGGTCACCGAGGCGGGCGGGATCGTCAACCAGTTCACGGGCGACGGCGTGATGGCGCTGTTCGGCGTGGACAAGGGCGCCGCCGCGGGTTGCCGCCAGGCGCTCGTGGCGGCCGCGGCCATGGTCGAGCGCGTGCGCGAGCTGAGCCAGACGCTGGGCGACGAGCTCGAGTCGCCCCTGCGGATCGGGATCGGCATTCACTCCGGGCCCACCGTGGTGGGCGGCATGGGTTACGGCCAGGCCTTCTATCTCACCGCGGTGGGCGACACCGTGCATGTGGCCGCGCGGTTGGAGGCGCTCACCAAGGAATACCAGTGCGAGCTGGTGATCTCGGACATCGTGGCATCGCGCGCGGGCGTATCGCCCACGGAGCTGGCGCATCACGAGCTCACGCTGCGCAACCGCCAGGCGCCGCTCGGCGTCCTCGTCGTGAACGACGCGCGGCGGCTCGCCGCGCGTCTCGCCGGCGCCGGTGATACAGTCAGCGCATCGCCATGAGCCAGCACGCGGATCCCAGCGCGCCCGCGGGCCCCGTCGCCGCGGAGCCCACCTATGCGGAGCGCGCCCGCACCCTCGTCCAGGTGGCGCGCACCGGCGCGCTGTCCACGCTGTCCCGCCGGCTCCCCGGCCATCCCTTCGGCTCCGTGATGCCGTATGCGTCCGACGAGCGCGGGCGGCCCGTGGTCCTCATCAGCGGCATGGCCATGCACACGCGAAATCTGGAAGCCGACCCCCACGCGAGCCTTCTCGTCACGCAGCCGGGCCGCGCGGACGACCCCCTCGCCGCCGCGCGCGCCACCCTCGTCGGCCAGGCGCGCCCGCTCGAGGCGCCGGATCTCGCCGCGGCCCGCACGCTCTACCTCGCGCGCCATCCCGAGGCGGCGGCCTGGGTGGACTTCGATGACTTCGCCTTCTGGCGTCTCGAGGTGGCCGAGGTCTACTTCGTGGGCGGCTTCGCCGCGATGGATTGGGTGGGCTCGGAGGCCTACGGGGCGGAGCGCCCCGACCCGCTCGCCGAGGGCGCCGCCGGCATCATGGAGCACATGAACCGCGACCATGGCGATGCCCTGCTCGTCTTTGCCCGCGTGCTCGGGGGCATCTCCGCGGACGCGGCGGAGATGGTGGCGGTGGATCGGCTGGGCTTCCGGCTCCGGATCCGCCACGGGTCCGAGCTCACCGCCCGGCGCATCGCTTTCCCGGCCGAGGTCGGCTCGCTGGAATCGGCGCGCGCCACCCTCATCGCCATGCTGGCCGATTGCCGCGCCCGGGCCGCGAGATGAGCGAGCCCGCCGGACCGGATGGTCGCCCCGATCCCGCCCGGGCAGAGGTGGCGGGCATGGCGGCGGTCATCGAGCGAGCGGAGGCCGATCTCTCCCTGGTCGAGGAGCCGGCGCGCTTCGCCGCCGCGCTCGATGCGGGTGCGCCCGACGAGCGGGCCCGCCGCTCCTCGGCCCCCCGCTCCACCACTCGATGACCGACTGGACCATCGCCTCGCTGGCCGCGGCCATCCGCGCGCGCCGGATCTCGCCCGTGGAGGCCACCCAGGAGTGCCTGGCGCGCGTCGCGCGCCTCGACGGGCGCCTTCGCGCCTTCATCACCGTGGACGCGGACGGCGCGCTGGCCCGCGCGCGCGCGCTCGAGGCGGAGGTGGCCGCCGGTCGCTGGCGCGGCCCGCTCCACGGAGTGCCGCTCGCCCACAAGGATCTCTTTCACATCGGCGGCCTGCCGACGTCGTGCGGCACCAAGACTGCCGAGTACTTCTTCGCCGAGCGGGACGCCACCGCGGTGGCGCGGCTGATCGAGGCGGGTGCGAACACGCTCGGCAAGCTCAACATGGCGGAGCTGGCGCTGGGCCCCTTCGGGGACAATGCGCACCACGGCGACGCGCAGAACCCCTGGCGGGCCGGGCACGTGTCGGGCGGCTCCTCCAGCGGCTCCGGGGTGGCGGTGGCGGTGGGTCTCGCCCTGGGCGCTCTGGGCACCGACACCGGCGGCTCCATCCGGCTGCCGGCGGCCTGCTGCGGCATCGTGGGGCTCAAGCCGACCTATGGCCGGGTGAGCCGCGCGGGCGCGATGCCGCTGTCCTGGGCCATGGACCATATCGGGCCCATGGCGCGCACGGTGGCCGACGTGGCGCTCATGCTGGAGGTCATCGCCGGTCCCGATCCCGCCGACGCCACCTCGAGCGCGCGCGAGGTGCCGGGCTATCTGGCGGAGCTCGAGCGGCCGCCGGCCGGGCTTCGCGTCGCGCTTCCCGAGAACTACTACCTCGACGGCGTGAGCGCCGAGGTGGCGGCGGCCACGCGGGACGCGCTCGCGGCGTTCGAGCGCCTGGGCGCCCGCGTCGCCTCGATCCGGCTCCCGGACCCCCAGGTGATCCATGACGTGAGCAGCATCATCGCGCGCGCGGAAAGCTCGGCGGTGCATTCCCGCGTCCTGCGCGAGCGCCCGCACGAGCTGCAGCCCGCGGTGCGGGCGCGGCTCGCGGTGGGCACCCGGATCTCGGCCCACGACTATCTCCAGGCCTTGCGCCTGCGCGCGCGGCTGGCGCGCGACTTCAACGAGGAGGTCTTCGCGGAGGCGGATCTCCTGATCCTGCCCGCCATTCCGGAGCCCGCGCCGGCGCTGGCCGACGCCACCGCCGGAGAAGGGGAGACCATCGCCGCGCGCATGGGACGGTTCTCCCGCCTCACGCGTCCGTGGAACGGGCTCGGGCTCCCGGCGCTGGCGCTGCCGTGCGGCTTCGCCGCGAGCGGGCTGCCCCTGGGCCTGCAGATCGTGGGGCGGCCCTTCGACGAGGCCACCGTGCTGCGCGCCGGCCATGCCTACGAGGGCGCGACCGAGTGGCACCGCCGGCGGCCGTCGCTGGACTGAGCGCGGCGCCCTTCAGCCGCCGAGGGCGTAGACGAGGCGGTACACGGCGAGCGACCGGTCGGGCGCCGCCCCGTGGCGCGTGAGCGCCTCGTCGTCCAGCGCGGCCTCGCAGGCGCCGGCGACAGTCTCCGCGTCGAGGCCCTCCACCATCACCACCCAGCGCGCCAGGGTGTCGGGCTTCTCGAGCAGCTTCTTCTCCGCCGTCCGCACCACCGTCATCTCGACGTCGGCCTCCGAGAGGTGGGCGCCGGTGATGCCGGGACGGCCCGCGAGGGCGGGAAGCGCGGTGGCGGTGAGCCAGGCCCGCAGCGCCTCGTCACCGCCGGCGGCCGGTCCCAGCTCCAGGGTCGCCAGGGCGCCGCCCACGCCCTCACCGAGGGACACCGTGTTGCGGCAGGCCGTGCGGCGGTTGTTGCGGAAGAGCTGGATGCACTTCGTGGTCCAGGCCGTGGGGGCGTTCAGGCGCGCGAGGTACCCGGGGCTCTGGAGCACGCCCACCGACTCCGTCTCGTAGAGGGTGAAGTAAGCCGGCGATCCGCTCACCGCATTGAAGCGACGGCCGCGGAGGAAGCCCGGCACGCCGAGGCGCTCCGGGAAGTGCTCGCGGATATGCCAGTGGTTGAACTCCGCGTCGCCGCCGGGGGCGATGTCGTTCCAGATCGCGAGGATCGCATTGCCGACGAGCGCCATGCGCCCGAACCTACCCGGCTCCCGGGGACGCGTCAAGGCGCGCGGCGGGGATGCGGTAGACTTGCGGGGATGCTCGCCTCGCTCAAGACCCTCAAGGCCGCGTATCTCCCCGTCCTCATCACCTATTTCGCGTATGGCGCCAGCGGGATCACCAGCGTGGCCGCGCTGTATTTCCAGAAGGACGCGCTGGGCATCACGCCGGCGGAGGCGGCGGCGATCGCGTTCTGGGTGGGCCTGCCCTGGAGCATGAAGATGGTGGTCGGCGTGTCTTCCGACGTGTATCCCATCCTCGGCAGCCGCCGGAAGGCCTATCTCCTCCTGGGCACCCTCTGCTCGTTCGGCGGCTACGCCTATCTCGCCCTCGGCGTCTCCAGCAAGACGGCGTTTCTCGCCGCGGTGGTGCTGGTGGCGGTCGGCTTCATGATCCAGGACGTCGTGGCCGACGCGCTGTCGGTGGAGGTCGCGCGCAACGACGAGGAGATCGGGCATATCCAGACCCTGGGCCGGATCGCCCTGCTGGTGGGCACCATCAGCGTGGGCTACGCGAGTGGGGTGCTCACCGGCGTCCTGGGCCCCCGTCCGGTGTTCGCGCTCGCCGCGCTCTTGCCGATCACGGTAGCGGTCGCCGCGCTCTTCGTGCGCCCGGCCGAGCGGGCGCCAGCCGGAGCCACCCCCGCCGCGCGCGAGGCGGGACCGCTGGGGGGCGGACGCGCCCGGATGGTGCTGATCGGCGGCCTCCTCTACGCCGGCTTCAGCGTGGCGCTGGAGTCGCTCGCGGTGCCGTTCGCCCAGGAGATCGTGCTGGTGGTGTCCGCCACCCTCATCGTGGTGCTCCTCCAGCGGATCGGCCTCTCCCGCGCGGTCGCGGTGTCGGCCTTCGTGATCTTTCTCTATCGCGCCGTCCCCGGCGTGGGCCAGGGCTATAGCTACTGGGCCATCGATCACCTGAAGTTCGACGCGGAGTTCCTCGGGCTGCTCGCCCAGGTCTCGTCGGTGTTGAGCCTGGCCGGCCTCATCGTCTTCCGCAAGCCGATCGCCCGGCGGCCGGTGAGCTTCACCATCGCCTGGGTGAGCGTGGCGAGCTTCGTCCTCTATCTGCCCAGCATCGGGCTCTTCTACGGCGTCAACGAGTGGCTCGGGCTGAGCCCGCGGGCCTTCGCGTTCATCGACACCACCATCTCCGCGCCCCTCGGCCAGCTCGCCATGGTGCCCATGCTGATGCTGATCGCCAGAACCGCGCCGGCGGGGGCCGAGGCCACCATGTTCGCCATCTTGGCCTCGCTGATGAACCTGGCGCTGTCGGCGAGCGAGCTGTTCACGCGCTATCTCAACACCGCCTTCGCGGTGACGCAGCAGAGCTACGACGGCCTGGGCCGGCTCATGATCACGGTGGGGATCCTGGGCCTGGTGCCCCTCCTGGCGGTGCCGCTCCTGCGGCGGGAAGAGGCGCGGCTGGCGGCCTCGGGCGCGGCGGCGCCGGAGGAGGCCCCCGTCCAATCCCGCTCGAACGCGCTATAGTGGTCGGGCGGATGGAAGAGCGCATGACGTCTCCGGCGCGGAAACCCTGGGCGGCCGCCTTCCGACTGCTCGAGCGGGACGAGCGCCTGTTCGCCTTCCTGCTCGCCGTCGTCATGGTGGGAGGGCTGGCCACCCTGGGCCTGGCCCCGCTGCGTCCGCGCTACCAATTCGACCTCTACTCCCTCGTGCTGTGGTTCGCCGCCTACAAGGCCTGCATCCTGGCCCTGGTCACCGTGAATCCGCGGGCCACGCGCTTCATCTTCAGCGGCGCGCTCGCGGTGGACCTGCTGATCGTCTTTGCCTTGCTGTTCCTGACCGGCGGCGGCGACAGCCTCTACTACCTCCTCTTCTTTCCCTTGCTCGCCATCAATGCCTACTACTTCGGCCGCGCGGTGGGGCTCGTGCTGTCGGTGGTGGCGGGGCTCATCTACGCCGCGTCGTCCTGGCTGGTGCCGCCGTGGGTGGGCTGGGTGCCGGTCATGATCCTGGTGGCATTCTTCGGCCTGCCCGCGTTCGCCATCGCGCACGTGGCCGCGCGTGAGCGGCGCGGCCGAAACGAGGTGGAGCGGCTCAACGACGAGCTCACCGGCACCCTCACGCGGCTGCAGGCGGCGCAGCAGGAGCTGCTGCTGGCGGAGCGAATGGCCACGGTGGGGAAGCTCTCACTCAAGGTGGCCCACGAGGTGCGTAATCCCATCGCCGCCATCGGCCTCAACGCCGAGATCCTGGGAGACATCGTGGGGGGGCGGGGCGAGGCGGAGATGGTGGAGGCGAAGGGGCTGGTGGTCGCCATCCGGGATCAGGTGAGCGCGCTCGACGCCCTGACGGAGGAGTACCTCGCGTTCGCACGATTCCCGCGGGCGCAGTTCGAAGAGGATTCCGTGAACGACATGGTAAGCGCGGTGTCCGAGTTCGTGCGCCCGCTCGCCGACCGGCAGGGCATCGCGCTCGACGTCAGCACCGATGCCACCGTTCCCCCCATGGCCATCGATCGGACCCTCCTGCGCCAGGCGGTGCTCAACCTCGTCAAGAACGGGCTCGAGGCGGTATCTCAGGGCGGCGCCCTCACCGTGAGCACGCGGCGGCTCGACGACACCGTGGAGATCGTGGTGACCGACAGCGGCCCGGGCATCAGCGCGGAAGTGGGCCAGCGGCTCTTCGAGCAGTTCTTCACCACCAAGCCTCAGGGTACCGGCCTCGGCCTGTCCATCACGCGCCAGATCGCCGAGGAGCACGGCGGCCAGGTGCGATGGTCGAGCCACCCCGGGCAGGGCACCACGTTCATGATCGCGCTGCCCATCAAGAGGATCGAGCATGGCTGAGACCGCCACCCTTCTCGTCGCCGACGATGACCCCGCGGTGCGGCAGAGCCTGGAGCGCACCCTCGCGCGCGAGGGCTATACCGTGGTGCTCGCCCCCGACGGTCAGGCGGCCCTCGAGCGCCTGCGCCAGGGCGGGGTGGACCTGCTCCTCTCCGACCTCCGGATGCCGGGGCTCACCGGGCTCGAGCTGCTACGCGAGGTCAAGGCGGCGGTCCCCAACGTGGACGTGATCCTGCTCACCGCCTTCGGCACCGTGGAGGAGGCGGTGGCGGCGATGAAGGACGGGGCGGTGGACTTCCTCACCAAGCCCTTCCAGCGCGCCCAGCTCATCCGCGTGATCCGCAAGGCGCTCGAGCGGCGTGAGCTCATCGCGCAGAACCTGGCCCTGCAGCGGCGCCTGGACGATCTCCTCGCCCAGGGCAACCTCATCGGGGTGAGCCCCGCCTTCCGCTCCATGATGACGCTGGTGGATCAGGTGGCCAACAGCTCCGCCACCGTGCTCATTCACGGCGAGAGCGGGACCGGCAAGGAGCTGGTGGCGCGCGCCATCCACGATCGCTCGCCGCGGCGCTCGGGGCCCTTCGTGGCCGTCAACTGCGCCGCGCTGCCGGAGACCCTCCTGGAATCCGAGCTGTTCGGCTACGAGAAGGGCGCCTTCACCGGGGCGGGGGGACGAAAGGAAGGCCGCTTCGAGCTCGCCGATGGGGGCACGCTCTTCCTCGACGAGGTGGCCGATCTCTCGCCGGTGACCCAGCCCAAGATCTTGCGCGTGCTGCAGGAGGGCGAATTCGAGCGGCTGGGCGGCACCAAGACCCTCAAGGTCGACGTGCGCATCGTCACCGCCAGCAACCAGGACCTCGCCGTCCTCGTCAAGGAGAAGCGGTTTCGCGAAGACCTCTTCTACCGGCTCAACGTGATCGCGGTGACGGCGCCGCCGCTCCGGGAGAAGCGCGAGGACGTGGCCGTGCTCGCCCAGCACTTCCTGCGGGTCTACGCCGCGAAGAACAACCGCACGCTGGCGGGATTCTCGGACGACGCGCTCCGCTGTCTCGAGGGCTATGCGTGGCCCGGCAATGTCCGGGAGCTGGAGAACGTGGTGGAGCGGGCGGTGGTGCTGGCGCGGGGCAATACCGTCGAGGTGGGCGATCTGCCCGACAAGATCACGGAGAACGCCATCGTGCTCGAGCGGCCCGCCCCGGGCGAGACGGCGGGTGACGGGGGCGGGGAGGGGATGCTGCGCATCCGCGTGGGCACCCCGCTCGCGGAGGTCGAGCAGCGCATGCTGGAGGAGACGCTGCGCATGACTCGCGGCAACAAGACGCTCACCGCCAAGCTGCTCGGCATCGATCCCAAGACCGTGTTCCGCAAGCTCAAGGCGGCGGAGGACGAGGAGGCGGGTTCCGGCGAGCCCGGCGGGACCGAGCGCCCGGGCGCCTGATGGCCTTCCAGGAGGTCCGCTACGAGGTGGAGGACGGCGTCCTCACCGTCACCCTCGATCGCCCCGCCCAGCTCAATGCCCTCACGCGGGTCATGCTGCGCGAGCTGCTGCAAGCCTTCGAGCAGGCCGACGCTGATGACGCCGTCCGCGTGATCATCGTGACGGGGGCGGGGCGCGCCTTCTGCGCCGGGGCCGATCTCTCCGCGGGCGCCCGGACCTTCGATGCGGCGGCGCGGGCCGCCGAGCGGGCCGCCCGGGGGGAGGAAGAGCCGGGCGGGCCGCACCGGGACGGTGGCGGGCTCTTCACCCTCCGCGTCTTCGACATGAAGAAGCCGGTCATCGCCGCCATCAATGGCCCCGCGGTGGGCTTCGGCGCCACCATGACCTTGCCCATGGACATCCGCCTCGCGTCCACCGCGGCCCGGATCGGCTTCGTGTTCAGCCGGCGCGGAGTCGTGCCCGAGGCCTGCAGCACCTGGTTCCTTCCCCGTGTCGTCGGCATCAATCAGGCCGCGGAGTGGATCTACTCCGGCCGCGTGTTTCCCGCCGCGGAAGCGCTGGCGGGGGGCCTGGTGAGCCGGGTGGTGGAGCCGGACCAGCTCCTGCCGACCGCCCGCGCCCTCGCCCGCGAGATCGCCGACAATACCTCGGCGGTGTCGGTGGCGCTGGCGCGGCGGATGATCTGGACGCTGCTCGGCGCCGGCCATCCCATGGAGGGGCATCGGCTGGATTCGCGCGGCATGGAATACATGGGGAAGTCGGCGGACGCGCGCGAGGGCGTGACGTCCTTCCTCGAGAAGCGCCCGCCGCGCTTCACCATGCGACCCAGCAAGGACATGCCGCCCTTCTACCCCTTCGGAGACGCCCCCCCATTCACGCCCTGAGCGGCACGGCGCTGCTGTGCCTGCTGATGGTCGGCAACACCTTCCTCGTGGGCGCCTTCGGGCCCATCTTGCCGGAGATCGCGCGGACGCGCGGCCTCGCCGACTGGCAGCTCGGTGTGGTGGCGGGCGCGTTCGGGTTCGCGCGCATGGCGGGCGCGGCCCCGGCCGGGATCCTGGCCGGGCGTCACGTCGCATTGAGCCTCGTGCTGTCGCCGTTTTTCCTGGCCGCGGGGCTCGTGTGCCTCGTCGTCGCCCCCTCCTTCACGCTCCTGGTGCTCGGTCGCGTGCTGATGGGCATCGGCCACACCTTGCTGATGGTGGGCGGGATCACCGCGCTCCTGCAGGATGACGGGGGCGCGGGCGGCTCGTTCCGCCTCAACCTGTTCGAGTTTTCCGGAATGCTCGGAATCCTGGGCGGGCTCACGCTGATGGGCCTTCTGCCGGGGCACTGGCCCTGGACCTTGTCGCTCCCGGTGGCGGCGGCGCCCCTGCTCGTCGGACCCCTGCTGGGACGAGCGCTCCTTCGCAAGTTCCCGCCCACTCCGGCGGTGGCGCCCGCCGTGCGCGGCGCGGAGGCGCCCGCTCGCGCGGCCGGCCCGAGTGGCGAGCGCGTGTTCTGGCTGATGCTGGTGGTGGGCATGCTCATGGCGCTGGCCTGGTCCTCGGTGAGCCAGTTCCTCATTCCGCTGCGCGGAACCCGAGAGTTCGGCCTGGGGAGGGGCGGCGTGTCCATTCTCCTCGCGCTGGCCCAGATCGTGGATCTCATCGTGCTGCTGCCGGTGGGCTGGCTCGCCGATCGCGTGGGGCGTGTCCCCGTGCTCGGCGCGGTGCTGGCGGTCCTCGCGCTCGGCACCTTCGGCGCCGGGCTCGGCGGCTTCCCGCTCTTCGTGGCCGGCTGCGCCTGCTTCGGGATGGGCCTGGCCGGCTGGATGCTGCCGCTCGGCGTCATCCGTGAGCACGTGGGCATGACCGGCCTGGCCTGGCGCACCGGGCTCTATCGCGTGGGCATGGACTCCGCCGTCTTCCTGGGGCCGGTGGTGAGCGGACTCCTCGGCGAGCGCCTCGCCGGGTTCTTCGTGGCTCTGGTCGGCGCGGGGGCTCTGGTCGTCGCCGGGCGCCTCACGTTCCGGCCGCTTCCCCGGCGCGTCGCGTGACGGGGAGGGTATCCTGGAGAGCGGACGGACAGGATGACCATGCTTACCCGGATACTCGCGGTCATGCTCGCGCTGCTCCTGTCGGCGGCCCCGGTGGCGGCCGCCGACGAGGCGCTGTGGGAGCTGCTCCGAGGCGGGAAGCAGGTGGTGCTGATGCGCCATGCCGAAACCGACATGGCTCAGCGCGATCAGCTGGGAGCGCCCCTGACGGACTGCTCGCGTCAACGCAATCTCACCGAGGGCGGGCGAGAGGACTCGCGGCTCATCGGCGCCGTCTTCCGCGCGCGGGCCATTCCGGTGGGACGGGTGCTGTCCAGCGCGTATTGCCGCTGCCTGGAGACGGCGCAGCTCGCGTTCGGGCGCGCGGAGCCCTGGCTCCCCCTCCAGCAGGCGCTTACCGACTCTGACGTGCAGGCGCAGCGGGCGGCGGAGATTCGCGCGCTCGCCAGCGAGCCGCCGCCGGGCGGCAATCTCGTCCTGGTCAGCCACCAGTACCCGATCCGGGTGCTCACCGGGGTCCAGATCGGCGAGGGCGAGCTCCTGATCCTGACGCCGAAGGGCGGGGGAGTCTTCGACGTCGCGGGGCGCATCTCTCCCGAGGACTTGCCCGACCCATGACAGGGCGCTGGATCCGCGCCCGACCAGGAGTGCTATGCTGAGCGCCGGAGCCATGAAGACGCGCACCGAGACCGACACCATGGGACCGATCGAGGTTCCCGCCGACCGCTACTGGGGCGCGCAGACCCAGCGCTCGCTCCAGCACTTCAAGATCGGCGGCGAGCGCTTCCCCCGTGAGTTCATCCGCGCGCTGGGACTGGTCAAGAAGGCCTGCGCGATGGTCAATCGCGAGCTGGGCCTCCTGCCCGCCGACAAGGTGGACGCCATCATCCGGGCCGCCGACGAGGTGATCGAGGGCAAGCTGGACGACGATTTCCCCCTCGTGATCTGGCAGACGGGCAGCGGCACCCAGACCAACATGAACGCCAACGAGGTGATCGCCAACCGGGCCATCGAGCTCCTGGGCGGCGCGCGGGGATCCAAGAAGCCCGTGCATCCCAACGACGACGTCAACCGGTCGCAGTCCTCCAATGACGTGTTTCCCACCGCCATGCACGTGGCCGAGGTGGAGGAGCTGGAAGGCCGGCTCCGCCCCGCCCTCGAGGCGCTGCGCGAGGTCCTCGACGCCAAGGCCCGCGAGTTCGCGGGCATCGTGAAGATCGGGCGCACGCACCTGCAGGACGCCACGCCGCTCACCCTGGGTCAGGAGATCTCCGGCTGGGCGGCCATGCTGGACCATGCCGTCGCCGCGACGCGGGGAACCTTGCCCGCACTCTGCGAGCTGGCCATCGGCGGCACCGCGGTGGGCACCGGGCTCAATGCGCCGGAGGGGTACGGCGAGCGGGTGGCGAAGACGCTGGCCTCCCTCACCGGCCGCCCGTTCACCAGCGCGCCCAACAAGTTCCAGGCGCTCGCCTCCCACGAGGCGGACCTCCAGGTGTCCGGCGCCCTCCGCACGCTCGCCGCCGCCCTCATGAAGATCGCCAACGACGTGCGCTGGATGGCCTCGGGCCCGCGCTCCGGCCTGGGCGAGATCACCATTCCGGAGAATGAGCCGGGCTCGAGCATCATGCCCGGCAAGGTGAACCCCACCCAGTGCGAGGCCCTCACCATGGTGTGTTGCCAGGTCATGGGCAATGACGTCGCGGTGGGCTTCGGGGGCGCGTCGGGCAACTTCGAGCTCAACGTCTTCAAGCCCCTCATCGTCTCGAACGTGCTGCGCTCGATCCGGCTGCTGGCGGACGCCGTCGCCTCGTTCCGCGAGCACTGCGCGGAGGGGATCACCCCGCGCGCGGACCGCATCGCCGACCACGTGGGTAATTCCCTCATGCTGGTCACCGCGCTGGCGCCCCACATCGGCTACGACCGCGCCGCGCAGATCGCGAAGCGGGCGCACAAGGACGGGACCACGCTCCGCGAGACCGCGCTGGCCCTCGGCTTCGTCACCGCGGAGGAGTTCGACCGCCTCGTGCGCCCCGAGGAGATGGTGAAGCCGGGGGACGGAGCCTAGCCCCCTCGATCCCGGCGCATGGCGGCCCCCTCGGACACCATGGCCGATCGGCTGCTCGAGGCCTTTGCCGACTCGGCGGCGCGGCTCTACGGCGGGGAGCCCGTCACCGAGCTGGCGCATTCGCTCCAGTGTGCCGAGCTCGCCCGCGACGCGGGCGCGGACGAGGAGCTCCAGCTCGCCTGCCTGCTCCATGACGTGGGTCGCTTCGCGGTGGACCCGCGGCTCATCTTCGACAAGAAAGACCGCGCTCTCGGCGCCCGCGCGGACGCCAGGGGGCATCATGAGGTGGGCGCGGATCTCATCGCCCCCTACGTACCCGAGCGCGTGGCCTGGCTGGTGCGCATGCACGCCGATGCCAAGCGCTACCTCTGCGCGGTCGAGCCGGCCTACTGGGACACCCTCACCCCGGGCTCGCGCTACACGCTGACCTTGCAAGGCGGGGTCATGACCGCGGAGGCGGTGACGGGGCTGACCCGGCACCCCTGGCTGGCGGCCGCGTTGCAGCTTCGCCGCTGGGATGATCTCGCCAAGGTGCCCGACCGGCCGACTCGCCCCCTCGAGGCCTGGGCGCCCCTGCTGCGGCGCCACTTCACCCGCCCGCGGGACGCCTGAGCCGGCACCGCGCGCGACCTCGGCGCTAGCGCAGCGCGATGGGAGGTCGCGCCGGCTGCGCGAAGTCGAAGGCTTCCAGGAACGGCCGGGCCCGCCGATCGCGCTCCGTGAGCGGCGCGAGACCCCAGCGCCACTCGATCAGCGCCAGGATCGACGCATGGTCGTATTCGCCGTGACCGACCAGACCTCGACGCGCGTACGGCGACACCACCAGGGTCGGGACGCGGGTGCCGTACCCCCAGCGGTCGGGCTCGGGCGGGCGCACGTGATCGAACCAGCCGCCTCCCTCGTCGTAGGTGATGATCACGGCGATACGCGGCCAGTAGCGGCTGGCCATCACCGCTTCCATGGTCTCGCCCACCCACCGGTCGCCCGCGCCCACGGTGGAAGACCCCGGATGGGCATTGACGGCCGAGTGCGGCTTGACGAAGGACACCGCGGGCAGAGTGCCGTCCCGCAACGCGGCGGTGAACTCGCGCCCGTCGCGGATATGGGCGCGGCCGTCCGGGCTTTCCATGATCCGCTTCACGTACTGGAAGGGATTGTGATGGGGGAACAGCCCCGCCTTCACCGCGTCCGCGCCCGCGCCCCAGCCGGCCGCGTACCAGGCCCAGGAGAGCCCGGCCGCCTCGAGCCGGTCGGCAATGGTCGGGGCCGTCTGCGGCCGGCCCAGGATGCGGTCCACGCGCTGGGGCGGATAGGGCGGATCGAGATTATTGACCACGTAACCGTCCGGCGTCACCGCGCCGTCCCGCGTGACCGACCCGTCGGCGGCGATCTCGGCACGATGCTCCGCGGGCGCCTCCCGCCACTCCGCCACCCCCCCGGAGATGAGGTAGAAGTGATTCGCGAAGGATCCGCCATGAATCCCCTGGAAGAAGCGGTCGAGGAGCACGAACTCGTCGGCGAGGCGCCACTGCACGGGCGCCGCCCCGCGCTCGAAGTAGCCCATGGACGTCCCGCCGCTCGTGCCTTCCGCCACCCAGCGGCCCATCGGCACCCCGTCGACGCCCGACCCGTATTGCCGCCGCATGTGGTAGTAGCGGTGGACGGGGTCGCGCGTGAGATCCAGCGGCCCCACGAAGCGCAGCATCGCGAAGGGCGCATTGGGCAGATCGGCGGGGAAGCGCGGGTCGGGCTTGCCGTCGCGTCCCCGCGGCTGGGGCAGGGTCTCGTAGGGTCGCCCCGCGGGATCGACCTGCTTTCCGCGATAGCGGGCGATCCCGTCGGCGCCGGGATAGGTGCCGAAAAGGTGATCGAACGAGCGGTTCTCGAGGAAGAGCACCACGATGTGGTCGAGGGGCGTCCGCGCTCCCCGGGGCGATTCCGTCGCCGACGCGGTGCACCCGGCGGCGAGCGCGGCCAGCAGGAAGAACGCGAGCGCGCGACGGCCGGCCATCGCTCGACGCAGACCTAGTCCAGGCGGCGGAATTTTTGGAGCGAGCGGATCTCGCGCGGCGGGTTCTGGAGGCTGCCCTTGGCCGTCCACGAGACCTCGGACACGTACACGTCGCCCCGCGAGTCGGTGACCACGCTATGGGGCGCGGTGAACTCGCCCGGCTTCTCGCCCTCGAACTGGCCGCCGAAGCGCGCCACCCGCTCACCCTTGGCGTTCAGCACGGTGACGCGCGGGCCGATATTGGGCGTCTGCGCCGTCACCGGGAGCGCGGAGCCGAGCTCGCCCACGTAGAGGTGATCGCCCTGGCGCCGGTCGGTATAGAGCCCGCAGGGCCGGTGCAGGTTGTTCCACTGGGCCTGGTAGCGCCCCTCCCCGTCGAAGATCTGGACGCGGTGATTCTCGCGATCGGCCACGTAGACGAGCCCGTTCCGGTCGGTGGTGATGTTGTGGGGCAGATTGAACTGGCCGGGATCGGTGCCGGGCTCCCCCCACGAGAGGAGATGCCGGCCGTCCGGCGTGTACTTGTGGACGCGGGAATTTCCGTAGCCGTCGGAGAGGTAGAGGTTACCGGTGCGCGGGCAGACGGCGACGTGAGTGGGCCGGTTGAAGGGCTTGCCGCCCTGGAGCGACGACGGAGTGTCGGGATCCCCGATGGTGAGAAGCAGCTTGCCCTCGGGCGTGAACTTCCGGCTGGTGTGGTGGAGATCGTCGGTGAGCCACACGTTGCCGTCCGCGTCGAGCGAGATGCCGTGGGCGCGCCGGATCTGCCCCTCGCCCCAGGAGCGAAGGAACTTGCCGTCGCGATCGAAGACGATGACGGGATGCTCGCCCCGCGTGAAGCAGAAGACATTGTCCTTCGCGTCCACTGCCACCCCGGCCACCTCCACGTAGCTCCACCCGGGGGGCGGGGTGCCCCAGCCGACTACTGGTTCAAAACGCATGGCGGCTCCGATCGCGCATTCACTGGCACTCCTCGATGGCTTTTTCCATGCGGGCGAGACGGCGGCGCAGCGGCTCGAGCCCCTCCGCGTGGGTGATGACGTAGAGACGGTTGTCGTGAATGGCCCGCACCACGCGCTCCGCCACGTGCTCGGGCGTGAGATAGCGTCCGATCAGCTCCACCTCCCCGGCGGTCTCGGGCGCCCCGGGGTTGCGCAGCGCCTCGGGGCGGCTGCGCGCGCTCTGGCGAATCGCCGTCTTCACTCCCATGGGGCACAGGACGGAGACGCCGATCTGATGCGGGCGCAGGTCTTTCTGGAGTGTCTCGGACAGCCCGACCACCGCGTACTTGGTGGTGTTGTAGACGCCGAGGCCCTCGGAGGCGATGAGGCCGGCCATGGACGCGGTGTTGACGATGTGGCCGTCCGTCTTCTGCGCGATCATCCGCGGCACGAAGGCCTCGACCCCGTGGATCACGCCCCACAGGTTCACGCCGATGGCCCACTCCCAGTCCTGATGCGTGGCCTTGTCGAGCCCGCCCCACAGCGCGATGCCGGCATTGTTGCAGAGGACGTCCACCGCCCCGCACTCACGCCAGGCCCGATCGGCGAGGGCTTCCACGTCGGCCCGCCGGCTCACGTCGGTGCGGACGGTGACGGCGCGGGAGCCCGCCTTGCTCACCGCGGCCGCGGTCTCCTTCATCCCCGCCTCGTCCACGTCCGCCACCACCACCGCGCGCGCGCCGTCGGCGGCGAAGGCAAGACAGAGCGCGCGGCCGATGCCGCTGCCCCCGCCCGTCACCACCGCCACGCGATCGCGAAGCGTTCTCACGCGTGGGGAGTTTGGGCCCGCCGCGGAAGAGATGTCAAGTGTGGCTCCGCGGATTTTGGTATCCTCCAACGTCATGGACTATCGGTTGCCAACGTCGGTCGTGCCGAGCCGCTACGAGCTTCGCCTCGTGCCCGATCTCGACGCCGCCACCTTCGCGGGCGAGGAAACGGTGACGGTCACCATCCGCGAGCCGGTGAGCGAGATCACGCTGAACGCGGCCGAGCTGGCCATCCAGTCGGTGTCCGCCCGCGACGCCGCCGGCGCGGCGGTGGAGGGGACGGCCACCCTCGACGAAGCGCAGGAGCGGGCGCGGCTCCTCTTCCCGTCGCCGCTGGCGCCGGGGGAATGGCGGCTCACGCTGGCCTTCACCGGCGTGCTCAACGACCGGCTGCACGGGTTCTACCGCAGCACCTACAAGGATCCGGCGGGCGCCACGCACACCATCGCCGCCACCCAGTTCGAGGCCACCGACGCGCGCCGGGCGTTTCCGTGCTGGGACGAGCCCGCGTGCAAGGCGGTATTCTCCGTCACGCTGGTGGTGCCGGCGGGGCTCGCCGCCGTGTCCAACACCGCGGTGTCGAGCGAGGAGCCCGCGGAGGGCGGCCGCCGGGTGGTGCGCTTCGCCGACTCCATCAAGATGTCCACCTATCTGGTGGCCTTCATCGTGGGCGAGCTGGAAGCGACCGCGCCCGTGATGGTGGGCGCCACCCCGCTCCGTGTCTGGAGCGTGCCCGGCAAGGCGCACCTGGCGCGGTTCGCCCTGGACTGTGGCGCCTTCACCCTGGACTTCTTCGAGAAGTACTACGGTATCCCGTACCCCGGGGACAAGGTGGATCTGCTCGCCATTCCGGACTTCGCGGCCGGCGCCATGGAGAACCTCGGCGCCATCACCTTCCGCGAGACCGCGCTCCTGGTGGACGAGACGGCGGCGTCGCACTCCGAGCTGGAGCGCGTGGCCGACGTGGTCGCTCACGAGCTGGCCCATATGTGGTTCGGCGATCTCGTCACCATGGTCTGGTGGAACGGCATCTGGCTCAACGAGGCCTTCGCCACCTTCATGGAGATGCTCGCGGTGGACGCCTGGAAGCCGGAGTGGGAGCGCTGGGTGAACTTCGGCGTCTCCCGCGCGGCGGCGATGGGGGTAGACGGGCTCGTGTCCACGCGGCCGATCGAGTTCGAGGTGCGGGCTCCGCGGGACTGCGAGGCGATGTTCGACCTCCTCACCTACGAGAAGGGCGCCGGCGTGCTCCGCATGCTCGAGCAGTCCATCGGCGCCACCGTCTTCCGGGACGGCGTCCGCCGCTATCTCGAGCATCATCGCTACGGCAATGCCGAGACGACCGACCTCTGGAAGGCGCTGGGCGAGGCGTCGGGTCTGCCGATCCCGGAGATCATGGACGCCTGGATCTTCCGCCCGGGCTATCCCCTGGTATCCGTCGAGGCCGACGGGACGGGGGTCAAGGTCTCGCAGCGGCGCTTCACCTATCTCGGCGCGGAGGGCAATCCCGACGAGCGCTGGCGCATTCCCATCGCGCTGCGCGCCTCGGTGAAGGGCGGGTGGGTGGACAAGCGGCTGCTGCTCGGGGAGGCCGAGACGCGCGTGGAGCTGCCGGCGGCGCCGGAGTGGGTGCTCGCCAATACGGGCGGCCATGGCTTCTTCCGCGTCGGGTACGCCCTCCCCATGCTCAGGAAGCTGGCGCGCTCGGTGGCCAAGGTGTCGCCCATCGACCGCTTCAACGTGGCCAGCGACGCCTTCGCGCTGTCCCAGGCCGGCTTCGTGCCCGCGGTGGAGTATCTGGAGCTGACCGGCCGCTTTCGCGAGGAGCGGGACCGCAATGTCTGGATGGTGCTCACCGGGTCCTTCGGCTTCCTCAACCGGGTGCTGCCGGACCGCGCCCGCCCCGGCCTCGAGGCCTTCGTGCGCCACCGGGTCGGGCTCGCCGCCGCTCGGCTCGGCTGGGATCGCGAGGACGGCGAGAGCGAGCTCGTCCGGCAGCTACGCGGCGACCTCCTGCGGGTCCTGGGTACGCTGGGCAACGACGAGGAGACGCAGGCGCAGGCCCGCGCCATGTGGGCCCGCTACGTCGAGGACGAGTCCGCGCTGGACCCCAATGTCCTGCCCGCGGTCATCGCCATCCTGGCCTCCACCGGCGGGGAGCGGGAATACGCGGACTTTCACCAGCGCTTCCGCACCGCGCGGAATCCGCAGGAGGAGCAGCGCTATCTCTACGCCCTGGGCGCCTTCCGCGAGCCCGCGCTCATCAAGCAGACCCTCGAGCGAGCTCTCAATGGAGAAGTGCGAAGTCAGGACGCGCCCTTCCTGATCCGGTCCATGCTGGGCTCGGTGTATGCCCGCGCGCTGGCCTGGGATTTCGTCAAGGAGCACTGGGAAGCGATGGCCCGGCAGTACCCGGGCAGCGCCTACCGGCGCCTCTACGAGGGCGTCACCATGCTGGTGAGCCCGGACTGGGAGCGCGACGTGCAGGACTTCTTCGAGCGCAACAAGATCACCCTGGGGGGAAAGACGCTCGAGCAGTACCTGGAGCAGCTCCGCGTGGCGGTGCGGTTCCAGGAGCGCGAGGCCGCCGCCCTCGCCGCCTACCTGGCCCGCCCGCCGCGCTGAGGAACGTCTAGAAGCGGAGGCGCTTGAAGAAGTCGACGGTGGCGTCGGTCGCGTCCACCACGGCGTCGAAGCTGGTGTTGAACCCGGTCCGGATGCCATACCCCGCGATCTGTCCGGCGCGGCTCAGCTCACGTCCCGTCGCCTTGGTGCCCTCGACGATGGTATTGCCGATGCCCCGGGTCATCTCACCGGCGCCGTCCCATACCTGGCCCGCGCCGACCATGGCGGCTCCCGCCTTGACTTGATCGGTCGCGGCATCGAGCTTGTCCGGCGACTCGGCGCGCGCCCAGCCGGGCGCGGCCAGCGTGACCGCCACCAACCCCACGAGCATCCATCTCCAGGTCCGATTGCTGATTCTCATGCGTGATCTCCCTCCGGGCCTTGCGGCGTCGGGGCCGCAGCCCATGGGGACAGGGTAGTACGGCCTCCTCCGCTCGCCAAGGAATTGGAGGCCGGCGGCGTATAATGGGCGCCGCTCGCAGCATCCGATTGTTCGAACCCGCATCCCCGAAGGGGCGCGCCCATGAAATACGGCTGCTACATTTTCGCCACCGACTATTCCATCCGCCCCGACGAGCTCGCGCGCGCCCTCGAGGACCGCGGCTTCGAATCCTTCTGGGTGCCGGAGCACACCCACATCCCGGCCGGCCGGCAAAGCCCCTGGCCGGGCGGAGGTCCGCTGCCGCGGGACTACTGGCATACGCTGGATCCCTTCGTGGCGCTGGGGGCGGCGGCCTCGGTGACGAGCCGCATCAAGCTCGGTACCGGCATCTGTCTCGTCATCGAGCGGGATCCCATCACGCTCGCCAAGGAAGTGGCCAGCCTGGACTGGATCTCGCGCGGGCGGGTGCTGTTCGGCGTGGGCGGCGGCTGGAACGCGGAAGAGATGGGACACCACGGGACCGATTTCGCGGCTCGGTGGAAGGTGTTGCGCGAGCGTGTCGCCGCGATGAAGGCGATCTGGGAGCGGGACGAGGCCGAGTACCACGGGAAGTACGTCAACTTCGACCGGCTCTGGTCCTATCCCAAGCCGGTGCAGAAGCCCTACCCGCCCATCCTGATGGGGGGCACGGGTCCGCACGCGCGCCAGCGCGCGGCGGAGTTCGACGGGCACTGGATGCCCATCAGCAGCCGCGAGCCCATTGACGAGGGCCTGGCCGATCTCCGCGCCCGGGCCGCCAAGCTGGGACGCGATCCAGCCGCGGTGACGGTGTCCCTCTTCGGCGCGAAGCCCGACGAGGCCAAGCTGGCCCAGTGGCGAGACCAGGGGGTGGAGCGCGCGATCTTCACCCTGCCGTCCGAAGGCCGCGACACCGTGCTGCCGCTGGTCGATCGCTACGCGAGCTTCATCTCCAAGGTCGGGTAGCGCGCGGCCTCACCGGGCGCGCGGGCCGGCGCTGGCGGCCTCGCGCGTCATCAGCACGAAGGCGGCGAGGGTGAAGAGCCCCACCAACCCGATGCTCGCCCCGCAGAGATAGATCACCAGGTAGGATCCCGTCCGGTCGAAGAGCGCGCCCGACATCCACGGGCCGGCCGCCGCCCCGAGGTTGTTCCCGATGCCGAGGATGCCGAAGATGATGCCGTAGTGCCGGGGCGGGGTGAGCCGGCTCAGCAGCACGGAGACGATGGTGGCGCGGCTGCCCAGGGGCAGGAAGATGAAGAGCACATAGGCGTACGCGAGGAGGCGAACCGGCCAGAGCTCGAGCCCGAAGAGGCAGAGGATGCCGGTGAGCGAGAGCCCGAAGGAGAGGAATCCCGCGGTGGGCGCGCCCAGCCGGTCCGCGGCGACGCCGGAGAGCATGCGCCCGCTGACGGAGAGCACGCCGCCCACCGCCAGCATGAGGGATGCCTCCTCGGCGCTGAAGCCGCGGGCGGGGAAGTAGAGCGCGTGCTGGGTGGTGGCGAGATAGCCGAAGAACGGCGGGCTGGTGAAGCAGACGAAGAGCATGAGAAATGGCGCGGAGGTGACGATGCGTCGGACGGTCGGCTGGCCGTCGGCGGTGAGAGATGTCGCCGCCGCCCGCGCGCTCTCGAGGCGCGCGGGGAGCCAGCGCCAGACGAGCGGCAGCAGCCCCGCGACCGCGACGCCATAGGCGGCCAGCGCCGTCCGCCAGCCCGCGTGCTCGATGGTCCAGTGCACGAGCGGCGCCACCGCATAGCCCCCCATCGACCCCGAGAACGCGATGCCCATCGCCACGCCCCGGCGGCGCACGTAGATGTCGGCGAGCAGGGCCGCCTGGGTGGCGATGCCGGTGAGCCCGATGCCGATGCCCGCGCCGATGCCCAGCGTGAGGATGAACACGGGCAGGCTCGGCGCCAGCGCGCCCGTGAGCATGCCGAGCGCCGAGGCGCCCAGGCCGGTGGCCACCACCGCCCGGGGATTCCCGCGCGCCACCAGATAGCCGGCGAGCGGCCCGAACACCGCCCCGCCGATCCAGCACAGCGACACGGTGAAGGCGGTGGCGCCGCGCGAGCCGCCGAACTCGGCGAGGAGCGCGGGGAAGAAGACCGGAAAGACATTGGTGATCCCCGAGACGAAAAGCATGCTGGCGAAGGCGATCCAGAGGCGCGGGTTCGCCAGAGTCTCCGGGTCCCGGGTCACGCGGCATTATTGACAATCCGCGCGCTGCGCGCCAGAGTTCCCTCCCGGGAGGCGCCCGATGCCCGACGACAACCGCGTGCTGATGACCGTCTTGCTCCACCACGATCAGTCGAAGACCCTCGACGAGATCATGGCCCACCTGCGGAAGACCGGCTTCTATCGCGACTTCCCGCCCGACGGCTCGGAGCTGGTCTCCTGGGTGGTGGCGATGTCCTATGGCTTCGTCATCACCCTGCGGGTCGAGCCGGACAAGCTGCGCAACCTCAACCGCTACATGGAGGGGAAGGCCTGGGGCGCCTTCCGCTACCAGGTCTTTCCCTCCTACGATTTCGTCCCCATCGCCGCCACGCTCAAGAAGGACCACGCCTCCTAGCTCCGCTTCCCGCAGGAGCGGGCGGGGTGAGGTGACCGGGCGATGGCCGAGCTGCCGGAGCTGACCGTCTACGCCGAGGTGCTGGCGCCTCTTCTCGTGGGGCGCTCGATTCGCTCGGTGGAGATCCACCAGTCGCGCGTCCTGCGCGGCTCGGCGCCCGACTCCTTCCTGGCCGCCGTGACGGAGCGGCGGGTGGCGACGATCAGCCGCCGCGGCAAGACCCTCGCGATCTCGCTGGAGGCGGGGCCCCGGATCGACGTGCACGTCATGCTGGGCGGCGAGCCATACTGGCTCGCGCCGGACGCCAGCGAGGCGACGGCCCGCGTGCCGCTGGCGGTGCTCACCCTCCATCGAGACGACGGCGCGCGGCTCGTCTTCTCCGACCGGCACTTCGATCTCCTCAAGCCCGGCGAGGCCAAGATGTGGGTGGGGCTCGATCGCAAGGAGCGCGCCGGTCTGGACCCGCTCACGCCCGCCTTCACGGTGGCCGCGCTCGCGGGCCTCTGCGCCCGCAACAAGCTCTGGCCGATCAAGACGGTGCTCTGCGACCAGCGGCTCATCGCGGGCCTCGGCAACGCCTATGCGGACGAGATCCTCTGGGAGGCCCGCGTCAAGCCGCGTCGCACGGGCTCGCTCATGACGGCGGACGAGATCGGCCGGGTCCACGCGGCGACCGCGACCACGCTGGCGGCCGCCACCGCGGCGCTGCGGGAGCTGGTCGGACCGGGGCCGCTTCGCGGCGAGCCCAAGCGCGTGTTCTTCCGCGTCCACCATCGGGCGCGCAAGCCCTGCCCGCGATGCGGCGCCCGGATCGTCGTGGAATCGCTGCGCGACCGGTCCACCTACTGGTGCCCCGCCTGTCAGCCTTGACCTGAACTCTCCGCGTGAAGCGGAGAGGGTGCTACGATCGATGCATGTCCGCGGTGCCTCCACGGATCCCGCTCGCGCTGGCCCCCACGCCCATCCTCAAGCTCGATCGGCTCTCGCGCCGCCTCGGGGTCGAGCTCTACGTCAAGCGGGACGACCTGACCGGCCTGCTCGAGTCCGGGAACAAGGTGCGCAAGCTCGAGTTCCTCGTGGGGGAGGCCCTGTCCCTGGGCGCCGACACCCTCATAACCTGCGGCACCCTGCAGTCCAACTGCTGCCGGGCCGTGTCCGCGGTGGCGGCCCGGCTCGGCCTGAACGCCGTGCTCGCGGTGAAGGGGAGCCGCCCGGAGTTCTACGACGGCAACCTCCTGCTCGACCGTCTCCTCGGAGCCCAGGTGCGCTATCTGTCGGACGCGGAGTGGGAGCACGTGGACGAGGTGATGGCAGGGCTCGCCGCCGACCTGGCCGACCGGGGGCACCGACCCTATGTGATCCCGGAAAGCGGATCCAACGAGGTGGGGGCGCTGGGCTATCTCGAGTGCGCGGTGGAGCTGGCCGACCAGATCAACCATGGGGCGCCACGCTTCGACTCGGTGGTGATCTCCGTGTATAGCGGCGGCAGCCAGGGCGGGATGCTGATGGGCAAGCAGCTGGCCGGCCTTCCGGGTGAGATCGTCGGGATCCCCATCGCGTGGCCCGCGGCCAAGGTGCGTGAACACATCGGGCGGACCATGGTGACGGCGATCCAGCGCTTTGGCTTCGCCATCGAGGTGCCGAAGACCTTCCATCTGATCGACGGCTATCAGGGTACGGGGCGGGCCTCCGTGGAGGAGGCCGAGCTGGCCACCATCGTGCGGCTGGCCCGCGACGAGGGGATCGTGCTCGATCCGGTCTACACGGCGAAAGCCTTCGCGGGCCTCGTCACCACGCTGGAGAAAGATCCAAAGGCCCTAGGTCAGAAAATCTGTTTTATTCATACGGGAGGCATATTTAGCCTCTTTCCATTCAGAGAAACATTGAGCCGTATGCTCGATGCCTCCTGAGGGTCCTGCCGACGGGGGCCCAGCAAGAAGGAGCCAGCAAGAGCTAGAAGGTGTAGGTCTTGCCCTGCTCGAGGATGTGAATGCGCTCGGGGTCGATCTGGGCCAGCTCTTCCGCGGTTTCCTGATAGAGCTGCGGCTTGACGTGGAACACCCAGACCGGGAGGTCGGCCGGCATCTTCTTGATTTCCTCGCGGAGCATCGCGGGGGTGAGATGCCCCGAGGCGCGCGCGAGACCGTGGAGGCGATTGGGAAAGGCCGTCTCCACCACCAGCGCCTTGAGCCCCCGCATCTCCCGGGCCACCTGCCACAGGCGCGCCGTCGGCCCCGTGTCTCCCGAGTAGACGAACCCCGTCTCGCCGTCGTGGATGATGAAGCCCGTGGTGGGGATGGTGTGATCCACCAGCACCGGTGTCACCCAGAGCTCGCCCACCCGCGCCTCGCCTTCCTCCGGCAGCTCGCGCAGCTTGAGCACCGGCGCGTCCCGGTTGGGGATGGCCATGAAGTCGGGCCAGAGCGCGTCGTTGAAGACATGGGTGCGCAGCGTCTCGATGACGCGGGCGATGCTGCACGCCGTGACGGAGCGCTCCGGCGCCACCATGGCCAGGGTGTCGGCGAGGAAGGCCAGACCCACGGTGTGGTCGAGATGGGCGTGGCTCAGCACGGCGTGGGTGATGGCGATCTGCTCAGGAACGGACAACGCTCCGCCGACGGTCCCGGCGTCCACCAGGACGTGATCGTCGACGAGGAAGGCCGAAGGTCGCTGGCCCTGCCCGTCACTGCCGTAGGCCCCGAGCACCTTGAGCCGCATTCGACCTCGCCCGTCCTCCCCCGCTACCTGCCGGTGGGATTTGGCAGACTCTAGTGTAACAGGCAAGGCCCGGTCAAGTTCCTCTGGAGGTTGAGCTTCCGGCCTTGCGCCCTGCCGGAGCCCTGTGGGACAATTCGAGCGATGATTTTTCAGCAGATTGTCAACGAGGAGGCCGGCTGCCTCTCGTATCTGATCGGGTGTAGCCAGGCGGGGGAGGCGGCCGTCGTGGATCCGGCGCGCGACCGCGTGGACGAGTACCTGGCCATGGCCCGGCGCAAGGGCCTCACCGTCACTCGCATCATCGATACCCACCTCCACGCCGACCATATCTCGGGCAACCAGGCGCTGGCGGACAAGACCGGCGCCCGCATCCTCATGCATCCCGCCGCCGACGCGGCCTTTCCCACCACGCCGATTGAAGACGAGGAAGAAATCCGCATCGGCAACGTGTCCTTCCGCGTCCTCCACACCCCGGGCCATACTCCCGAGAGCGTGGCGCTCCTCGTCACCGATCGGAGCCGCGGGGAGGAGCCCTGGTTCGTGCTCACCGGCGACACGCTGTTCGTGGGCGATGTGGGCCGCCCCGACTTCGGCGGCGAGCGCGCCGCGGCCACCCTCTACCAGAGCCTGACCCGCCGCCTCCTCACGCTGCCCGACAGCGTGGAGGTGTACCCGGCGCATGGCGCGGGCTCGGCCTGCGGGCGCGCCATGTCGAGCAAGACGTCCACCACCATCGGCTTCGAGCGGCGCTTCAACCTCGCGCTGAGCGCCGGCGACGAGGCGGCCTTCGTCCAGGCCCTCATGACCGGGCTCCCCGCCAAGCCGCCGAACTTCGACCGCATCATCGCCCGCAACCGGGCGCGCGCGCTGCCCCTGTCCGGTGAGCCGCGCGCGCTCTCGGCGGCCCAGGTGCGCGAGCTCGTGGCCAAGGGCGCGGTGGTGGTGGACACCCGCACCGCGGCCGAGTTCGGGGACGGGCATGTTCCCGGCGCCCTCAATGTCTGGATCGACAGCCCGCAGTTCGCGAACCGCGTGGGACTGTTCGCGCCCGCCGACCGGCCGCTGGTGCTGGTGGCGGGCGGACCCACCGACCTCACCCGCGCCGTGCAGGGCCTGGGACGCATCGGCCTCGACGAGATCGCGGGCCATCTGCAGTGGGGCATGGGGGACTGGAAGAGCCAGGGGCTGCCGCTGGGCCAGGTGCCGCAGATCAGCGTCCACGATCTCGCGACCATGAAGGAGGAGCAGGCGGATCTGCTCATCATCGACGTTCGCGAGCCTTTCGAGTGGGACGAGGGGCATATCGAGGGCGCCCTCCACCTCCCCATGGGCGAGGCGGTGCGCCGGCTCGCCGAGCTCCCCACCGGCCGGCCCACCGCGGTGGTGTGCGCGGGCGGGCTCCGCTCGAGCCTGGTCATCAGCGCTCTGGCTCGCGAAGGCGTCCCCGCGCGGTGGCACAACGTTGCCGGCGGCATGGGCATGTGGACGCGCGCCGGCTATCCCACCGCCAGGACCGGAGGTATCCAGACCCGCGCATGAGTGATTCCGCCGGCGACTTCGACTACCCCATGATGTCGCGCGCCCTGATCCTCGGGGACAAGGATACGGTGGCGAAGAAGACCCGGGATGGCCTGGCGCTGTCGATGGACCCGAAGGAGCTCATCTTCCGGGGCCTCATCCCGGGCATGGACGTGGTGGGGGAGAAGTTCCGGCGCAACGAGTACTACGTGCCCCAGGTGCTCCTCTCCGCGCGCGCGATGTACGCGGGGCTCGATCTCCTCAAGCCGCTCATCACGGCGGCCGCGCGCGAGCAGCAGGACCTGGGCGTGATCGCGATCGGCACCGCGCAGGGCGATCTCCACGATATCGGGAAGAACCTGGTGGCCATGATGCTGGAGGGAGCGGGCTTCAAGGTGATCAATCTGGGGCGCGACGTGGCGCCCGAGAAGTTCGTCGCCGCCGTCGAGGAGCACCATGCCCAGATCGTGGGGATCTCCGCGCTGATGACCACCACCATGCCGGCCATGAAGCGGACCATCGACGCCTTGACCAAGGCGGGCCTCCGCGAGCGGGTCAAGGTGATGATCGGCGGCGCCCCGGTGAGCCAGGCCTATGCCGACGAGATCGGCGCCGACGGCTACGCCCGGGACTCCACCATCGCCGTCGTCCGCGCCAAAGAGCTCCTCGGAGTCCCGGTCGCCACATGACAAACGCAAACTCGCTGAGACCAAACGAGTTGACACCAAGCGGGTGGGGGGGCATGGGGGTGGAGCGGCCGCCGCTCCCCCCCATCTCGAACAAATGGCCGCCGCTCCCCCCCATCCAGATCAACTGAAAATGGCGAAGAGCCCCGGCTGGCAGATCGTCGACCGTGTGAAGGCGGGCGAGCTCCTCGTCTTCGACGGGGGCTACGGGACTGCGCTCTTCGACGCCGGCCTCCTCAACGGGGCCTGCCCGGAGGTGTGGAACGACTCGCATGCCGACGTGGTGCGCGGGATCCACCAGGGCTATTTCGATGCCGGCTCCGACTTCGTGGAGACCAATACCTTCGGCGGGACCCGGCTCAAGCTCAACGAGTACCGGATCGGGGACCGCACCCGCGAGCTCAACGTCAAGGGCGCGCGGCTGGCGCGCGCGGTCTGCCCGCCCGGCCGCTGGGTGGCAGGCTCCATCGGTCCCACCTCCTGCGTCCCCGCCGACTACGGCGTCGGCGACAACGTCGCCACCGACGAGCAGTACCTGGAAACGTTCACCGAGCAGGCGGAGGCGCTGGCCGAGGGCGGGGTGGATATCTTCGCGGTGGAGACCATGATGTTCCCGCAGGAGGCCACCGCGGCCATCGCCGCCTGCAAGGCGGTGGCGGATCTCCCCGTGATGGCCACCATGTTCTTCCAGTACGAGGAGCAGCACGATCGCGACCGCACCATGTGGGGGGAGAGCCCCGCCGAGGTGGCCAAGACCCTCCTTGCCGCCGGCGCCGACATCGTGGGCATGAACTGCGGCCGCGGCCCCGATCGCGCCATCACCATCATCCGCGAGATGCGCGCGGTCACCGACGCGCCCCTCATCGCCTATCCCAATGCCGGGCTGCCCATCACCAAGGGCGACGTCACCACCTATGAGCTCGGCCCGGAAGCGATGGCCAAGGACTATCCGGCGCTGCTCGATGTCGGCTGCAATATCGTGGGGGCCTGTTGCGGCTCCGGCCCCGAGCACATCCGCCTCATCGCCGAGGTTGTCCGCGCCCGCCGGAAGCGGTGAGCGGTCCGCCGTCCGTTCTGGCCCCCGGGCCCGTCGTGCTCGACGGGCTCCCCCTCCGCGTCGATCCCGACGAGGTGCTGCGCTTTCAGGGCTACAAGAAGGGCGTGGACGTGCCCACCGCCGACGTGCGCGCCATCTTCGACGAGGCCCTGGCGATCGGCGAGCGGCTCATGTGCCCGCGGGTGGTCTACCAGGCCAGCGCGGTGACGGGGCAGGGGCCCGACCTCATCGAGGCGGGCGGCCAGTCGCTGCACATCCCCGAGATCAAGCGGCTGTGGGGTCCGCTCACCGCGGTCGGGGCGGCGATCTGCACGGTGGGCGACGCGATCGAGGAGCGCGTGCGCGCGCTCTTCGACGCGCGCGAGCTCCCCCTGGCGGTGATGCTCGACAGCGTGGGCTCGGCGGCGGTGGAGAGCCTGGCCGAGTATGTGAATGACCTCCTCTGCCAGGTGGGTATCGGCGAGGGGCTGACCGTCACCAACCGGATCAGCCCGGGCTATGCCGGCTGGGACACCGCGGAGCAGCGCGCGCTGTTCCGGCTCTGCGATGGCGAGCCGATCGGCGTCCGCCTCAACGAGGCGTGCTTCATGACCCCGGGCAAGACCATCACCCTGCTGGTGGGCATCGGACCCGAGGCGCGAGTGGATCACTACTTCACGCAGTGCCGGCGCTGCTGGATGCGCGACTGCGCGTACCGGCGGGCGCCCGCCGTCGCCACGGTGCGGCGATGACGCCGCTGCCCTGGAGCACCATCGGCCGCGTCGCGCTCGCGGTCTTCGCCGCCTGGGTGCTCGTCCAGACCTGGCAGGTCGGGATGGTCCTGCTCACCGCGCTCATCCTCGCCGCCGCCATCCTGCCCGCCGCCCGCTGGGGCGATCAGCGGCGCATCCCGCGCCTGGTGACCGTGATCGGCGTCTATGCGGGCTTCGCGCTGGTGGTCGCGGTGCTGGGGCGCTTCCTCGTCCCCGCCCTGGCCGAGCAGACCCAGGCCTTCGTCGGGCAGCTCCCCGCGCACCTCGAGAACGCCCGCGGGCTCACGCAGCGGGTGCTCGCCTGGGTGGCGCGGTGGGACTTGCCTCTGCCCTCGCCGTCCGCGGGCGGCGACGGTCTCCAGAAGGTGGGTCAAGTGCTCGTCGAGAACACCCTGCGCGCGACGGCGGGCGTGCTCGGCGCGGTGGTGGGGTTCTTCCTGGTGCTGGTCCTGGCCGCGTACCTGGTGCTGGACGCCGAGCGTATCGGCTTCTCGCTCGCGCGCATGTTGCCGCCCCGCCCCCGCGCCCACGCCCTCGTGCTCGCTCCCCGCGTCCTGGCCGTGATGGGGGGCTATGTGCGCGGACAGCTGGTGGTGAGCCTCTGCGTGGGGACGGTGATCGCGGTGGGGCTGGCGCTCCTGGGCGTGCCGTACTGGCTCCTCATCGGCGGCATCGCCTTCGCGCTCAACGTGGTGCCGTTCCTCGGCTCGCCGGCGGCGGCGGTGCTGGGCATCGTGAGCGCGGTCAATATCTCCCCCATGCTGGGGCTCTGGACCGGCCTGCTGTTCTGGGGGGCGAATCTCCTCGAGACCAAGGTGCTCGTCCCGCAGTTCGTGGGACGCGCGACCGGCCTGCATCCGATCGCCGTGCTGCTCGGCATTCTCGCCGGGGCCCAGCTCGCGGGCGTGGTGGGCGCGCTGGTCGCCATCCCCGTGCTCGCCGGCGTGTGGGAGGTCGTGCGCGCGCTGTACGTCGAGCCCATGCATCGCGCGGAGGGCGACCCGGCATGATCCGCTCCGTCGCCGATTTCATTCGCTACTTCGAGGGCGTCCGGCGCCGGACCTGGGCGGCGGTCGACGGGATCACGCCGCCCCTGCTCGACTGGCGCCCCCGAGCGGGCGAATGGACCTGCGGCGGGATCGTGCGCCACCTGGCGGGCGCGGAGCGCTTCTTCGTGGCGCGCGTGGTGGACGACCGGTGGACCGACGATCTCGATCCGGGGCCGGAGCGCGATCTCGCCGCCACCCGCGCGCTGCTGGCGGAAGGGCATGCCCGGGAGATGAGCCGGCTCGCCACGGTGCCGGACGCGCGACTCGAGGAGCCCATCCGCGACCTCGAGGGCCAGACCATGCGCCTGTGGCGCTTCCTCATGGCCATGGTCGAGCACGAGGTGCACCATCGCAGCCAGCTCGACTGCTGGCTGGCCGAGGCGGGGGCCGCACCGCCGCAGCTCTACGGCTATAGCATGGAGGATGTGGTCGCCCGGGCGCGCCGGGCGCCGCGGCGAATCTGCTAGGATGGCTGGAACATGGCGGACAACGTCATTCTGGTCGGGTTCATGGGAGCCGGGAAGTCCTCGGTGGGGCGATTGCTCGCCCGCCGTCTCGGCCGGTGCTTCGTCGAGACCGACGACATGATCGTCGCCCGCGAGGGCGCCTCGATCCCGACCATCTTCGCCACCCACGGGGAGGAGTATTTCCGCGCCGCCGAGGCGGAGGCGGTGCGGCTGCTCGCGCTCAAACGGGGCGACGTCATCGCTACCGGCGGCGGGCTGCCCTGCCGCGAGGGCATGCCGGAGACGCTGCGCGAGCTGGGCACGGTGGTGTGGCTGGGGGGTGACTTCGCGAGCCTCTACGCGCGCGCGCAGCGCGCGGGCGAGCGGCCCATGCTGGCCGG
>DASRWT010000114.1:0-14005 GCA_035654455.1 Candidatus Nitrosocosmicus sp. | reverse complement strand
TCGAGGCCACCACCCAGGAGCTGGTCGAGCGACTCAATGGATCCGGCCGCTTCGTGGTGAGCATGGGCGACTCGATCAACCCCTACCTGGCGCAGGAAGGGATCAAGGGCGACGACTTCCTGGACGGGAAGGGCGTGAAGGAGGCGGCGGCGCGCTTCAAGTTCGAGAATCTCCTGGTCTTGCAGTTCAAGCGCGTGCAGAACCGGCCCTTCATGGAAGTGCGCTTCTTCTCCGTCTCGAGCCGGGACCCCCTTGTGAATACCGCGTTCTTCGTGCCGCCGTCCGTTCGGACCGCCGCGGACAAGGACCGGTTTTCCTCGGCGGCCCGCGACGTGAATCGGCCTCAGGCGAGACCAAGATCGCTGCTGGCCCGCCTTCTCGGAGGGGACCTGGAGGCGGGAACGTACTCCACCGGCGAGAACAGCATCCCCCTGAGGGAAGTCGCGCGGTTCGCTTTCCCCGTGCTCGCCATGGACATCTCGGTGCAGCCCAAGGACAAGATCCCGCGGGTGGCGATCAGCGATGGCGAGAAGGTCTATCAGTACCGGATCGTGAACCAGAAATTCGAGCCGGAATGGTCGTTCTCCGTCGGGACGATGGGGCGGGTGATGTCCATCCAGCTTGTCGATGTGGACGGGGACGGCATCTTCGAGGTGGTGGCGAACCGCTTCCACACCGTCGCCGGGCTCAACTCCTTCGTGATCACTTCCAAGGAGGGTAAGCCGAAGTTCCTGGCCGACAACCTCGAGATGTTCCTCTTCGGGGTCGACGCGAAGAACGAAGGCCACAAGCAGACCCTCTGGGCCCAGCGCTTCAACTCCGACAATTTCTTCACGCCCGGGCAGGCCGATCAGGTGGTGATCAAGAAGGGCAGCATCGTGACGGAGAAGCCCGTGCGGGTGCCCACCTCGTTCCGGCCCATGGGCGCCGCGTTCTCCAATATCCACGGCAAGGATACGCGCGCCCTGGCCCATATCGACCCGTTCAACCGGCTCCTGATCTCGCTGGATGGCGAGGATGTCTGGCGGTCGTCCACCGTGGTGGGCGGCGGCTACATCAAGATGGAGCTGGTCATTCCGCGCGCGCGACAGGGTAGCCAGAGCAAGTTCTACAAGATCGAGCCCACCCCGCTCGCGGTGGATCTGGATGGTGACGGGATCGAGGAGCTCATCATTCCCCAGAACCAGGTCCGGGAGGGCCTGCTGGCGGTGGTGTTCAAGGGGCCCGCCGGCTATCGCCTGCAGTCCATCGACACCGGCTTCGAGGGCGGGATCACCGCGCTGGGTACGTTCCGTACCGAGGACAGCATTCAGCCGACCCTGGTGGCGGCGGTGGTCCGCTTCAATAGCTTCTTCAGCACCGCGGGCGAGACGCAGATCCTCATGACCGTGCCGCAGGAGTAGGGGCCTGCTCCACCCGTACCGAGGTGTCCTGCCCAAGCTGCATCCGACCGCCTTCGTCGAGTCCTCCTCCCAGGTGATCGGCGACGTGGAGCTGGCCGAGGAGACGAGCGTCTGGTTCACCGCGGTGCTGCGCGGGGACGTGAACTTCATCCGGGTCGGCCGCGGCACCAATATTCAGGACGGCACCATCGTCCACGTCAATCGCGGGGGCACCCCCTCCATCATCGAGGAGTTCGTCACCGTGGGCCATGCCGCGCGCCTGCACGGCTGCCATATCAAATCCCACTGCCTCATCGGAATCGGGGCCATCGTTCTTGACGGCGCGGTGCTGGAAGAGGAGTGCCTGGTGGCGGCGGGGGCGGTGGTCTCGCCCGGCACGCTGGTGCCCCGGGGCAGCGTGCTGATGGGCGCTCCCGCGCGCGTGAAGCGCCAGGTGACGCCGGCCGATCTCGACCTCATCCACCGCTCGGCCGATCGGTATATCGCGCTCCGGGGGGAATACCTGACCGCCCAGGGGCCAAGCAGGCCCTGATGGCGAATCGGGTGGGCACGGCGCCCCCGCGCGGCATGCGGGACATCCTGCCGTCGGAGGTCGAGCTCCGCGATGCCGCCACCCAGCAAATCCTGTCCGTCTATCGCGGCTATGGGTTTCGGCGGATCGAGACGCCCGCGCTGGAGAGCCTCAAGCTCCTCGCCGGCAGCGAGGGCGGCGAGAACGAGAAGCTGATCTTCAAGGTGCTCAGGCGCGGCGAGGATCTCGAGGCCGCGATCGCCTCGGGCGGCGAGCTCGCCGAGCACGGCCTGCGCTTCGACCTCACCGTGCCCCTGGCCCGCTACTATGCGGAGAACCACGCGCGCCTGCCCGATCCCCTCAAGGCGGTGCAGATCGGGCCGGTATGGCGCGCCGAGCGGCCCCAGAAGGGGCGGTTCCGCCAGTTCACCCAGTGCGACATCGACGTCCTGGGGGTCGCCTCCGGCGTGGTGGAGGTGGAGCTGATCCTGGCCACCAGCGAGGCGCTGGACCGGCTGGGACTGACCAACCTCACCGTGCGCATCAATGACCGCCGCATCCTCGGTCTCGTCGCCCAGCACTGCGGCTTCGCCGAGGACCAGCAGGCGGGTTTCTTCATCACCTTCGACAAGCTGGACAAGCTGGGGCCCGAAGGCGTGCTCGCCGAGCTCCGCGAGGCCGGCTTGCCCGCGGCGGCCGTCGAGCGCTTCGAGTCTCTCCTGCCCACCCTCCAGAAGCGCGAGCTCTCCCTGGAGGCGCTGCCGGCCGCGCTGGGGACGAGCGCGGGCAAGCTCCCGGAGGCGTTCGAGTCGCTGGCCTGGATCATCCGCACCGCCTCCGGCGAGATGCCCTCGGGGGCCCGGGTGCAGTTCGACCCCACGCTCGTGCGGGGCATGGGCTACTACACCGGCACCATCTTCGAGATGGTCTCGCCCGCCTTCCCCTCGTCCATCGCGGGGGGCGGCCGCTATGACCGCATGATCGGCCGGTTGCTGGGCCGGGACGTCCCCGCCTGCGGGTTCTCCATCGGGTTCGAGCGGCTCATCACCATCCTGACCGAGCGCGGCGCGGCGGCGGCGACGCCGGAGCCGGTGGCATCGGCCCGCCGGATCGCGCTGCTGGTGGACGCCGGGGGCGATCTCGCCGCGGCCCTGGCCGCCGCGCGCACGTTGCGGGCCCAGGGCGATCTGGTCTCGCTCGAGATCCGGCGCAAGAACATCGGCAAGCAGCTGGACGATTTCGTCACCCACGGCTTCTGGGGTCATGCTAGCTGCGAGCCCGGCGGCCAGGTGACCGTCAAGGCATTGACGGGAAAGGGTGACCGCGCCTGATGCACGCGTATCGGACCCATACCTGCGGGCAGCTCCGCGCCGCCGACGTCGGGAAGCCCGCCCGGCTGTCCGGGTGGGTGCATCGCAAGCGTGATCACGGCCAGCTCCTGTTCGTGGACCTCCGCGACCATCACGGCATCACCCAGTGCGTGATCAGTGCCGGCAGCCCCTTCTTCGAGGCCGCCTCCGCCCTGCGGCCGGAGAGCGTGGTGACCATGACCGGCGCCGTGGTGGCGCGCGGCGCGGACGCGGTCAATCCCAAGCTCCCCACCGGGGAGGTGGAGCTGGCGGTGGACGAGCTTCGCGTGGAGGCGAGCGCGGAGACCCTGCCGCTCCAGGTGGCGAGCGACGCCGAGTTCCCCGAGGACACGCGGCTCCGTTACCGCTTCCTCGACCTGCGGCGCGAGAAGCTGCACCGCAATATCGTGCTCCGCTCCCAGGTGATCGCGAGCATTCGCCGTCGCATGATCGCGGCCGGCTTCACGGAGTTCCAGACCCCCATCCTCACCTCGAGCTCGCCCGAGGGCGCACGCGACTACCTGGTGCCCAGCCGCATCCATCCCGGGAAGTTCTACGCGCTGCCCCAGGCCCCCCAGCAGTTCAAGCAGCTCCTGATGGTGGCCGGTTTCGACCGGTACTTCCAGATCGCGCCGTGCTTCCGGGACGAGGACGGGCGGGCGGATCGCTCGCCGGGCGAGTTCTATCAGCTCGATTTCGAGATGTCCTTCGTGACCCAGGAAGACGTATGGGCGACGATCGAGCCCGTGCTGCACGGTGTCTTCGAGGAGTTCGCGGCGGGACGGACGGTGACGCCGCCGCCGTTCCCGCGCATCCCCTATGCGGAGGCGATGACGAAGTACGGCTCCGACAAGCCGGACCTGCGCATCCCCATGGTGAATGCCGACGTCACCGCCGTCTTCGCGGGCTCGGACTTCAAGGTGTTCGCGGAGGCAGCGGGCCGGGGCGCGGTGGTGCGCGCGATCCCGGGGCCCGGCGCGGCAGCCCGGCCGCGGAGCTTCTTCGACAAGCTCGACGCCTGGGCTCGCGAGCAGGGCGCGCCCGGGCTCGGCTACGTCTCGCTCGCGGAGGCGGGCGCCCGCGGGCCCATCGCGAAGTTCCTCGACGCGCCGCGACTGGCCGCGCTCCAGCAGGCGACGGGCGCGGGGCCCGGCGACGTGGTCTTCTTCGTGTGCGACAAGCCGGCGGTGGCGGACCCGCTGGCGGGCAAGGTGCGCACGCGCCTCGGCGAGGAGCTCGACCTCATCGAGAAGAACGCCTTCCGCTTCTGCTGGGTCACCGACTTTCCCATGTACGAGTGGGACGACGAGGCGAAGAAGATCGACTTCAGCCACAACCCGTTCTCGATGCCGCAGGGGGGCCTGGAAGCGCTCCAGACGAAGGACCCGCTCACCATCAATGCCTACCAGTACGACATCGTGTGCAACGGTATCGAGCTGTCCAGCGGGGCCATCCGGAACCACCGGCCCGACATCATGTACAAGGCCTTCGAGATCGCGGGCTACCGGCCGGAAGAGGTGGAAGCGCGCTTCGGCGGGATGCTCAACGCGTTCCGCTACGGAGCGCCGCCCCACGGCGGGTCGGCTCCCGGCATCGACCGCATCGTCATGATGCTGGCCGACGAGCGGAACCTCCGCGAGGTCATCGCCTTCCCCATGAACCAGCAGGCCCAGGATCTCCTCATGCAAGCGCCCAGCGAGGTGGATCCCAAGCGGCTGCGCGAGCTGCACATCAAGCTCGACCTGCCGCCCGAGAAGGCCTGACCTGGGCCGCCATGCTATCCTGAGGCGCAGAGGAACGAGCACCTGACTCA
This sequence comes from Candidatus Nitrosocosmicus sp., assembly GCA_035654455.1. GTDB lineage: Bacteria > Methylomirabilota > Methylomirabilia > Rokubacteriales > CSP1-6 > DASRWT01. The sequence goes on along the minus strand of DASRWT010000114.1, from coordinate 8,929 downwards.
GGCCACCACCGTCACCCGCCGTGTGCAGCTGCCCGCGTCGTCCGACCTTCTCACCTTGCTCGGCAAGAACGACGAGCATCTCCGCGCTCTCGAGTCGCAGTTCGACCTCCGCGTCTCCGCGCGCGGCCACGAGCTGACCCTCCGCGGCGAGGAGCGGCAGGTGGCGCAGGCGGAGAGGCTCCTCCACGACCTGGTGGCGCTGCAGGGGGCGCGGCCGGGGCTGAGCGCGGGCGAGGTGCGGGCGGCGCTGCGCCTGGCGGGGAGCGAGCCGGGCACGGATGTCCGCGCGGTGCTCGGCGACGCCATCAGCGTCCCCTCCCGCCGGCGGCTCATCTCGCCGAAGACGGTCAATCAGAAGAAGTACATCGACGCCATCCGCGCCTACGACCTCGTCATCTCCATCGGCCCCGCCGGCACCGGGAAATCCTATCTGGCGGTGGCGATGGCGGTGTCCGCGCTCATGAAGCGTGAGGTGGCGCGGATCATCCTGACCCGGCCCGCGGTGGAGGCGGGCGAGCGCCTGGGCTTTCTCCCCGGCGATCTGATCGAGAAGATCCATCCCTATCTCCGCCCGCTCTACGATGCGCTGTACGACATGCTCGACTCGGACAAGGTGGCCACGCTCACCGAGAAGGGCCAGATCGAGATCGCGCCGCTGGCGTACATGCGGGGCCGGACCCTCAACGACGCGTTCATCATCCTCGACGAGGCCCAGAACACCACCTCGGAGCAGATGAAGATGTTCCTCACCCGGCTCGGCTTCAACTCCAAGATGGTGATCACCGGCGACATCACCCAGGTGGATCTGCCGTCCAGCCGCGTGTCCGGCCTGGTGGAAGCGCAGTCGGTCCTCCGTGGGGTGGAGGGGATCCAGTTCGTGTACTTCAGCGACCGCGACGTGGTCCGCCACGACCTGGTCTCGGCCATCGTGCGCGCTTACGACCGCGCCCACCCGCGCCCCCGCGGCCTTCCCGATCCGGAGCCCCCAAACGGCTAGTCCCGGGGTGTGCAGGAACCCTCGGGTTGTCCGCCGACGGGGGGAGTGCGGGGGCCATTTCGAGGCCCCCGCAAAGTAAAATGCCGATAGCCCTCCAGAGCCGTCAAACCCGCATCCGCGTCTCGCTGCCGCGCCTGCGCGCGGTGGCCCGCGCGGCGCTGGGCTCGGTGGGGCGCGCGAAGGCGGATGTGCACGTGACGGTGGTGGACGATCGGACCATTCGCCGCCTCAATGCCCGCTACCTGGGCTCTCGCAAGCGCACCGACGTCCTCGCCTTCGACCTCGGCGGCCCCGGCCCGGCGCCGCTGCTCGGTGAGGTGATCGTTTCCGCGGATACCGCGGCCCGACAGGCCGCCGCGGTGGGAGTCTCGGTCGCGCTCGAGCTGGACCTGCTGGTGATTCACGGCATCCTCCACCTGGCCGGCTGGGACGACGCCCGCCCGGCGCAGGCGCGCCGCATGCACGAGCGCGCCCGCGCCATCCTGAGCCGCGCCCGGCGCCGGCCCATCCCCGCCCGGCTCTGGGCCGGCCTGCTGCCCTCGGCATGACGGGCCCGGCGCATCGGGCGGGGTTCGTGGCGCTGGTCGGACGCCCCAATGTCGGGAAGTCCACGCTGCTCAACCGGCTGGTGGGCGAGAAGATGGCCATCGTCTCCCGGCGCCCCCAGACCACGCGCACCCGCATCACGGGCATTCGCCACCTTCCCGACGCCCAGGTGGTGTTCGTGGACACGCCCGGCCTGCACGCGGGGCAGGGCCGCCTCGGCGAGCTGATGCAGCGGGCGGCCGAGCGCGCGCTCGAGGACGTGGACCTCGTCTGCTTCGTGGCCGAGGCCACCGAGCGGCCCGACCGGCTCGATGCCGCGGTGCTGGCCCGGCTGGCGGCGGTGAAGGCACCCGTGGTCTGCTGCCTCAACAAGGTGGATCTGGTCGCGCCCAAGTCGCGCCTCTTGCCTCTCATCGCCGCCTATCGCGCGCGGCACCCGTTCCAGGACATCGTGCCGCTCTCCGCGCAGACCGGCGCCGGGTGTGACTCGCTCATGAGCCTGGTCCTGGCCGCCCTGCCCGAGCGCCCGCCCTATTTCCCCCGCGAGTCGCTCACGGACCAGCCGGAGACCTTCTTCGTGGCGGAGGCCATCCGCGAGAAGATCTTCCGGCTCACCAACCAGGAGATTCCCTACGCGTGCGCCGTCCGCGTGGAGGAGCTCACGGAGCGTGAGCGTCCCGAGGTCCTGTACATCAAGGCCACCATCTTCGTGGAGCAGGATTCGCAGAAGGGCATCGTCATCGGGAAGCAGGGCGCGATGCTCAAGCGCATCGGCAGCACCACCCGGGAGGATCTGGAGCGATTCTTCGGGATCAAGACCTATCTCGACCTGCGGGTGGCGGTGCGCAAGAACTGGAGAAAAGACGAGGGGGCGCTGCGGGAGTTCGGCTTCCTCCTCACGTCCTGAGCATGGCGCTCTCGCGCACGCGGGCCGTGGTGGTGAGCCGCCGCGCCATGGGCGAGCAGGACCGCCTCGTCGAGTTCTACACGCGGGACCACGGCAAGGTGCGGGGCGTCGCGAAATCGGCCCGCCGGCCCCGCTCCCGCTTCGTCGCCGCGCTGGAGCCGTTCACCCTCGGCGAGCTCGTCTTCTTCGATACCGGGCGCAGCGGGCTGGTCCGCGTGGACCACTTCGACATCGTCCACTCCTTCGTCCGGGTGCGGGAGAACCTCGACCGGCTCGGGCGCGGCGCCTGGATGTGCGAGTCGCTCACCCGGCTCTCCGCCGACCGCGACCCGCATCCGGCGCTCTTCGGGCTGCTCGTCCGCAGCCTGCGCGCCCTGGAGACGGTGGCGGCGCCGGAGCGCGTGGCCATCTGCTTCGCGCTGCGGGCGGTGGACCTTCTCGGCCACCGGCCGCGCCTGGACCGGTGCGTGGAATGCGGCCGGCTCTTTCCGTTCCCGGGCGCCTCGCTGGATCCCGAGGCGGGCGGCCTCGTGTGCGCGAACTGCGCGGCCGGCCGCCCGGCGGTGCCGCTGTCCGGTCCCGCGGTGGGGATGCTGGCGCGCCTGCGCGGACTGCGCTGGGAGGAGGCCCTCGCGCAGGGGGTCGGGCCCGCGCTGGAAGACGAGCTGGGAACGGCGCTGGACGGTGTCGTCACGCGGCTCATCGGAGGCGCCCCGCGCTCGCTCCGGTTCATCGGGCAGACGCGCCGCGGCCTCGCCGGCGTGGCCGAGCCGCCGCCGGCCCGGCGGCGCACGTGATACTCTGAGCGCCATGCCGGTTTCCATGGACGCGCTGGTATCGCTCTCGAAGCGCCGCGGCTTCGTCTTCCAGTCCAGTGAGATCTACGGGGGCACCGGCTCCGTCTGGGACTACGGCCCGCTCGGCGTCGAGCTGAAGCAGAACATCAAGCGGCTCTGGTGGCGCGACTTCGTGCAGTCGCGCGCGGACATGGTGGGCCTCGACGCCTCCATCCTCATGCACCCGATGGTGTGGACGGCGAGCGGGCACGTCGACAAGTTCACCGATCCCATGGTGGACTGCCGAGAGTGTCGCCACCGCTTCCGGGCCGATCACGTGGACGCGCAGTCGTGGACCCACTACTGTCCGGCCACCAAGGGCAACAAGTTCGTCATTCCCGCCGGCGAGGCCTGCGGGCACTGCGGCGCCCGGCGCACGCTCTGCCCGGAGTGCGGCAAGGGCGAGCTCACTCCCCCGCGCCAGTTCAACCTCATGTTCAAGACCTTCATGGGCCCGGTGGAGGAGGAGGCCTCGGTCACCTACCTCCGTCCCGAGACCGCCCAGGCGATGTTCGTCAACTTCGACAACGTGCTCCAGTCCATGCGGCTCAAGCTGCCCTTCGGCATCGCGCAGGCGGGGCGGTCCTTCCGCAACGAGATCACGCCGGGCAACTTCATCTTCCGGACGCGCGAGTTCGAGCAGATGGAGATCGAGTACTTCGTCAATCCGCACGAGACCATCGAGGGCCGCCCCGCCGATGAGTGGTGGCACGACCGCTGGATCGCGGACTGCATGGCGTGGTTCCGACGCTACGGCCTGCGCGAGGAGAATCTCCGGCTGCGCGAGCACGAGAAGGCCGAGCTGGCGCATTACGCCAAGCGCACGGTGGACATCGACTACCGGTTCCCCATCGGCTGGAGCGAGCTAATGGGCATCGCCAACCGCAGCGACTACGACCTCAAGCAGCACTCCAAGTTCAGCGGCAAGTCGCTCACCTATTTCGACGAGGAGCGAAAAGAGCACATCGTGCCCTTCGTGGTGGAGCCGGCGGCGGGGGTGGACCGCGCCCTGCTCGCCTTCATGGCCGACGCCTATCAGGAGGAGGAGGTGCGGGGCGAGAAGCGGGTGGTGCTCCGTTTCCACCCTGAGCTGGCGCCGATCAAGGTGGCGGTGCTGCCCCTCCTCAAGAAGCGTGAGGAGATCGTGCGGACCGCGCACGGGATTCGCGCCGCCCTGTCACGCCATTTCCGGGTCGTCTACGACGACACCGCCGCCATCGGCCGGCTCTATCGCCGGCAGGACGAGGTGGGCACGCCGTACTGCGTCACCGTGGACGTGCAGACGGTGGGCGATCGTGAGAAGGGCGAAACCGGGGACGGCCGCGTGACCATTCGTGACCGCGACAGCATGCAGCAGGTGCGCGTGCCCGAGGGTGAGCTCCTGCCCATCTTCCAGGGATTGCTGGAGGGCGGAGACTGGGGCGCGGTGGTCGCGCGCTTCGGGGGCGCGACGGCAGACGCCGCGCGCGCGGGCGACCGCTAGGGGTTTTGCCCGCCCGGCGCCGCCGGCGCGCCCGCGGGGACCACGGCCGAGGGGACCGCGGTGGGGAGCGCGGCGGGCGGAATCGCGGCGGGAGGAGGCCGCACCCCGGCCGCAAACCGCGCCGCCCCGCAGACCTGCGAAGGCTCGGTGCCGATCACGAAGGCCATCAGGGCGGGGCGGCTGCAGTTGCCGGCTTGATCCAGATCCACCGGCACCAGCACGACCTTCTCGGGAATGGGGAAGTCCTCGGCCGGCATCCCGGCCAGCGCCGCCTGCATGAAGGTGGTCCAGATCGGCACCGCCACGCGCGAGCCGGTCTCGTCCTTTCCGAGGCTGCGGGGGCGGTCGTAACCCACCCAGACGCCGGTGGCGAGCTGGGGCGTGAACCCGATGAACCAGGCATTCGAGTAGTCGTTCGTGGTGCCGGTCTTGGCCGCGGCCGGCCGGCCCAGCGCCTTGGCCGCCACCCCCGTCCCCCGCTCGATGGTGCCCTTGAGCATCTGGGTGGCCACGAAGGCGAGCTCGGGGGTGAGCACCTGCTTGGGCTCGGGGACGTTTTCCTCCAGCAGCTTGCCCTGCGCGTCGAGCACGTAGCGCACGGCGGTGGGGTGCAGCCACTGGCCGTGGTTCGCCAGAGTGCCGTAGGCGGAGGTGAGCTCGAGCAGCGACAGCTCGGAGGTGCCCAGGGCCAGGCTGAGATTCTCGCCGAGCGGGCTCTCCACGCCCATGCGCCGCGCCACGTCGATGGTCCGGCGGAGGCCGATGCGCTCCTGGACCTTCACCGCCGCCACGTTGACGGATTCTTCGAGGGCCTGCTGGAGCGTGACCGGCCCGCGGAACTTCCGATCGTAGTTTTCGGGCTTCCATGTCTTGCCGTTCGGCCCGCCGGGGAACTCCACCGGCGAGTCCTCCACCACCGAGGCCGGGGTGAGGCCCGCCTCCAGCGCGGCGATATAGACGAAGGGCTTGAAGGAGGAGCCCGGCTGGCGGCGCGCCTGGGTGGCGCGGTTGAACTCGCTCTTGAAGAAGTCGTAGCCGCCGACCATGGCCTTGATATGGCCGGTCTGGGGATCGAGGGCGAGGAGCGCGCCTTCCGGCCGCTCCGTGACCGGCGCGGTGCCGGCCTTCTCGGAGGCCTTGAGCCGCCGGGTCTCCAGCGCCTTGAGTCCGTCGCGCAGCGATTGCTCGGCCTTGAGCTGCATGGTCGGCGAGAGCGTGGTGTAGACCTGCAGCCCGCCCTTGAACACCACGTCGGCGCCGTAGGCGGACTCGAGGAGCTGCTGCACATACTCGAGGTAGTGCTGACCGGTGGTGCGCCGGCGCTCGGGAGGGACGAGGTCCAGCTTGGCCGCCCCGAGCTTCTTGGCCTCGGTGTCCTTGAGCACGCTCACGTCCACCATCCGAGCGAGGACGATGCCCCGGCGGCGCTTCGCCGCCTCGGGATGATCGAACGGGGAGTAGGTGGAGGGCGCCTTGGGGAGCCCGGCCAGCAGTGCGCTCTCCGCGATGGAGAGATCCTTCACCGACTTGCCGAAGAAGGTCCGCGACGCCGCCTCCACGCCGAAGGCGCCATGCCCGAAATAGATCTGGTTGAGGTACATCTCGAGGAGCCGGTCCTTCGAGTAGCGGCGCTCCAGCTCGATGGCGAGAACGGCCTCCTTGAGCTTGCGATCGAGGCTCTTGTCGGGCGTGAGGAACAGCACCTTCGCCAGCTGCTGGGTGATGGTGCTGCCGCCCTCGACGATGCGCCCATGGCGGAAGTTCTGATACACCGCGCGCGCGATGCCCATCGGGTCCACGCCGAAGTGGGAATAGAAGCGCGAGTCCTCGGTGGCGAGAATGGCGTCCCGGAGCGCCTTGGGAATCTGCACCAGGGGCACGAAGATGCGCCGCTCGACGTGAAACTCGGTGATCAGCTCGTCGCTGTCGTCAAAGATCTTGCTGCCCTGCACGGGCTCGAAGTTCTCCAGGGCGGTGACCGGCGGGAGCGAGCGGGGGAGGATGGTGAACACCCACAGGGCGGCGAGGCCCACCCCGAGCCCCCCGAGCAGGAAGAGGATGATCAGGGCGAACACGAATGTCCGGAGCCACCTGCGCCGAGACGGCGGTTTCGCGTGTCGTTCCGTCGCCATGGATTGCTATTATACAGGCGTGAAAGCCTCGTCCCGGGCCGTTCCCGCCTCCACGTTCCGCTCGGAGCTTCTCGGCGACCTGGAATGGCGGGGCCTTCTCGCCAGCGTGTCGGATCCCGCCGAGGTGGACCGGCACTTCCTCGAGCGGGGGCGGCTCGCCTATATCGGCTTCGATCCCAGCGCCGACAGCCTTCATGTGGGCAGCCTCCTGGGGCTCGTGGTGCTGCGCCGCATCCAGCGCGCGGGGCACCGGCCGGTGGTCCTCATCGGCGGCGGCACCGGGCTCATCGGCGATCCCAGCGGCAAGAGCGGCGAGCGCCCGCTGAGCGCCGAGGCGGAGGTGGCGGCGGCCGCGGCGCGGCTCAAGCGCCAGGTCCAGCGCTTCCTGGATTTCGATGAGGGGCCGGGCGGGGCGCTGCTCGTCAACAATTACGACTGGCTGGCGAAAATGGAGGTCATCAGCTTCCTGCGAGATATCGGCAAGCACTTTCCCCTCGGCGGCATGCTGGCCAAGGAGTCGGTGCGGACGCGCATGGGACGGACCGACGCTGGTATCTCGTTCACCGAGTTCAGCTACCAGGTGCTCCAGTCCTACGACTTCCTGCGCCTCTTTCAGGATCGGGGCTGCCGCGTCCAGCTGGGCGGAAGCGACCAGTGGGGGAACATCACCGCGGGTATCGAGCTGATCCGGCGCGTCGCCGGCGAGCAAGCCTTCGGCATCACGCATCCCCTCGTCACCAAGGAAGACGGAGCCAAGTTCGGCAAGACGGAGTCGGGCACCGTCTGGCTCGACGCCGAGAAGACCTCGCCGTACGAGATGTACCAGTTCTGGCTCAACACCCCGGATGCCGACGTGGTGAAATTCCTCGGCTACTTCACCTTTCTCGGGCGCGACGAGGTGGCCGAGCTCGCCGAGACCGTCGCCAGCGCGCCGGAGGCTCGCGAGGCGCAGCGCGTGCTCGCGCAGCATGTCACCGCGCTGGTGCATGGCGACGCCAGCATGCGGGAGGCGGAAGCCATCGGTGTCGCGATGTTCGGCGGCGACCTGGCCTCACTCTCGCCCGCTCAGCTCGAGCAGGTCTGCCGCGCCATCCCGACCGCGGATCTCACGCCCGCCGAGGCCGCCTCCATGACCGTGGTGGATCTCCTGGTTCGCGCGGGCGCCACGGAATCGCGGGGTGAGGCGCGGAAGCTGCTCGCGGGAGGGGGGGTCACGCTGAACGGCAAGCGCCTGGGGGCCGGAATCGAGGCGCTGTCCGCCGTCCCCGGGCTCCACGGGCGTTTCTGGATGGTCCGGAAGGGCCGGCGGAGCTACTTCGCCGCTCGACTGGGCCCGGAGCGATAGGTAAGATCCCGATAAGACAGACAATAACCCCGTGTCAAGGAACTTCTTGACAGGGGATTCAGGCATCCGTATCATCACACCTTGCTCATGCTGTAGAGGAAGTTGCAGCGTGTGTGCGTTGAGAGAAGGCAGCCGGCCGTACCAGTCCAGCTGACCTGTTTCAACTCCGATGGGGTCCCGACCCCGCCGTTCTTTGAAAATCGCATATGCTACTGGCTCACCGAAGAAGTGTGAGCACCATTCTAACTACTGAGTACCTTGCGCCTAACCGAAGCAACATCATGGTTGGGCTTTAGGGACCAGGGTTCAAGTTTGTCGATTTATCTTGGCGAGTTTGATCCTGGCTCAGAGCGAACGCTGGCGGCGTACTTAACACATGCAAGTCGAACGGGGATCATCGGATTAGCAATAATTCGGCGGTCCTAGTGGCGCACGGGTGAGTAACACGTGGGTAACCTGCCCTAGAGTTCGGGATACCCCCTCGAAAGGGGGGCTAATACCGGATACGGTCCTCGGGTCGACAGGCCTGGGGAAGAAAGGTAGCGCAAGCTGCCGCTCTTGGAGGGGCTCGCGGCCTATCAGCTAGTTGGCGGGGTAACGGCCCACCAAGGCTATGACGGGTAGCTGGTCTGAGAGGACGACCAGCCACACGGGGACTGAGACACGGCCCCGACTCCTACGGG
>DASRWT010000113.1:0-34371 GCA_035654455.1 Candidatus Nitrosocosmicus sp. | reverse complement strand
CTGGAGGAGCTGAAGGCCATCGCCGTCGGGCAGGACGAGGTCGACCAGGGCCAGCGCGAACTCGCGCTCCGTCATCTGGCCCATGGCGGATACGCTGTCGCCGGCCACCCCGACGTCATAGCCCTCCGCTTCGAGGACCATGCGGAGCCACTCGGCGATAGCCGGCTCGTCGTCCACCAGAAGGATGCGCGACTTCATGGCTTTTCCCACCTCGTGATCAGCCTAGCATGGAGCAGACCCTTGTGTCACCAGGGTGACACTCTCTTGGTGGTAGAAGGCTTTCATATCCATCAGTTAGCTGACACTGAGAAAGCATTTGCCCAGCGGGTTATGTGACGAATTCTTGGTGGTGATTCTCACCCCGTGTGCTTGACAGCTTCGGAGGTCACGCGCAATATGGCGCCCATGCAATTCGGCTTCGCCCTGCAGGGACGCGGACCGCTCTCCAAGCCTGAGATTCTCTTCAAGCTCGCGCAGAAAGGGGACGCGCTTCGCTACGACTCCGTCTTCGTCACCGATCATGTCGTGATACCGGTGGAGATCGAGTCGGCCTATCCGTACTCGGCCAACGGCCGGGTCGCCAGCGACTGGAAGGAAGGCTATCTCGAGCCGCTGCCGCTCATGGCTCACCTGGCCGCGCTCACCAAGCGCATTCGCATCGGCACCAGCGTTCTCATCATCCCCTACCGCAATCCGGTGGTCACCGCGAAGATGCTCGCCACCATGGACGTGCTCTCCGGCGGCCGCATCATCCTGGGCGCGGGCGTGGGCTGGATGGAGGAGGAGTTCCAGGCGCTGAACGCGCCCGCGTACAAGGAGCGTGGGCGGGTCACGGACGAGTTCATCCGCCTCATGCGCGAGATGTGGACCCGCGAGCCGGTGGACTTCAAGGGCCAGTACTACACGCTGGGCAAGGTCAGCGCGCTGCCCAAGCCCGTTCAGAAGGGCGGCATCCCGGTGTGGACGGGCGGACATACGGAGCCCGCGCTGCGACGCGCCGGGCAGGTGGCCGACGGATGGCACCCCATCGGGCTGCGCCCGCCGGGCTTGCTCGAGCCCAAGGAGTACGCCGAGAAGGTGGCGGTGGTGCGGGACTGGGCGCGGAAGGCGGGTCGCGATCCCAAGGCCGTCACGATGAGCTACCGAGTGCCTCTCGAGCTCCGGCCGCGCGGCGCCAAGCCGGCCGGCGGCGATCGCATCCTGTTCCGGGGCACGGTCGCCGAGGTGGTGGAGGACATCCGCGTCTATCAGCGCCTCGGAGTCACGCATTTCGTCTGGGACCTCACCGCCTCGGACCTCAAGGGCGCCCTCGCGCTCCTCGAGCGCTTCGCCCGCGACGTGCGTCCCAAAGTCCAGCGCCTCCCGCGCTAGCGGGCGCATGCCGGCCTTGCCCGAGCCCGTCGCGGGCTTCATCTCCGCCGGTCGCGTGGGGCGCCTCGGCACCGCCGACGCCAGCGGCGATCCCCTGGTCGTACCCTTCTGCTATGCCTGGGATGGCGAAGCGCTCTTCTCCGCGATCGACGCCAAGCCCAAGCGCGCCGCCGCCGGCGAGCTCCGCCGGGTGCGGAATATCCGCGCGAATCCCAAAGTCAGCGTGGTCATCGACGAGTACGACGAGGACTGGAGTCGCCTCAGGTGGGTGATTATCCAGGGACGGGCCGAGATCCTCACCGGCGGGCCGGACTACCGGCGCGCCGCCGAGCTTCTGCTCGACAAGTACCCGCAATACCGGACCATGGGACTGGCCCCGGAACCCGGCACCATGATCAAGGTGACGCCGGCCCGCATCAGCCACTGGAGCTTCGCTCCATGAGCGCGCTCGACCGCGCGCTTGCCCGCGCCGTCTCCGGCCGCCCGCTGGACGCGGCGCAGGCGGAGACGCTCCTGGCCACGCCGGACGAGCGGCTCCCCGAGCTGCTCGCCCCCGCGGCGGCGCTCCGCGATCGCGGCCATGGACGGCGCCTCACCTTCTCGGCCAAGGTCTTCATCCCGCTGACCACGCTGTGCCGCGACTACTGCGGCTATTGCACCTTCCGGAAGGATCCCGGCCAGCCCGGCGCGCACACCATGACCCCGGACGAGGTGATCGCGCTCGTCCAGGCGGGAGAGCGGATGGGGGCCAAGGAGGCGCTATTCTCCCTCGGCGACAAGCCGGAGGCGCTCTTCCCCGAGCATCGCGACTTCCTCCGGCGCCTGGGCTTCCGGACCACCCTCGCCTATCTGCGCTCCGTCGCCGAGCGCGTGCTGCGCGAGTCCGTCCTCCTGCCCCATGCCAATCCCGGCCTCATGTCCGAGCGCGATCTCTCCGCGCTGCGCGAGGTCAATGTCAGCATGGGCATCATGCTGGAGACCACCTCCGAGCGGCTGCTCGGCCCCGGCCTGGCGCATGACCGTGCCCCCGACAAGGTGCCGGCGCGCCGGCTCAAGACCATCGCGCTGGCGGGCAAGCTGCAGATCCCCTTCACCACCGGGATCCTCATCGGCATCGGCGAGACGCATGCCGAGCGCGTGGACGCGCTCGTCGCCATTCGCGCCCTGCACGAGCAGTTCGGCCATATCCAGGAAGTCATCATCCAGAACTTCCGGGCCAAGCCCACCATCCCGATGCGGGGGGTGCCGGATCCGACCCTGCCCGAGCTGCTGCGCACCCTCGCGGTGGCGCGCCTCCTGCTCGGGGCGGAGATGAATATCCAGGCGCCGCCCAACCTCGCCGACGCCGGCTACGGCGGCCTCCCCGCCGGCGGCCTCAACGACTGGGGCGGCATCTCGCCGCTGACACCCGATCACATCAACCCCGAGCGGCCGTGGCCCCTGCTGCGGGAGCTGCGCCGGGCCACCGAGGCGGCCGGCCACGAGCTCCGCGAGCGCCTCGCCATCTACCCCGAGTACGCCACCCGCCCCGAATTCCTGGACAGCGCGCTCCGCCCGCGCGTGGCGGACCTGGTCGGTCCCGACGGTCTCGTCCGTCAAGACCTGGAGCGCTGGCGAAGCTGGTAGTCTCTCTGTACGGAGGACATAGACCCGTGGACAGCAAGGACCTGAACTGGGCGGCACCCGACGTGCGGACCATCCTCGGCCGTGCCCTGGACGGCGAGGAGCTCACGGTGGCCGAGGGCATCCGGCTCACCGAGGTGGAAGGCCGCGATCTCCACGCCCTCTGCCTCGTCGCCGACGAGATGCGGCGCCGGCAGGCCGGCGAGATCGTCACCTACGTCGTCAACCGGAACATCAACTTCACCAATGTCTGCATCAAGCACTGCACCTTCTGCGCCTTCAGCCGCGACCACCGGGAGGAAGAGGGCTATTTCCTCCCCCTCGACGAGGTCGTGCGCCGCGCCATCGAAGCCTGGGAGATGGGGGCCACCGAGGTCTGCATCCAGGCCGGGCTGCCTCCCAAGCTCGACGGCAACTACTATGTCGATCTCTGCCGCGCCATCAAGGCGGCGGTGCCGGAGATGCATCTCCACGCCTTCTCGCCCGAGGAGGTGCTCTACGGGTCCACGCGCGCGGGCATGGCCATTCCCGACTACCTGCGCGAGCTCAAGGCGGCCGGGCTCGGCACCCTGCCCGGCACCTCGGCGGAGATCCTCGACCAGGAGATCCGCGACGTCATCGCCAAGGGCCGCATCACCGTGGAGCAGTGGCAGGAGGTGATCACCTCCGCGCACGCGCTGGGGATTCGCACCACCTCCACCATCATGTACGGGCACATCGAGCGGCCCGAGCACTGGATCCGCCACATGGACCTCCTGCGCGGAATCCAGCACCGGACAGGCGGGTTCACCGAGTTCGTGCCGCTCTCCCTCATTCACTCCGAGGCGCCGATGTACCAGCGCGGGCTCGTCCCCGGCGTGCGCCCGGGCGCGACCGGGCTCGAGGTCATCAAGATGCACGCGCTCGCGCGGCTCATCCTGGGGCCCAGCTTCCGCAACATCCAGTGCTCGTGGGTGAAGGAGGGGCCGAAGCTCTCGCAGCAGCTCCTCACCTGCGGGGCCAACGATCTGGGCGGCACCCTCATCAACGAGTCCATCTCCACCTCGGCCGGCGCGGGCTTCGGCCAGCTGGTGCCGCCCGCCGAGCTGCGCCGGCTGGTCCGCGACGCCGGTCGCATCCCCGCCCGTCGCACGACCGAGTACGAGCTCATCAAGGTCTACAAGACGGAAGACGACGACGACGCCTCGCCGCTCGACAATGTCGCCGACGCGGAGGCGCGCTTCGGCTCGTACCGCCGCCTCACCGCGTCGTCACAATTCCGCTTCGTGCACCCCTTGAAGACGTCCGCCGGTTGAGTGACACTAGGCGCCGCTCGACCCGGCCTTTCAACCCCAACCCCTGACACGGAGGCTTTCCTCATGGCAAAAACGATGACCAAGTCCGCCATCATCGGCCACCTCGCGCAGAAGTCCAATCTCAGCAAGAAGCAGGTGGTCGAGCTGATGGATCAGCTCCTGTCGCTCGCGACCAAGGAGGCGAAGAACGTCTTCGTGGTTCCCGGCTTCGGGCGCCTGGTGCTCGCCAACCGCAAGGCACGGATGGGCCGCAATCCCCAGACCGGCGAGCCCATCAAGATCCCTGCGAAGCGCGTGGTGAAGTTCCGGCTCTCCAAGAGCCTCAAGGACACGGTGCTTGGCAAGAAGTAGCGATCCTGAAGGGCTCGTGTATCGAGCCCTTCCCGTTCCCGGCGCAGACGCCCGGGACCTCTTCGGATTCGTGGGCGCGTGGCTCCCGCCCGCGGCGACGGTGTCGGCCGGCTGGGGCGCGTGGGCGGGCGATCGGCTCGCCGGAGCCCTCCTGCTCGAGCGGGCGGACACCGCGGCCATGCTCTACGGGCCCGTGGTGGTGGCTTCCGATCCCCCCGATCCGGACGCCGCCGTCGAGATCGCGGCCCGGCTCCTCGACGATGCCCTGAGTCATGCCGAGGCTCAGGGCATCATCACCCTCTACACGCGACCGCAGAGCCTGGATCGGGTCTGGGTCCGCAACGGTTTCATTCCCATTCCCGAGGCCGACCTGCCGGAGGCCTTGCGCGGGCGCCCCGGCATCGGTCTCTTCGGCTGGCGCGGCGGCACCGCCATCTGGAGCATGGCCGGGCGAGCGGAGGCCGCGCGCCGCGCCGCCGCGCCGCCCACCGCCGGCCGGCGCCGCCGCTAGGTCGCGATGAAGATCGTCGCTCTCGCCGGGGGCACCGGCGCGGCCAAGCTGCTGCGCGGGCTGGCGCCGCTGGTCGATCCCGCGGAGCTCACCATCGTCGGCAATACCGGCGACGACACCGAGATCTGGGGCCTGCATATCTCCCCGGACCTGGACACGGTCTGCTACACGCTGGCGGGCCTCATCGACGAGCGGAAGGGCTGGGGGCTCCGCGACGAGACCTTCCACGCGCTGGAGCAGATGCCCCGCCTGGGCGAGCCGGCGTGGTTCGGGCTGGGCGATCGCGACCTCGCCACTCACCTGCACCGCACGCGTCTTCTCCGCGAGGGGCGCTCCCTCACCGCGGTCACCGCGGACATCGTGGCCGCCCTGGGCGTGCCCGCCCGCGTGCTGCCCATGTCGGATCAACCGGTGCGCACCCGCATCCTGGGCCCCGAGGGTTGGATCTCCTTCCAGGAATACTTCGTGCGCGAGAAGGCCCAGACCGACGTCCGCGCGGTCGCATACGCGGGCGCGGCCGATTCGGCGCCGGCGCCGGGCGTGCTGGCGGCCATCGCGGAGGCGCGGGCGGTGATCGTCTGCCCCTCCAATCCCATCACCTCGGTGGGCCCGATCCTGGCCGTGCCCGGCATCGCGGCCGCCCTCGCCGCCACGCGCGCCACCGTCCTCGCGGTGAGCCCCATCATCGGCGGCGACGCGGTGTCCGGCCCCGCGGGCCGGCTCATGGCCATGGCCGGGCTCCCCGTCTCCGCCGCCGGGGTGGCGCGCGGCTACGCCGCGTGGCTCGACATTCTCGTGGTCGACGAGCGCGACCGGGCGCTGGCGCCCGAGATCGAGGCCGCGGGCCCGCGAGCGGCGATGACCGACACGCTCATGACCGGCCGCGCGGCGGAGACCGCGCTGGCGCGGCACCTGCTGTCCCTCCTCCCATGACGGGCTCGGCTCCCACCGTGTTCGCGGCGCTGCCGGTGAAGGACCTCGTCAACGCCAAGCAGCGGCTGGTCCCCGCGCTCGCCCCGGAGGAGCGCCACGACCTCGCCGCGGCCATGCTGGAGGACGTGCTCGACGCGCTCGATGCGGTGGAGGGCGTCGCGGTGCATCTCGTCACCCGGGATCCCCAGGCGCTGGCGCTGGCGAGCCGGCGCGGGACGCCCTGCCTCACCGAGAGCGCCAACCGCGGGCACACCGAGGCGGTGGCGCTCGGTCAGCGGGTGGCGGCGGAGCGCGGCTTCGCCCGCTTCCTCACCATCCCGGGCGACGTCCCCTGCGTGTCGGCCGAGGAAATCCGCGCGCTGCTCGCCGCGCTGGGCGAAGCGCCCGGTGCGGCCTTCGTGCCGTCGCGCTCCGGGTTCGGGACCAATGCCGTCCTGCTGGCGCCGCCCGACGTCATGCCGCTCAAGTTCGGCGAGCCCTCCTTTGCGAATCACCTCGGCGCGGCACGCGCCCGGGGGGTCGTCCCCACCGTGCTGGAGCTCCCCGGGATCGGCCTCGACGTGGATGCGCCCGAGGACCTCCGCCTGCTCCTTGCGTACGGCACCGCCACCAGAGCGGGGCGCCTCCTGCGCGAGCGCGGCATGGCAGCACGCCTCGGCGCCACGGACTAGGCATGCCCGCGCGCTTCGAGGTCATCGGTGTCGGCGGGCTCCCCGAGATCGCGCAGGGCGCCGATCTCGGCCCTCTCATCGTGGACGCCGCCCGCGCCCAGGGCACACCCCTGGCGGCCGGGGATCTCCTCGTGGTGAGCCAGAAGATCGTCTCCAAGACCGAGGGCCGTATCGTCCGCCTGGATCAGGTGACCGTCTCCCCGCGGGCGCAGGCCCTGGCGCTGGAGATCGATCGCGACCCGCGGCTGGTGGAGGTGATCCTCGGCGAGAGCCGGCGCATCGTGCGCACCGCCAAGGGCGTGCTCATCGTCGAGACGCATCACGGCTGGATCTGCGCCAATGCGGGCGTGGATCAGTCCAACGTGGACGCCGACACCGCCTGCCTGCTTCCCGTGGACTCGGACGCTTCCGCGCGCGCCCTCCGGACCCGGATCGCCGCGCTCACCGGCCACACCTTGGCCATCGTGATCGCGGATACGTTCGGCCGACCCTGGCGCGAGGGGCTGGTCAATGTCGCGGTGGGGCTGGCCGGCTTCGAGCCCATCGTCAGCTATCTGGGCGAGACCGACCCCGCCGGCCATGTGCTCCAGGCCACCATCCTCGCGCTCGCGGACGAGCTGGCCTCCGCCGCCGAGCCGGTGATGGGCAAGCTCGATCGCATTCCGGTCGCGGTCATCCGGGGAGTCAAGTGGACCCCGGCCGAGACCGACAGCCGCCCGCTGCTCCGCGATCCCTCGCGCGACCTTTTCCGCTAGCTCGATCAACCCCTCATCAAGATCACCCTAAAGAGAGACGAGATCATGAAAATTGGCATTGTCGGCGGCACCGGGAAGGAAGGCGCGGGGCTCGGCGCGCGCTGGGCGCAGGCGGGGCACGAGATCGTCATCGGCTCGCGGGATCCCGCGCGGGCTCAGGCCAAGGCCGCCGAGCTGAGCGCGGCGGTGCCCGGCGCCCGGATCACGGGCGCCGGCAATCGCGAGGCCGCCGCCGCCGCCGAGGTCGTGGTGCTCGCGGTGCCCGCCGACGGCCTCTCGGCGACGCTCCCCGAGGTCAAGGACGCCTGCCGGGGCAAGGTGGTGGTGAGCACGGTGGTCCCCCTCACCTTCGGTGGGCCCCGCCTCTTCACCCCGCCGCCGCCCGGATCGGCGGCCGAGGTGGCGCAGGAGCTCCTCGGGCCCGAGGCCCGCGTGGTGGCCGCCTTCCACCACATCGCCGCTCACGAGCTCTCGGCCACCGACCACGCCATCGAGTGCGACCTGCTGCTCTGCGGCGCCGATGCCGAGGCGAAGAAGCGCGTGAGCGAGCTGGGGACCTCCATGGGCCTCCGGGCCATCGACGTGGGGGCGCTCACCAATGCGGGGCCGCTGGAGGGCATCACCGCCGTGCTCGCCACCATCAACCGCCGCTACAAGCTCAAGAACTCCGGCATCAAGATCACCGGGCTGCCCGCCTAGCCCGTCCGGCGCGGGCTCAGCCCAGCAGCGCGGCGGCGCGCTCCACGTCGGCGAAGTCGTCGAAGAGGAGATCGGGGCGCAGCGCGGCCAGCTCTTCGCGCGGATGAAAGCCGGTGGCCACCGAGACCGCGACGGCGCCGAAGGCGCGCGCGCACTCCACGTCCAGCGGCGTGTCGCCGATCACGAGCACGTCGCCGGGAGCGAAGCGATGGCCCACCAGGGCCTCCGCGCGCCGCGCCGCCAGCGAGGGGAGCTGCCGCCGATCGGCGTGATCGGAGCCATAGGCGCCGGTCCGGAAAAAGGGATGGAGCCCGGTGGGCTCGAGCTTGATGCGGGCGCCCTCCTCGATATTGCCGGTGAGGAGCCCCTGCATGATCCCGGGCGTCGTGTGGAGCCGCCGGACCAGCTCCGCCACGCCGGGGAGGAGCTTGACGCCGCTGCCGTCGCCGATCTCGGCCGCCAGCCCGCGCGCGTAGAGCTCGAAGCACTCGTCGAGGCCCGCGCGGATGGCGGCGTCGGCAAGGCCCGCCGCGCCCATGAGATCGAGCACGATGCGCGGATCGGTCTTGCCCCGGAAGTCGTACCCGTCGATGAGCCCGGCGGTTCCGTAGACGCGCTCGAGCGCGCGCCCGAGCGCCCTCCGCCCCGCGCCACGCGCGGACAGAAGGGTCCCGTCGACGTCCCAGAGGACGAGGCGACGCCAGGCCGTCACGGGGCGGGACGGGGCGCGGAGGCGCTCCGGGTGCTCGGAGCGCGAGAGGAGGCGGGCACGCTGCGTGCGGCGGGGATGCTCGGCGCGGCGGGCGCGGGGTCGCCGGCGAGGACACGGAGGCGGGCGATGATGGCCGGCAGCCGATCCAGCAGCAGGTCCACCTCCGCGGCGGTGCTCCAGCGGCCGAGCGTGAAGCAGAGGGAGCCTTCCGCCTCGGCGGCCGTGCAGCCGATGGCCCGCAGCACATGCGAGGGCGTCTGGGTGAGGGTCGCGCAGGCCGAGCCCGACGAGGCGGCGATGCCGGCGAGATCCAGGTCCAGCAGCACGCTGTCCGCCTTGACGCCGGCCACGACCAGGCTCGCATGATGCGGGAGGCGATGGTCCCGCGGGCCGGTGACGCGACAGTCGGGCACCGCCTCCAGCACGCCTTCCAGCAGCCGATCGCGCAGCGCGGCGAGCCGCGCGGGCTCCCCGTGAGCGGATTCCGTCCTGATGAGCTCGGCGGCGACTCCCAGCCCGACGAGCGCGGGGAGGTTCTCCGTCCCCGAGCGCAGCCCCACCTCCTGGCCGCCGCCGAGAATCTGCGGCGCGAGCTTCACGCCGGGCCGCACCCACAGTGCCCCCGTGCCGGGCGGGCCATAGACGTCATTGCCGGAGAGCGTGAGGAGATCGACGCCGAGCGGCTCCGCGGCCAGCGCGGTGCGCCCGATGGCCCCCACCCCGTCCACGTGGAACGGCACTCGAGCCGCGCGGGTGACGCGCGCCAGCTCCGCCAGCGGCTGGAGCGTGCCGATCTCCTCGTTCGCGGCCGCGATGGACACCAGCGCGGTCTCGGGTCGCAGCGCGCGGCGCAGTGCCTCGGGATCCACGCGCCCCTGGCCGTCCACGGGCAGAAGGGTGACCGCCGCGCCGCCCTTTTCCAGCTCGCGGCAGGCGTTGAGCACGGAGATGTGCTCCACGCAGGACGCGATCACGTGGCGGCCGCGCTCTCCGGCGCGCAGCGCGATGCCCTTGATGGCGAGGTTATTGGCCTCGGTGGCGCCGGAGGTGAAGACGATCCCGCCCGCCGCGCCGCCGACGAGTCGCGCCACCTTGAGGCGGGCGGCCTCCAAGGACTCGCGCGCCTCGGCCCCCAGGGAATGGCGGGCGGAAGGGTTGCCGATGCCGGCCTCGAGGAACGGGCGCATCACGGCGAGGACTCGGGGATCCACCGGCGAGAAGCCGGCGTAGTCGAGATAGACGCGGCCGGGCGATTCTCCGCCGGCCTCCACGCCCCTACCGCGTCTTCCGGACCAGGAACCGGTAGACGGCTCCTTCCCGGGAGACACCGATCATTTCGTGGCCCGAGCGCGCGACCCAGGTCTTCATGTCCGCGTCGGAGGCGGGATCGTCGGAGCTCATCTCCAGAACCTGCCCCACCGTCATCTCGCGGATGGCCTCGCGCGTCTTCACGATCGGCATGGGACAAAAGAGCCCGATGCAGTCAATCTGCCTGTCAACATTGACGACTTTCGAGATTTCCATCGTGTGGCCTTACCCTACCCCACGCCTCGCCGCCCCGTCAAGGGAGCCTCGGCGGCGTGAAAATAGCTCGTCCGCTTCACGGGGAGACCCGCTATCCTTGATGCCTGAAATCCATGGGTACCGTCACGAGCCCCCGTTTCTGGACCGGCGCCGTCGGGCTCGCCGCGGCGGCGATCGTCGCGCTGGCCGGCCTCTTCCTGCTTCTCGAGCTCGAGCTGCGTCCGCTGCTGGCGCCGGGCATGGGTCGAGTGGCCCTGGTGGCCGCCGAAGCGCTGGTGGGCGTCGTCGTGCTCCTGACCCTCACCGGCGGGCTGGCCCTGGCGCGGAAGACGCCCGCCCGCCCGGCGCTCGAAGCCACCGCCGCGCCCCCGGAAACGGGGAAGATGATGGGCTCCTTCTCACGGATCCTCGGGGAGATCGAGGAGCAGGGCAACGAGATCAACACCTTCGCCCAGCGGCTCGAGAACGCCTACAAGGAGCTGGAGTCCAGCAATGCGCGCCTCAAGGAGTTCTCGTTCAAGGACGAGGTCACCGGGCTCTACAATCGCCGCTTCTTCTCCATCCGGCTCGAGGAAGAAGTCTCGCGTTACCGCCGGTTCAGCCATCCGGTGTCGGTGATGCTCATCGACCTCGACGCGTTCAAGGACATCAACGACGAGCTGGGCCACGGAGCCGGCGATGAGACCCTGCGCGACATGGCCGACATCCTCCTCAAGTACTCGCGCGGCATCAACGTGATCTGCCGCTACGGCGGGGATGAGTTCGCGGTGCTCCTGGTGGAGACCTCCAAGGCGGGGGCGCGGCTGTACGCCGACCGCATCCGGCAGGTGCTCACCACCTATCCCTTCGCGAACGGCCGCCGCGTCACCGCCAGCTTCGGCATCGCCGCGCTGCCCGAGGACGTGGAGCCGGCCGCCGAGGATCTCATCCGCGCCGCCGACGAGGCCCTCTACGCGGCCAAGCGCGCGGGGAAGAACCGCGTGTCGGTGTTCGAGGACGTGGGCGCCGCCCCTCTCCCGCGCCGGACCGGGCGCCAGCCGTGAGCCAGGTGGGCGGCGACCGCCGGGTGCTGATCGTGGACGACGACCGCCAGATCCGGCGCGTCCTGTCCGAGTTCTTCACCGGCAGCGGCTACGATTGCGCCCAGGCCGCCAACGGCGCGGCGGGGCTGGAGCGCTTTGCCGCCGACCGGCCGCCGCTCACCGTGACCGACGTGGACATGCCGGAGATGAACGGGCTCGAGTTCCTCCGGCAGGCGCGCACCATCGATCCCGACGCGGCCTTCCTGGTCCTCACCGGCGTGGGGGACATCCAGACCGCGGTGGAGAGCCTGAAGTTCGGCGCCTACGACTTCATCCTCAAGCCGGTGAACATGGACGAGCTCCTCATCGCCGCCGAGCGGGCCCTGGAGCACCGGGAGCTCATCATCGAGCGCCGCGAGTACCACACCCTGCTGGAGCAGCGGGTGGCCGAGGCAACCCGCGACCTGGAGACCACGCTGGGAGCGCTGGAGGAAACCTACCGCAGCACGCTGGAGGCGCTGGGGTCCGCCATCGACACCCGCGACCTCGGTACCCAGGCGCACTCGCGCCGGGTGCGCGGCTACTCGCTCATCATCGCGCGCAATCACGGGATGACCGACGAGAAGGACCTGAGAAACCTCGAGCACGGCGTGCTGCTGCACGACATCGGCAAGATCGGCATTCCCGACGCCATTCTGCTCAAGCCGGGGCCGCTCACGCCGGCGGAGTGGCAGATCATGCGCACGCATCCCGAGATCGGACGCCAGCTCGTGGAGCAGATCCCCTTCCTGCGGCCGGCGGTGCCCATCGTGTACCACCATCACGAGCGCTGGGACGGCACCGGCTACCCCCAGCGCCTCAAGGGCGAGGCCATCCCCGTGGGCGCGCGCATCTTCGCGGTGGCCGACGCCTTCGACGCCATGACCTTCGACCGGCCCTACTCGCGCGCGATCTCCTTCGAGGAGGCGCGTCTCGAGATCCAGCGCTCCGCGGGCACGCACTTCGACCCCGGCGTGGTGGAGAGCTTCTCGCGGGTGCCGCTCCAGGACCTCGAGGAGATCCGGAAGAGGTCGCTGGAATAACCCCCCGCCCCCGAGCGGGGCTAGGGGCCCTTCAGGTCGTACTTCTCGACCGCGTAGGCCTTCTGCTTGAACTTCTGGACCTTCCCCGACCCGGTGAGCGGGAACTGGTCCACGATCTCCACGTAGCGCGGCTGCTTGAAGTTGGCGATCCGGTCGCGCGCGAAGGCCACCACGTCTTCCGGCGACAGCGGGTGCCCCGCCCGGGGAATCACGAAGGCCATCACCACCTCGCCCATCACCGGATCCGGCACGCCCACGATGGACACGTCGAGGATGCCGGGATGGCGGAGGTAGAAGTTCTCGATCTCGGCCGGATAGGTATTGAATCCGCCCACGATGATCATGTCGGTGACGCGGCCGGTGATGCGGAGATAGCCGTCGGCGTCCTTGATCCCCATGTCGCCCGTGTGCAGCCACCCGTCGCGGATCTTGTCGGCGGTGGCCTCGGGCTTCTTGTAGTAGCCCAGCATGAGGGTCGATCCCTTGACGCAGACCTCGCCCTCCTGGCCCGAGGGCAGCGGGCGACCGGTCACGGGATCCACGATGCGGTCCTCGATCTCGGGCGTGCGCACCCCCACCGTGGCCACCCGCTTCTCGATGGGGTCGCCCGCGCGCGTCCAGTGCGTGCCTCCGGTGGCCTCGGTGAGCCCGTACACCACGAGGGCGTCCATGCCGAGGCCGGCCTCGCGATCGAGGATCTTCCGCATGATCTCCACCGGCACCGGCGCCGCCCCGATGGAGCCCGTGCGCAGCGACGAGAGGTTGTATTTCCCGAAGGCGGGGTGGCCCAGCATGGTGATGAACATGGTGGGCACGCCCGAGAAGATGGTCACGCCCTCGGCCTCGATGAGCCGCATGGCCTCCCCCGCGTCGAACACCTCCATCACCACCTGGGTGGAGCCGGCGAGGCAGTTGGCGGCCACCCCGCCCATGGAGCCGAAGATGTGGAAGTACGGCACCGGCACGAGGTAGCGGTCGGCGTGGGTCCAGCGGTGAAGATCCACGTAGACCCGGCACTTGTAGTACATGTTGCCGTGCGAGAGGAGGCAGCCCTTCGGCTCGCCGGTGGTGCCCGACGTGTAGAGCATCTCCACCGGATCGTCGGGCCGCACCGAGATGCCGCCCAGCGCGGGCGCGCCCGGCCGGCTCCCCGCGCGCTCCACCGCCTCGAAGGCGCGGGCGCCGGCGGGCACCGTTTCTCCCAGCACCACCACGTGGCGGAGCGCGGGGAACCGCGCGCTGCGCAGCGGCCCCGGCTCCCTCGCTTCCGGAAGCAGCTCGTCGAGGATGGCGAGATAGTCCACCTTGGCGGCGGCGAAGCGGTCCACCATGATGAGGGCGGCGGCGTCCGACTGCCGCAGCACGTACTCGACCTCCAGGGCCTTGTAGCGGCTGTTGCACGTCACCGTCACCGCGCCGATCTTGGCGATGCCCAGATTGGCGACGTTCCACTCGCTGCGGTTCGGCATCCACAGGACGATGTGATCTCCGGGCCGGAGGCCCAGGTCCAGGAGCCCGCGGGCGAAGTCGTCCGAGCGACGCTTCAGCTCGCGATACGTCACGCGTTGATCGCGGAAAACAACGGCCTCTCCTTCGGGATAGCGGGCCGCGGCCGCGTCCAGCAGGTCCCCGAGCGTGAGCGCGGGGCCCAGATCGCTCATCGGGCGTCGGCCTGGGCGATGAGGCCCATCGCGCGCTGGCGCTTGTCGAGCGCCCCCGCCAGCTCTTCCTGCGACACGCCCTCGGCGAGCCCGCGATCGATGGCGCGGCATAGCGCCTGGCCGGCCGACTCCGCGGCGGCGTGGTCACCGGCGCCCAGCCGCTCCGCGATGGCGTCCGACGCCCGCGCCGCCAGCGCGTCCAGGCCCTGGGCGAGGGAGCGGCGCGTCTCCGTCTCGCGGTCCGCGTCGCCCTCGGCCAGGCGAAGCGCATGATAGAGCGGCTCCAGCGCCGCCCCCTCGTCGCCGCCCTCCATGCGCTGGACGCCCAGCTTGGTATAGCTCCACCAGAGACGGCGGCGCAGCTCACCCAGCTGCGGGGAGGCCGATGCCGGCAGCCCGCGGACCACGGCTTCCGCGCTCTGCAGCGCGCGCACCGCGGCGTCGAGGTCGTCGCTGGACTCCAGCGCCTGGCTCGTGAGCCCGGCCACCTCGGCGTGCACCGCCTTCCAGTACGGATTCTCCAGATCTTCCATGCGGCCGCCCAGCTCGTCCCAGCCGGCCACCTCCTGTATCCACCGGTGCGCGCCCGCCCGGTCATCGCGCTCGAGGAGCGCGATGACCTTTTGCGTGCAGGCGCCGGCCAGCGCGTCGCGCGCGCGCTCGACGGCGAGATGCGCGCGGAGCGCCTTGCCCCAGGACGGGAGCTCGTCCCCACCGCCGACGTCGGCCCCTTCGGCCTCGGCCGGGCCGGCATCCGTGCCGGGCTCGCACACCGCGGCGCCGCGCAGCAGCCCCACCGACAGGCGGAGGGTGGCGAGGGAGGCGCCGGAGGCGTCGGCGGTGGTCTCGCCGAGAGTCAGGAGCTGGCCGCCCAGCGATTCCGTGAGGGCCAGCACGGCGGGATCGGGACGGTCCCCATCGCTCTTTGGCAGCGCGCGGACGCCCTGCTCGAATGCCGCGCGAAGGCCCGCCCCGTCATCCTCCTCGCGGAGCGCGAGCCCGACCAGGCTCCAGAGCAGCGCGCGATCGTAGGACGCCGGCGTGCGAGCCCGCCCCCGGCCACGTCCCTTGAGCAGAGGCTCGGCCAGCATGCGCACTTCCGCGGGCCGCCCCGCCTTCAAGAGACGCGCGCACTCCACGACGAGCGCCGGGGACAGCGAGAGCGGAGCCGGCGCCACCGCGGGCTCGGACGCGTCACTCGGCGAGGCTGCCGCCGCGGAATCGGGCGGCGTCGGCTCCGCCGGGGCCGCGACCGGCATGGGATCGGCCGCCGCCGGGGCCATCACCTCAGCCCCTTCCTGGACCTCGGGGATCGGCTCCGTCAGGGCGGATTCTTCCTCCACCGGCGCGGGCATCGAGAGGCGGCGCGGGGTGACCGCGTTGACCTCGGACACCGACGTCTCCAGGCGAGAGGGCGCCGGCTCGGCGGACGGCGAGCCCATCGACGGCGCCTCGGATGCGGGCGCGACGGGGGCGGTCGAAGCGAGAGGCGGCTCTCCGGAGGGGCCCGCGTCAAGGAGCGAGGTCTGCTCCGGCGCCGGCCGCTCTCCTTCCGCGCGGCGGGACGGCCAGGTCGCGCGGGGCGTCTCGACGACGGGGCGGGGCGGCGGGGTCGCGAACGGGCTCGAGCCGGCGGGCCGCGCGCCGCGCGCCCGGTGCTCGAGCACGCGCTCCTCCGCGCTGAAGCTCCGGAGGCCGAAGGGGCGATGGGATGCGCGCCGGGGGGAAGGGCGTCGCGGACGGCCCTCGAGCGCCTGCGCCAGGCCCACAAAGAGCAGGACGCCGGAGACCAGGGCCAGCAACAGCATCAGGATCTCGTCGAGATTCAGGTCGAGCGCTCCTTCGTGAATGCGCCGCGGCCACGTTAGCACGCACCCCCGGTACCTGCCACAGTATTAGCGGGTTGGCCTCCGCCCACCCCGCGGTATCATTGATCCCGAGCTCTTTTCCACCCCTTTCCTCTGGAGGTTCGGATGCGCCGCGTCGCCGTGATCGGAGTCGGCGTCACCAAGTTCGGCAAGCACGATCGCTCGAGCGCGGAGCTCTTCGCCGAGGCTGCCCGCGACGCCATCGTGGACGCGGAGATCGATCCCCGCGCCATCCAGGCGCTCTACTTCGGCAATGTCACCGGGGGGGAGAGCGAGCGCCAGCTGCACATGGGACCGCTCGCCGCCACCCTCCTGGGCCTCCCCACCATCCCCACCACCCGCATCGAGAACGCCTGCGCCACCAGCCACGCGGCGTTCCGCCACGCGGTGATGGAGATCGGCGCGGGGGTGTCGGACGTGGTGCTCGTGGGAGGGGCGGAGCGCATCCTGCACGTGCCCACCGACCACGCCACCGAGTTCTTCGCGTACTGCTCGGACGCCGCCTACGAGCAACCCACCGGCCTCACCTTTCCCGGCGTCTTCGCCCTCATCGCGCGGGCCCACATGGACAAGTACGGGACCACCGAGGAGCAGATGGCGCACGTGGCGGTGAAGAATCACCGCCACGGGGTGCACAATCCCAAGGCGCAGTTCCGGAAGGAGATCAGCCTCGAGACCGTCATGAAGAGCGCCTACGTCGCGGATCCGCTCAAGCTCTTCGATTGCTGTCCCTTCACCGACGGCGGGGCGGCGGTGATCCTGGCGTCCGAGAAGGTGGCGCGGAATCACCGGCGGGCGGTCTGGGTGCTCGGAACGCATGCCGCCACCGACACCATGTTCATCGCCGAGAAGCGGGATCTGGCCCGGGTGGCCGCCACCGAGCGCGCGGCGGCGGGCGCCTACATGCAGGCCGGACGGGGGCCCGGCGACGTGGACGTGGTCGAGCTCCACGACTGCTTCACCATCGCCGAGATCGTGGCCACCGAGGGTCTGGGCTTCTTCGAGCCGGGCACGGGCGGCATGGCGGCCGAGAAGGGCTGGACCAGCATCGGCGGCAAGATCCCGATCAACCCCTCGGGCGGGCTCAAGTCCAAGGGCCATCCCATCGGGGCCACCGGCGCCGCCCAGATCGCCGAGATCGTCACCCAGCTCCGCGGCGAGGCGGGGCCGCGGCAGGTCGAGGGCGCCCGGACCGGGCTCACTCACACCCTTGGCGGGAATACCGCCACCGTGCTCGTGAGCTTGTTCGGCCGTGACTGACGAGGTGGTGACGCTGCAGCGCTTCTTCGCGGAAGTGCGCGCCGGCCGGCTCACCGGCATCCGATGCCGGGAATGCGGCGAGCTCGCCATCCCGCCCAAGGAGCTCTGCGCGACCTGCGGCAAGCACGCATGGGACACCGTCCCCCTCAAGGGCGACGGCACGGTGGCCTCCTACACGGTGATCCGGGTCGCGCCCCGCGGGCACACGGGCGAGACACCCTATGCGGTGGCAGTGGTGCAGCTCTCCGAGGGCGTCTCGCTCCTGGGCCGGGTGGTGGAGGTTCCGCTCGACTCCCTGCGCGCCGGCCTTCCCGTCCGCTTCCGCCCCGTCGTCGTGGGAGAACAGACCATGGTCGGCTTCGGTCCCGCCTGAGCGCCACGATGCCACTCCTCGAGGGAAAGGTCGCGGTGGTGACGGGCGCGGGCAGCGGCATCGGCCGCTCGGTGGCGCTGGGGCTGGCGGGAGCCGGCGCGCGGGTGGTGGTGAACGACTATGGCGTCAGCGTCGACGGCCGCGAGCCCTCGAGCGCCCCCGCGGAGGCGGTGGTGCGCGAGATCGTGGCCGCGGGCGGGCAAGCGGTGGCCAGCGCCGACAGCGTGGCCACCATGGCGGGCGGGCGCGCCATCGTGGACCGGGCGCTCTCCACCTACGGCGATCTCAACATCGCGGTGTGCTGCGCGGGCATTCTCAAGGAGCGCATGATCTTCAACATGAGCGAGGAGGAGTGGGACTCGGTGGTGGCGGTCCACCTCAAGGGCCACTTCACCGTGATGCAGCCCGCCACGCGCCACATGCGGGAGAAGCGCCAGGGGCGCATCATCACCTTCACCTCCGCGGCCGGTCTCGAGGGCAGCCCGGGGCAGCCCAACTACTCGGCGGCCAAGGAGGGCATCGTGGGGCTCACGCGCTCCACCGCGCTCGCCATGGCGAAGTACGGCGTCACGGTGAACTCGATCTCGCCCACCGCCGACACCCGCATGACCCAGCGGTTGCCCGACGAGCGCCGCGGCGCCGCCACCGCCACGCCCCCGGAGGCCATCGCGCCGGTGGTGGTATTCCTCGCCAGCGACCGCGCCGCGCACATCACCGGCCAGGTGATCGGGGTGCGGGGCAACGAGGTCACGATCTTCTCGCATCCCGCGGCGCTGCGCACCGCCACGCGAGCGGAGGGGTGGACGGCGGAAGCGCTGGGAGACGTCTACGATCGCGCGCTGGGTCAGGATCGCCTGCGACGGCTGGACGCGATGAAGATTCCCTGGCCGCCTACCAGTTGAGAATGCCGAAGCGGACGTAGCCGACCAGCTGCCAGCCGATCCCCGCCAGGAAGGCCACGAATCCGAGCGTGCAGAGGCCCCGCCAGAGACCCGAGCGCGGGCTCTGCTGGGACGCGTCCTGGGTGAAGGACCACCAGGCGCCGGCCAGGAGCAGGATGCCGGCACCCAGCAGGGTGACGATCCACCCCGCCATGACGGCCTCGGTGAAGAGCTTGTCCAGGAAGATGGTCGGGCTATAACGCTCGAACACGTTGACTCTCCTCTCTCAGCGCCGCGCCGCGGTCGCGAGCACGGCATTGCCGGCAACGGTGGTGATAAGGGACGCGCCGGGATCGCGCCGCACACCCGCGGGATCGTGTCCCCCGGACACCGCGTCGATGGCGCGCGCGACCATGCGGCGGGTCAGGATGACGCCGCGATCGGTGGTGGCCAGGTGCTCCAGCGCGTGAATGGCGATCGGCCGCTGGCTCACGATGGCTTCCTTGTCTCCGGGCATCCGGTGATGCTCTTCCTCGGTGAGCTCGGCCCAGAGCTTGCCCCCATGACGCGCGCGGGGCGGAAAGACCGGGCGGCCGTCGCGCACGGGCACCCGCAGGAGCGAGTACATCCGGGTATGGGTGTCGTCGATGGGCAGGATCCAGCCGATATGCCGCGCTCGCTCGAAGCCTTCCCCGGGGCTGCCGGCGGCCACGCTGGGGACGATCCGGATATTCGGCAGGAGGATCTCGGTCACGCGGCGGAAGAGATGGCCGTCCGGGAGCTCGCGGTCCTGCGTCGAGCGCATGCCCGCCTCGGCTTCCTCCCAGCTCACCTGCGGCCGGAGATTCATGGCGTCGGAGAACTGGCCCCCGCTGAACACGGAGTGCAGCACCGCGACGTGGAAGGGATCCATCACGTTCTCGTAGATCTGGAGCCAGTTGCACTCGATGATCTCGCCGCCCCCCAGGCCATAGCTGGTCCCGTCGGGAACCACGACCCCCTCCCCGTCCTCGATCAGGTCATAGCGCGGCAGGACGGGTATGCGGTCGAGCGGCCCGAGATAGGCAAAGACGAGCCCGTGGTACTCGCGGCAGGGATACCAGGGCTGCCGCACCCGGTCGCGATAGGTGCTCTCGGCAGGCTCGCAGGGCTGCTCCAGGCAGCGCCCCTCGGGGTCGAAGAGCCATCCGTGATAGCAGCACCGGATCCCCTCGGCCTCGACGCGGCCATACTCCAGCGAGGTGCCCCGGTGGCAGCAATGGGCATCCAGGAGCCCGGGCCGGCCGCGCCCGTCCCGGAAGAGCACCAGATCCTCGCCCAGGACGCGGATGGGACGGGGCAGATCCCCCAGATCGGCGGACAATCCGACCGGCTGCCAGTAGCGCCGCAGCATCTCACCGGCCGGCGTTCCGGGCCCGACATGGGTGAGCTGCGCGTTCTCGGTGGGTCGCGGGCGACCGTGTCCGGATTGCATCGCCAGGATGATAGCCGACGAGGGACTCCGGGCCAAGGTCCCGCTTGACTTCCCGGGGCTTTCCCTCCAAAGTGTCGCAAATTCGCCGCCGCCCGCCCATGCCTCGCGTCAAGGATGACGCCAAGGAGGACCCCACCATGGGGACGGAAAAGTCGCAGTCGACCCACAGAGACAGGAACCTTAGCCGGCGCGACGCGCTACGGCTCGGCGGGGTGCTGGCCGCGGGCGCCGCGGTGGCTCCGTACCTGCCCCACGGCCAGGCCCATGCGCAGACGCCCAAGCGGGGCGGCACCGTCAATGTCCGCGCCTGGGACCCGCCCCACTGGGATCCGCATCAGACCATCTCGTACAAGACCCACATCGCCTACTCCTTCACCCATAGCCGGCTCCTCAAGTACCGCGCGGGGCCCAGCGTCGCACCAGGCTCCTTCCAGATCGAGGGGGATCTGGCCGAGTCGTGGAGCCAGCCCAACGAGCTGACCTACCTCTTCAAGCTGCGCCGGGGCGTGCGCTTCCACAACAAGCCCCCGGTGAACGGGCGCGAGCTCACCGCGGAGGACGTGGTCTACTCGATCGAGCGGTTCCGCACCGTCAAGGGCAATGCCAACGCCTACATGCTCTCGTCGGTGGACAAGGTGGAGGCGCCGGACCGCTACACCGTCCGGATCACGTTGAAAGAGCCTTACGTCTGGCTCCTCGACATGCTGGCCAACTCGCACGCGGTACCGATCATCGCACGCGAGTGCGTGGACAAGTTCGGCGACCTCAAGCGCCACGAGTCACTGATCGGGAGCGGGCCCTGGATGCTCGACTCGTATCGACCCAATGTCGGCTACACCCTGGTGCGGAATCCGGGCTACTTCGTGGCGGGGCTCCCTTACATCGACCGCGTCGAGGTCTTCGTGGATGAGGACAATGCCTCCCGCATGGCGGCGTTCCTCGCCGGCAAGTACGACCTCGGCTGGGAGTACATGGGGATCATCAACCGGGTGGACTGGGTCCAGATCAAGGACGTGCTCAAGCAGAAGCGTCCGAGGCTCCAGACGGTCGAGTTCACCACGCCGGTGGTGAGCCACATCTCGATGCGCACGGACAAGGCGCCCTACAGCGACGTGCGGGTGCGCCGGGCCATGTCCATGGCCATCGATCGCAAGGGCATCATCGACGCCATCTACGAGGGCGTGGGGGTGGTGAATCCCCCCGTGCCGGCGGCGCTGCGCGATTGGTCCATTCCCATGGACCAGCTCGGCGAGGGGCTGGCCTACTACAAGTACGATCCGGCGGCGGCGAAGAAGCTCCTCGCCGAGGCGGGGGTCCCCAACGGCTTCTCGGCGACGGTGGAGTTCACCACCTACGGGTCCACCATCCTCGTGGACGGCTGCCAGCTCGTCCTCAAGAACCTGAAGGACGTCGGCATCGACGCCAAGCTCGTCACCAAGGAGTACGGCGCCTACATCTCCACCACGTTCTACGGAAAGTTCGACACGCTGGCCTACGGGCCCCAGACCGGCTTCCAGGAGCCGGACAACCACCTGTACGGCCAGTACTACCCGGGCGAGCTGAAGAACCAGAGCCACATCAACGATCCCGTCGTGGCCGACATGCTGATCCGCCAGCGCCGCACCCAGGATCTCGCAAAGCGGCGGGAGATTGTCTACGACATCCAGAAGTACCTCGCCAAGCAGCAGTACTACGTGCAGATCCCCTCTCCCACCCACGTGGCCGTCTGGGACGGCGCGGTGAAGAACTACGCCCCCAATCACGGCTATGACTACGGCGGCCGCCTCATGGCCGCCTGGCTCGATCGGTAACCCACGACCATCGAGGAGATCGAATGCATCGGATCGACACCACGACCACGACGCCGCCCGTGACCCGCCGGCAATGGCTGGGCCTGACTGGAGGCGCGCTCGCCACCGCCGCCGCCGCGACCTCGCTTCCTTCCGCCGCCTGGGGACAGGCGCCCAAGCGCGGGGGCACGCTCTCCGTGCGGCTCTGGGACCCGCCCCACTGGGACCCTCAGCTCCAGATCTCGTACAAGACGCATACCGCGCTCACCTTCACGCATAGCCGGCTCGTGAAGCACAAGGCCGGCCCCGGCGTCGCGCCCGGCACCTTTCCCATCGAGGGCGACCTCGCCGAGTCCTGGAGCCAGCCCAGCGAGAACACCTACGTGTTCAAGCTCCGGCGCGGGGTGCGGTGGCAGAACAAGCCTCCGGTCAACGGGCGCGAGCTCACCGCCGACGACGTCGTCTATTCGATGGAGCGCTTCCGCACCGTCAAGGGCAATGCCAACGCGTACATGCTCGCCTCGGTGGACAAGGTAGAGGCGCTCGACAAGTACACCGTGCGCTTCACCCTGAAAGAGCCTTTCGTGTGGTTCCTCGACGTGCTCGCCAATCCCATGGCGGCCTGCATCATCGCCAAGGAAGCGGTGGAGAAGTTCGGTGACCTCAAGAAGTGGGAAGCCGTGATCGGCACCGGCCCCTGGATGCTCGATTCCTATCGCCCCAACGTGGGCTTCACCTATGTCCGCCATCCTGGGTACTTCGTGTCGGGACAGCCTTACATCGACAAGGTGGAGGCGGTGGTGGACGAGGACAACGCCTCGCGCATGGCCGCCTTCCTCGGCGGCAAGTACGACCTCGGCTGGGAGAACCCCGGCACCATCAACCGGGTGGACTGGGTGCAGATCAAGGACGTGCTCAAGCAGCGCCGGCCGGGCCTGCGCACCATGGAGTCGCCGTCCAACGTGATGAGCCACATCTACATGCGCACCGACAAGGCGCCCTTCAGCGATGTCCGCGTGCGGCGCGCGATGTCGCTGGCCATCAATCGCCAGGCCTATATCGAGAACACCTTCGAGGGCGTGGGCGCGCTCAACCCGCCCGTGCCCGCCGCGCTCCGGGATTGGGCCATCCCCTTCGATCAGCTCGGGGAGGGCGCGCAGTGGTACAAGCACGATCCCGCCGCGGCCAAGAAACTCCTGGCCGAGGCCGGCCTGGGCAACGGGTTCTCGGCCACGCTGGACTTCACCACCTACGGCTCCACCGTGCTGGTCGATCAGATGCAGCTCATCCTCAAGGACCTCAAGTCGGTGGGCATCGACGCCAAGCTGAACCAGAAGGAATACGGCGCCTATATCTCCACGACTTTCTACGGCAAGTACGACGCCATGGCCTTCGGGCCCCAGACGCCGTTCCTCGATCCGGACAACTTCCTCTACGGTCAGTACTACCCGGGCGAGACCAAGAACCACGGCCTCATCAATGATCCCGTGGTCGCCGACATGCTCGTCCGGCAGCGGCGCACGCCGGATCCGGCCAAGCGGCGCGAGGTCCTCTTCGACATCCAGCGCTATCTCGCGAAGCAGCAGTACTACGTGCAGATGCCCTCGGGTGTCTACGTCTTCGTCTGGGACGGCGCCGTCAAGAACTACTCCCCCAACCTGGGCTACGACCAGGGCGGCCGTCTCACCGCCGCCTGGCTGGACCGGTAAGCGCCTTCGTGGGCCAAGATCTCAGCCGCCGGGATCTCCTCAAGCTCGGCGGTGGCGCCGCCGCGGCCGGGGCCGCCGGCACCGTGCTCGACCTCGGCGGGCCCGCGTCCGCCGAGGCGCAGACCCCGAAGCGCGGGGGCATCTTCCGCCTGCGCTCCCACGTTCCGCCGGTACACTTCGACCCGCACCAGACCATCGCGTTCTCCACCATGCTCGTGCTGTCCTTCGCCTATAGCCGGCTCGTCAAGGTGAAGGCCGGGCCCTCGGTGGTGCCGGGCACCCAGCCCCTCGAGGGAGACCTCGCGGAATCCTGGAGCCAGCCCAACGACACCACCTATGTCTTCAAGCTGCGCAAGGGCGTGCGCTGGCATCCCAAGCCGCCCGTCAACGGGCGCGAGCTGACCGCCGAGGACGTCAAGTACACCTACGAGCGCTTCCTCACCATCAAGGGCAATGGCAACCGGGGGATTCTCGAGCAGATCGAGCGCGTCGAGGCGCCGGACAAGTACACCGTTCGCTTCATCTTGAAGGAGCCCTATGCCTGGTTCCTCGACGTGCTGGCCTCCACCGCGACGTGGATCATCGCGAAGGAGTCCGTGGAGCTGCACGGCGACCTCAAGAAGCCGGAGTCGGTGATCGGGACGGGACCCTGGATGCTCGAGCGCTACGATCCGGGGACGCGCATCGTCTTCGTGCGGCATCCCGGCTATTTCGTGCCGGGCCTTCCCTACGCCGACGGCGTGGACATCACGCTCGACATCGATCCCGCCTCGGGCCTGGCCTCCTTTCTCGCCGGCAGGTACGACTTCGGGCCGGAGTACGGCATGGTGGTGCGACGCAGCGATCTCGACGTGGTCAAGCAGCGGAAGCCCAAGCTCCAGTCCAAGGACTACATCGTCATCTTCGGTGGCATCACGTGGATGAAGCTCGACCAGGAGCCCTTCAAGGACGTCCGGGTCCGCCGCGCCATCGGAATCGCCAGCAACTGGAGAGAAGTCCTCGAGACCAACGCCTGGTCCCTGGGGCAGGGCGCGCCCAACCTGGCGATTCCCGCCGCGCTCAAGGACTGGGCGCTGCCCCTGGACCAGCTCCCGGCCGACGCCCGGCGCCTCTACGACGGGGATCCCGCCGCGGCCAAGCGGCTCCTCGCCGAGGCAGGGCATCCCGGCGGCCTCAAGATTCCCGTGGACACCACCCCGGGCTATGGGCCGGACTTCATCGACGCCGTACAAGTGACCGCGCGCAACTGGAAATCGGCCGGCATCGAGGTGGACCTCAAGCTCAAGGAATACGGCGCCTTCGTCTCCAGCGCCATATTCGGCAAGTTCGACCGGATGATGACCACGCTGCGCGGCGGCAACAACGATCCCGACGCCTATCTCTTCCGCACCTACGTGCCGGGGCAGCCCCTGAACGCGGGCGGCGTCAACGATCCCAAGCTCACCGAGATGATCCAGCTCCAGCGCCGCACGTTCGACGTGGCCAAGCGGCGGGACATCATCTACGACATCCAGCGTCACGTCGCCCAGCAGGCCTGGGTGCTGTTCGGCCCCTCGGTGAGCGCGGTGGCGGCGTGGGAACCCCACGTCAAGAACTTCGGACCAAATATCGGCCACGACTACGGCGGGCGCCTCATGGCGGCCTGGCTCGATCGCTGAACGACCCTCACGCGAAGGAGACTGACCATGGCAGAGCATGAGAACTCGGTAAGCCGTCGCGACCTCTTGAAGCTGGGCGGAGCGGCCCTGGCGGTGGGCGCCACCGCGCAGGCGCTGGACCTCGGCCGGGCGGCCCCCGCGGAGGCACAGACGCCCAAGCGCGGCGGCACCTTCCGCCTTCGCTCCCACGTCCAGCCGCCGCACTTCGACCCCCACGCCATCCTGGCGTTCTCGACCATGATTCCGCTGTCCTTCGCCTATAGCCGGCTCGTGAAGGTCAAGGCCGGCTCCGGCGTGGTGCCCGGCACCCAGCAGGTCGAGGGCGACCTGGCGGAGTCGTGGAGCCAGCCCACCGAGACCACCTACATCTTCAAGCTCAAGAAGGGCGTGCGCTGGCATCCCAAGCCGCCGGTGAACGGCCGCGAGCTCACCGCGGACGACGTGAAGTTCACCTACGAGCGGTACCTCGCCACCACCAATCCGAACCGGGGCACACTGGAGGCGCTGGACAAGATCGAGGTGGTGGACAAGCACACCGTCAAGTTCACCACCAAGGAGCCGTTCGCCTGGTTCGTGGACGCGCTGGCCTCCACCTCGACCTGGATCGTGGCCAAGGAGTGCGTGGAGAAGTTCGGCGACCTCAAGAAGCCGGAGTCGGTGGTCGGGACGGGCCCCTGGATGCTGGAGCGGTACGAGCCGGGCACCCGGCTGTCCTTCGTCCGGAATCCGAACTACTTCGTGTCGGGCCTTCCTTACGTGGACAATGTCGAGATCACCATCGACACCGATCCCGCCTCCGGGTTCGCGGCCTTCCTCGCCGGCAAGTACGACTTCGGACCGGAGTACGGCATGGTGGTGCGCCGGAGCGACCTGGACGTCGCCAAGCAGCGCAAGCCCAAGCTCCAGACCAAGGACTACATCGTGGTGTTCGGCGGCATCACCTGGCCCAAGCTCGACCAGGACCCGTTCAAGGACATCCGCGTCCGGCGCGCCATGGGCATCGCCAGCAATTGGCGAGAAGTCCTCGAGACCAATGCGTGGTCGCTCGGCCACGGCGTGCCCAACACCGCGGTGCCGGCGGCGCTGAAGGACTGGGCGCTGCCGATCGACCAGCTTTCCGCCGACGGCCGGCGCCTCTACGAGCAGGACACCGCGGGGGCCAAGCGCCTCCTCGCCGAGGCGGGCTTCCCCAACGGCATCAAGTTCCCGCTGGAGACCACCCCTGGCTACGGGCCCGACTACGTGGACGCGGTGCAGATCGGGCTCAAGAACTGGAAGGCGGCCGGCATCGATGCCGACCTCAAGATGAAGGAGTACGGCGCCTTCATCTCGAGCACCATCTTCGGCAAGTTCGACAAGGTGGGCTCCGGGCTCTTCGGCGCCTGGACCGATCCCGACAGCTATCTCTACCGCTACTACCTCCCCGGCCAGCCGCTGAACGCCGCCGGGGTCAATGATCCCAAGCTCGCCGACATGATCAAGCTCCAGCGCCGCACCTTCGACGTCGCCAAGCGGAAGGACATCATCTACGACATCCAGCGCTACGTGGCCCAGCAGGCCTATATCCTGTTCGGCCCCTCGGTGAGCGCGATGGCGGCCTGGGAGCCCTATGTGAAGAACTTCGGGCCCAATATCGGCCACGACTACGGCGGGCGCATGATGGCCGCCTGGCTCGACAAGTAAGTGCGAAGCCACCTCATGAAGGTCGTCGCTTGCGACGACCGTAGATCAAATCAGCCCCGAGCGGAGCGAGGGCGAGGGCGCGCAGCGCGGTGAAGAAGTACGTCTTTCGTCGTCTGCTGGTGGCGATCCCGTCGCTCCTTATCGCCTCGTTCATCGTCTTCCTGCTCCCCCGGCTGCTGCCGGGGGACGTGGTCCAGCTCATGCTCGAGGAAAAGGCCTACGGCAAGGACCTCGAGGAGCTGCGGGCCAAGATGGGCCTCAACCGCCCCTTCTACGTTCAGTACTGGGAGTGGCTGGGGAAGGTGGTGCGGGGCGATCTCGGCGAGTCGCTGTGGACCCGCCGGCCCGTGATCGAGGAGCTGGCCCGGCGATTACCGGTGAGCCTCGAGCTGGGATTCCTTGCCCTCATCTTCGCCATCATCATCGCCTTGCCCATCGGCGTGCTGGCCGCCATCCGCCAGGACTCCATCCCCGACTACGTGGCGCGCAGCCTCGCCATTCTCGGGCTCTCCGTGCCGGGGTTCTGGATCGCGACGCTGGTCGTCCTCTTACCCGCCATCTGGTGGGGCTGGAGCCCGCCCATCCAGTTCACGGAGTTCACCAAGGACCGGTGGGCCCATATCGCGCAATTCATCCTCCCCGCCTTCATCCTGGGGGTGGCGTCGGCCGCCGCCATCATGCGCCTCACCCGCGCCATGCTGCTGGAGGTGCTGCGCCAGGACTATGTCCGCACCGCCTGGGCCAAGGGGCTGCGGGAGGGCGTGGTGGTGGCCAAGCACAGCCTCAAGAACGCGGTGATCCCCGTGGTGACCGTGCTCGGCATCCAGATCGCCCAGATCCTCGGCGGCACCGTCATCTTCGAGCAGATCTTCGGCCTGCCCGGCATGGGCCGCTTCCTCTTCGACGCCATCAACCAGCGAGACTACCCGGTGATCCAGGGCGTGAACCTGGTCATCGTCTCGGTGGTGGTCACCATGAATCTCGTGGTGGACGCGATGTACGCCCTGCTCGACCCGCGGATCCGGTACTAGCCCGATGGCGAACCACGTCCAGACCCTTCCCGCCTCCGCCACCCCGCTCAGCCGGCCCGCGCGCCGGCCCGGCTGGCTCGGCGTCCTCTGGACCTTCTGCCGCCGCAAGCCGCTGGGCGCGCTGGGCGGCGTGCTGGTCCTGGTGATGATCCTCATGGCGATCTTCGCGAACTTGATCGCCCCCTACTCCTACGACGAGACCATCCGGGGCGCGCGGATGAAGGCCCCCGGCGCCCAGTTCTGGATGGGCACCGACAATCTCGGCCGGGACATCTTCAGCCGGGTGGTCTACGGCGCCCGGGTCTCGGTCTCGGTGGGCTTCGGCGCCGTGCTCCTCGCCAATTTCCTGGCCGCCACCATCGGCATCACCAGCGGCTACTTCGGCGGAAAGTACGACATCTGCGTACAGCGGGTGGTGGACGCCTGGCAGTCCTTCCCCTTTCTCATCGTGATCCTGTCCATCATGGCGGTGCTGGGCCCCGGCCTCCTGAACGTGATCCTGGCCCTGGGGACGCTGGGCGCGGCCGCCGCGTCGCGGGTCATCCGCGGCGCGACCATCTCGGTGGCGCAGAACCAGTACATCGAGGCGGCGCGCGCGGTGGGCGCCGGGCATTTCCGCATCATGGTCCGCTACATCTTCCCCAACGTCGCCGCCACCATCATCATCCTCGCCACCATCGGGCTCGGCGGCGCCATCCTCGCGGAGTCGGCCCTGTCCTTCCTGGGCTTCGGCGTCCCCCCGCCCTATCCGGCCTGGGGCGCCATGCTCTCCGGCTCCGGGCGCTCCTACATGTACACCGCGCCCTGGATGGCCATCTGGCCGGGGGCGGCGATCTCGCTCGCCGTGTTCGGCTTCAACATGCTGGGCGACGCGCTCCGCGACATCCTCGACCCCCGCCTGCGCGGCGCCGGCGGCGGCCGCCTCCGCTAGCCCACCGCCGCGCCAAATTCAGCCGCCCGCGAGCTCAAAAGATGCGATAGCCTCCCTATAAAGGTCATCGCTTGCGATGACCGTAGATCAAGTCCGTAGATCAAAATATCAAGAAATCGACGCACACCCGGACCGGACCGAGGGCAAGCGATGAAGTTCACGTGGTTCAACCTGATGCCGTGGCCCCACCTGCCGGACGACTTCCGCGAGAAGAACCGCTCGGTGTGGGTGGACATTCCCAGCAAGCTCTATGACCCGCGCCAGGGGCACCACGTCTATCACGAGTACATGGACCAGCTCGAGTACGCGGAGTCGCTGGGCTTCGACGGCATCGGGGTGAACGAGCATCACCAGAACGGCTACGGCCTCATGCCGTCGCCGAACATCATCGCCGCCGGCCTCGCCCGCCGCACCTCCAAGGCCGCGCTGTGCGTGATCGGCAACTCCATCGCGCTCTACAATCCGCCCATCCGCGTGGCCGAGGAGTTCGCCATGCTGGACGTGATCTCGGGGGGCCGCCTGGTGGCAGGCTTCCCGGTGGGCACCTCCATGGACACCAACTTCTGCTACGGCCAGATCCCGGCCCTCACCCGCGACAAGTACCGCGAAGCGCACGAGCTGATCATGCGGGCGTGGGCGGAGGACGAGCCCTTCGCCTTCGACGGCAAGTACAACCAGCTGCGCTACGTGAACTGCTGGCCCAAGCCCATCCAGAAGCCGCATCCTCCCGTCTACGTGCCCGGCGGCGGCTCCATCGAGACGTGGGACTTCTGCCTCGACCACGACTACAACTACTCCTACCTCTCCTTCTTCGGCTATCTCCGCGCCAAGCAGCTCATGGAAGGCTACTGGAACCGCGTCGCCGAGCGGGGAAAGGACGCCTCGCCCTATCGCGCCGCCTTCGCCCAGATCATCTGCGTGGCGGAGACCGACGCCCAGGCCGAGGAGCTCTACGCCGAGCACTGCCTCTACTTCTTCAACCGGTGTCTCCACATCTACCCGCCCTTCGCGGATCCGCCCGGCTACCGCACCATCAACACCATCAAGTACGGGGCGCTCTCCCAGCTCCGCCAGGATGCGCAGAAGATCCTCCAGAATCTCACCTGGAAGCAGATCGTGGACGAGCGCTTCGTCATCGCGGGCAGCCCCGAGACCGTGCGCCAGCAGCTCGAGGAATGCATCAAGGGGCTGCGGGTGGGCCATGTCTTCTGCCTCTTCCACAAGGGCAATATGCCGGACTGGAAGACGCGCTACTCCACCAAGCTCTTCGCCGAGCAGGTCATGCCCAAGCTGCGCGACGTCTGGCCGGAGTGGGCGCACGACGACCGCTGGTGGATCAAGCCCATGGAGGACCGGCTGCGCCCGGGCGGGCTTCCTCCGGTGGGCGGCGGCGAGGCGGTGGGGCCGAGGCGGCCATGAAGGCGAGAACGGTCGAGACGAAGCGAGGGATCCACTGCCGCGTCTTCGAGGCCGGCAGCGGCGCGCCGGTGGTCTTCTTCCACGGCGCGGGCGGGCTTCTTCGCGACAATCCCTTTCTCGACGATCTGGCCCGGCGGCATCACGTGCTGGCCCCGGAATGGCCGGGCTATGGCGAGTCCACCGGCGAGGAGCTGCTGGAGGACATGCTCGACTTCGCGCTCCACGGCTGGGACGTGGTGGAAGCGCTGGGCCTCCGCCGCCCGCATCTGGTCGGCCACTCCATGGGCGGCATGATCGCCGCCGAGATGGCCTGCATCGCGCCCCACGATCTCGACCGTCTCGTGCTCGTGAGCGCGGCGGGCCTCTGGCTGGACGCGCATCCGATCCCCGACATCTTCGCCGCGCTGCCCTTCGAGATTCCGGGCCTGCTCTTCGCCGATCCCGCCCAGGGCGCCGCGCTGCTCACCGGCGGGCTCGATCTCAACGACATGGACGCGCTGAAGGACTTCTACATCGGCAATGCGCGCCGGCTGGGCATGGCGGGAAAGATCCTCTTTCCCATCCCCAACCGGCGGCTGTCCAAGCGCCTGTACCGTCTCGCCGCGCCCACCCTCGTGCTGTGGGGCGCGGAGGACCGCCTCGTGCCGCCCGTTTACGCCGCGCGCTGGGGCGAGCTGGTTCCCCACGCCGCCATCGACATCGTCCCGGAGGCCGGACATATGCTGCCCTACGAGCGCCCCGAAGCGTTTGCCACCGCCGTCAACCGCTTCCTCGCCTGAGCCCACGCCATGGCCCATCTCGATCGTCCGGACTGCCGGCTCTATTACGAGACGGAAGGCAAGGGACCGGCGCTGATCTTCGCCCATGGGCTGGGCGGCAATCACCTTTCCTGGTGGCAGCAGGTGCCGCACTTCCGCGACCGCTACACCTGCATCACCTTCGCCCACCGGGGCTTCTCGCCCTCGGAGGCCGGGCCGGGCGCGGTGGGCCCGCTCGGCTTCGTGGACGATCTCGCGGCGCTCATCGAGCATCTCCGCCTGCCCGACGTTCGCCTGGTGGCGCAATCCATGGGCGGCTGGACCGGTCTCGGCTACGCGCTCCGCGAGCCCCGGAAGGTCCGCGGCCTCGTGCTCGCCTGCACGGTGGGCACCGTCTCCCATCCCGACATCGATCGCATCCTCGCCGCCCCGGAATATCTGGCCGCGCAGGCCGATCTGGTCCGCCGCGGCATCTCGCCCGCGGCCGGCGCCATCATGGAAGACGAGCAGCCCGCGATGCAGTACCTCTACCAGGCCATCGGCCGCCTGCGCCTGGGTCTCGACATGGAGGGCACGCGCAAGAAGCTCTTCGCCATGCGCAATACTCCGCCGGCGGCGCTGGCCGCCCTGACCATGCCCGTCCTCTGCATCAGCGGGGAGGAGGACGTGCTCATGCCCACGCCGGCCATCGAGATCCTCGCCAAGCTCTTGCCCAAGGGCCGGCTGGCCCGCGTGCCCAAGGCCGGCCACTCCGTCTACTTCGAGCGGCCGGAAGCCTTCAACCGCCTCGTCAGCGACTATCTGCGAGAAGTCGACGGCTGACGGGCGAGCTTGATCCTATTTTGATCTACGGTCGTCGCGAGCGACGACCTTCATAAGGAATCATGGACTTCATTTCTAACTATGCCGCCAAGCAGCCGGACGCCGTCGCGCTGATCGAGGGCGAGCGGCGACTCACCTGGGCGGAGGAGCTCGACCGGCGCAATCGGCTGGCCTTCTCACTGCGCGCGCTCGGCATCGGGCGCGGCGACAACGTCATCGTCTACGAGCACAACTCGCTGGATTGCATGATCGCGCCCGCCGCCGTGCGCGCGATCGGCGCGGTGGCGGCGCCGATGAATCACCGCCTCACCCACGAGGAGGTGACCTATATCCTCGACAATGCCGACGCCGCCGCCGTCTTCGTGGGCGAT
The DNA here is from genome assembly GCA_035654455.1 of Candidatus Nitrosocosmicus sp. GTDB lineage: Bacteria > Methylomirabilota > Methylomirabilia > Rokubacteriales > CSP1-6 > DASRWT01. The sequence goes on along the minus strand of DASRWT010000113.1, from coordinate 2,133 downwards.
GCCTTCGTCCCCGTGGCGGAAGCGGTGCGCGCCCAGGCCGGCAAGGTCCGCCACTGGATCCTCATGGGCAAGGAGCGCCGGCCCTGGGCGCGGCATATCGACGACCTGGTGGCGACCGGGCGCCCCGAGGCGCCCCCCGCCGACGCCGCGCAGGGGCTGGGCGGCTCCATGATCTATACCGGCGGCACCACCGGCCGGCCCAAGGGGGCCATCCGCGGCGCGGTGGATCCGCAGGTGACCATGCGCTTCCTCCAGGCGCTCGACCTCGCCGAGCCCCATGTCCACCTCGCGGCGGGTCCGCTCTATCACTCCGCGCCCGGCTCCTTCGCCATGACCACCCAGATGTTCGGGGGCCGCGTGGTGGTGATGAAGAAGTTCGACCCCGAGGAAGCCCTCCGCCTCATCCACACCCATCGATGCACGAGCACCTTCATGGCGCCCACTCTGGTCAAGCGCATCGTGGATCTCCCGGACTCGACGCGCGCGCGCTACGACGTGTCCTCCATGCGCGTGCTGGTGGTCGCGGCGGCGCCCTGCCCCATGCGGGTGAAAGAGCAGGCCATCGCCTACTTCGGGCCGGTATTCTACGAGTTCTACGGCTCCACCGAGCTCAGCGTGAACACCATCCTCCGCCCCGAGGACGTGCTGCGAAAGCCCGGGTCCTGCGGCCGCGCCGCCCCCGGCATCGAGCTGGCCATCCTGGACGACGACGGCAAGCCGCTGCCGGTGGGCGAGCCCGGCGAGCTCTATATCCGGCGCTACGCCGGCGTCTTCGACGGCTACTACCGGAATCCCAAGGCCACGCAGGAGACCCAGCGCGGGGACTGGCTCTCGGTGGGAGACGTGGCATACGTGGACGCGGAGGGCTTCTACTACATCTGCGACCGCAAGCGCGACATGATCATCTCGGGCGGCGTGAACATCTACCCCGCCGAGATCGAGGACGCGCTGCACCGTCATCCGGACATCGAGGACGCGGCGGTGTTCGGGGTGCCCGACGACGAATGGGGGGAGCGCGTCCATGCCGCCGTCCAGCCGCGGGCCGGCGCCGCCCTCACCGCGGACGACGTCGTCGCCTTCGCGCGCCGGCACCTGGCCGACTACAAGACGCCGCGCGAGGTCTCCTTCCACACCGCTTTCCCGCGCGACGCCGCGGGCAAGCTCATCAAGCGCGTGCTCCGCGAGCCCTACTGGGCCGGCCGCGCCACGAGGGTCTGAGTGCCCGCCCTCACGGGCCGCGTGGCGCTGGTAACGGGCGCCGCCTCCGGCATCGGCCGGGCCACCGCGCTCGCCTTCGCGCGCGAGGGGGCCCGCGTGGTGGTCTCCGACGTGGCCGCGCCGGGCGCCGACGAGACGGTGCGGCTCATCACCGCCAAGGGCGGTGAGGCCTGCTTCGTGCGCGCCGACGTCGCCCACGAGGCGGACGTGACGGCCCTGATCGACGAGACGGTGCGCCGCTTCGGCCGGCTCGACTGCGCCTTCAACAACGCCGGTGTTCCCGGCGAGCAGGCGCGCACCGCCGACTACGGCGCCGATACCTGGGCGCGGGTCCTGGCCGTGAACCTGACCGGCGTCTGGCTCTGCATGAGGGCCGAGATTCCGCGCATGCTCGCCCAGGGCGGAGGCGCCATCGTGAACACCGCCTCCGTGGCCGGGCTCCAGGGCTTCCCCCGCCACGTGGCCTACACGGTGAGCAAGCACGGCGTAGTCGGCCTCACGCGCACCGCCGCGCTCGAATACGCGCGCGAGGGTCTCCGCATCAACGCGGTGTGTCCCGGCTATATCCGCACCGGCATGACCGGGCCCTTCCTGGCCAGCCAGCCCGGGCTCGAGGAGCGTGTGAGCCAGATCGAGCCAATTGGGCGAATTGGCACGCCGGAAGAGGTGGCCGAGGCGGTGGTGTGGCTCTGCTCGGACGCCGCTTCCTTCGTGACTGGCCACATCATGCCAGTGGACGGCGGCCTCACCGCTCGCTAGCCTCCGGCTGTGGCCGTCGCCGTCGCCGAGGAGTCCCCGCGCCAGCCCGAGATCGTCGAGCTCGTCGCCCAGCTGGACGCGTATCTGGGCGGGCTCTACCCCGCCGAGAGCAATCACCTCCTCGCCATCGAGGCCCTGGCGGCGCCCGACGTCCGT
>DASRWT010000112.1:0-12394 GCA_035654455.1 Candidatus Nitrosocosmicus sp. | reverse complement strand
GCGCTGGCCCACCGCGTGGACGGCGTGCGCGAGCTCGAGCGGCAGGCCGCCCTGCGTCCCGCCGAGGCGCCGGTGAAGGTGTTCATCGTGGACGAGGCGGAGAAGATGACGCTCGCCACGCCGCAGGCCTTCCTCAAGACGCTGGAGGAGCCGCCCCCCCGGACGGTCATCATCCTCATCCTGGCCCAGGCGGGGGCGCTGCCCGCCACCGTGCTCTCGCGCTGCCAGATCGTCCGCTTCTTGCCCGCGCCCGCGGAGGGTACCCTCGCGCTCCTGCCCGACGGCCGGGGCGAAGCGCGGGCCCGCGCGCTGCAGATGCTCGCCCAGGCGGAGACGGGCGGCGGCGACGCGGTGCTTGCCGGCGGCGAGGCGCTCGGCCGCGATCGTGAGGCGGCGGAGACCGTGGTCGAGACCTGCTGGCTCTGGTACCGGGATCTCCTCGCGGCGCAGGCGCATCCCGCGCCGCCGCTGGTGTTCGCGGAGCGCGCGGACGCGGTGCGGGCCCGTGCCGCCGCGCTCTCGCTGGACGATGTCGTGCGCGGCCTCGCCGCCTGCCGCGAGGCGCGGCTGGCCATTGCCGGGAATGTCTCCCCCCGCCTGTCGGTCGAAATTCTCCTGAGCCGCCTCGCCACGGCGGCATGAGATAGCCATGGACGAAGACGTCGCCACCGCCTACCTGATCGGCATCCGGCTCCGGGAGCCGCTGATGGCCGAGGACTATCTGCTCACCGACCTCGAGCTGCACGTGGGCGACTTCTGCGTGGTGGAGACGGGCGGCAGCGCCTCGGTGGGCCAGGTCAAGCGCCCTCGCCGCCCGCTGCCCGAGTTCAAGAAGGACCGGCTCTACCGCCGCGTGCTGCGGGCGGCCACGGCCGAGGAGGCGGAGGAGTGGCGGCAGCGGCGGAAGCGCGAGGTGCGCGGGGTGGAAACCAGCCAGCGCCTGGCGCGGAGCCGCGGCCTCCAGATCAAGATCGTGGACGTGGCCATCGAGGCGGCGAGCCGCCGCGTCACGGTGGCGTTCAACTCCGAGGAGCGAGTGGACTTCCGCGACCTCGTGCGCGACCTCGCCCACGAGTTCCACGCGCGCATCGAGATGAAGCAGATCGGCGCCCGCGACACCACCAAGCTCATGGACGGCATCGGGCCGTGCGGGCGGCAGCTCTGCTGCTCGTCCCATCTCAAGAAGTTCGACCCCATCTCGGTGAAGATGGCCAAGGGGCAGGACATGCCGCTCACCGACAGCCGGCTCCTGGGCAATTGCGGCCGGCTCAAGTGCTGCCTCCTCTACGAGTTCTCCACCTACGAGGAATTGCGCCGGCGCCTGCCCAAGGTCGGGAGCGCCTGCCAGGCGGAGTGCGGGGGCTCGGGCTGCATGACGGGCCGGATCAAGTCGCTCCGCGTGCTCAAGCAGGCGGTGGTGGTGGGGTTTCAGGACGGCACCGAGGCCGAGGTGCCGCTGGACCAGGTGACATGGGAGGGGCGGCCGCATATCAAGCCGGAGTGAGAACCGGCCGCTCGCGCGCATGAGCCAGGACGCTTTCTACCTCACCACGCCCATCTACTATCCCAACGCCCCGCCGCATCTCGGGAGCGCGGGGACGACCATGATGGCCGACGCCATGTGCCGCTACCGGCGCCTGGCCGGCGACCGTGTGTGGTTCCTCACCGGCACCGACGAGCACGGGGACAAGATCGCCCAGGCCGCGGCCAAGGAAGGGATCAGCCCGCGCGCGTTCGCCGACCGGATGGTGGCGCTCTACATGGAAGAGTGGCGGCGGCTCGGGATCACCAACGACGACTTCATCCGCACCACCGAGCCACGTCACGAGAAAGTGGTCCAGCGCATCCTCCAGGACCTCTGGGACCGGGGCGAGATCTATCTCGGCGAGTACTCCGGCCAGTACTGTTACGGGTGCGAGCGCTTCTACACCGAGAAGGAGATCGTGGACGGCAAGTGCCCCGACCACCAGGTCCCGCTCACCTTCATCAAGGAGGACAACTACCTCTTCCGGATGTCCAAGTACCAGGCTCGCCTCATCAAGCACCTCGAGGATCATCCGGACTTCATCCAGCCGGACCGCTACCGCAACGAGGTGCTGGGCTTCCTGCGCGAGCCGCTGCAGGATCTCTCCATCAGCCGCCCGCGGGCGCGCCTGGAGTGGGGCATTCCCTTGCCCTTCGACCCCAGCCACGTCACCTACGTCTGGTTCGACGCGCTCATCAACTATGTGTCCGCGCTGGGCGATCCGGACGGCGAGAAGTACCGGACCTTCTGGCCGGCCATTCACCTCATCGGGAAGGACATCGTCAAGGCGCACGGCATCTACTGGCCCACCATGCTGTGGGCGGCCAATATTCCGCTCTACCGGGGGCTTCGCGTGCACGGCTACTGGTCCGTCGAGGGGCGGAAGATGTCCAAGTCCCTCGGCAATGTGGTGGGCGCCTGGACCCTGGCCGAGAAGTACGGCCGGGAGGTCATCCGCTACTTCGTGCTGCGCGAGATGCCGTTCGGCCTCGATGCCGACTTCAGCGAGGAGGCGGTGGTGGGGCGGCTCAATGCCGATCTCGCCAATGACCTCGGCAATCTCGTGAGCCGCGCCACCACCGTCATCGTGAACTTCGGCGGCGGCGCGGTCCCGGCGCCGGGCGGCGCCGGCCCCGACGAGGCCGCGCTCGCCGCGGCCTGGGGCCGGGCGACGGGCGAGGTGGCGAAGGCCATGGACGAGTTCGCCTTCCACCGTGCGCTGGCCGCCATCTGGGAGTTCATCGGCGGCGTCAACCGCTACGTGGACACGCAGGCGCCGTGGACCCTCGCCAAGGATCCCGCCCGTGCCGAGCGCCTGCGCACCGTGCTGTGGACGCTGGCGGAGTCGCTGCGCGGCCTGGGCATCGTCCTCGATCCCTTCCTGCCCGAGGCCGCGGGCAAGATCCGCGCGGCGCTCGGCGCCCCGGCGCCGCGTCTCGCCGACGCCGAATGGGGCCGCCTTCCCGCCGGGGCCAAGGTGGCCAAGGTCTCCGGTCTCTTCCCTCGAGTGGAGGTCAAGGTGGCCGAGCCCGCGAAGAGCGCCGACACGCCGGCGGCAACGACGACATCGCCGCGCATCTCCCTCGCCGACTTCCAGAAGATCGACCTGCGCGTGGCGGAGGTGATCGAGGCGGAGAAGGTGCCGAAATCCAAGAAGCTGCTCAAGCTCACGGTGAAGCTGGGCGAGGAGACGCGGACCCTGGTGGCGGGCATCGCCGAGCACTACGCGCCGGAAGCCATGGTGGGCCGCAAGGTCGTGATCGTGGCCAACCTGGAGCCGGCCACCCTCATGGGCATCGAGTCCAACGGCATGGTCCTCGCGGGCTCGAGCGAGAGCGCGCTCGGGCTGGTGGCGCTGGACAGGGATCTTCCCCCGGGCGCCAAGGTCAGGTAGGTGCGGGGCGTCCTCGGCGAGACCGCCCGCCTGCTCGCCGCCAATCTCCACCTCCTCACCCTCGTCGCGCTGACGGTGTGGCTCCCCGGCCACCTCGTGCTCAACTACCTCGAGTTCTTCGTGTCCCCCGACGAGCAGACGCAGCAGCCGATCCGGGTCGGCTTCGTGCTGCAGGCGTTCTTCGATCCGCTGGTGGTGGCGGCGGTGATCTCTGCCCTGGCGCGGGTCAAGGCGGGTCTGCCCGCCACCTACGTGGAGGTCGTCCTCGAGGGCCTGCGCGCCTGGCCGCGGCTCATCATCGTGCGCCTCGTCATCTACACGCTGGTGGCGGTGCCGCTGGCGGTGGGATTGGCGCTGAGCGCGCCGTCGGGCAGCCCCAACGTGGTGGGCGGAGTCCTGGCCTCCGTGCTGGCCGTGCTGCTGATCGTCTTCCTGGTCCGTATCGCGGTGATCGACGCGGTGGTGGTGCTGGAGGGCGCCACGCTTCGCACCGCGTGGGCCCGCGCCATCGAGCTCACCCGGGGCCGGCGCGGACAGATCTTCGGCGTCATGCTCGTCCTCGTGACCTTCCTCGTGGCCGCCGTGCTCGGGATCGGCCTCGCGTTGAAGCAGCAGCCGCAGCTCAACCACTTCGTGGTGCGCGTGCTGGTGGACTGCGCGCTCACCGTGCTGCAGCTCTCCTTCGCCGTCGCCGGCTTCCTCTTCTACTGGCGCGCGCGGGGATGAGCGGGCGCCCCCCCGTGCTGGGCTGGGTGCGCCGCTGGGGCGTGTCCATCGCCTCGCTGGCCATGGGCCTGGCCACGCTCTTCGTGTTCCGGCGCGGCCTCCCGCATCTGGGCTGGATCGTGGGGTATCTGCTGCTGCTCTGGCTCATCGTGGCCGTGCTCGCGCAGGCGCGCGCGCCGCTGGAGACACGGGGGCAGAGCTTCATGGTGAGCGCGGCCGAGTACACCATCCAGACGCTCTACCACAACCTCCTCCTCTTCGTGCTGCCGGCCTACTGGGCTTCCGCCACGCTCACCTCGCTGAACGCGCTGTTCCTGGCCGGGGTGGCGGCGGGCGCGCTCGTCACCGCGGTGGACCCGCTGTACAGCGCGCTGGCCCGGGGGCACGGCTGGATCCAGCACGCCTTCCTCGGCTTCTCGATGTTCGCCGCCCTCAACGTGGCGCTGCCCCTGGTGGGGGTGCAGCCCTTCACGGCGCTCCTGGGCAGCGCCGCGCTGGCCGGGCTGGCGCTCATGCCGGCCCTCCGCCGCGACGTGGCGGGCTGGGCGAGCGCTCTTGGCCTCGCCCTGGTGGTTGCGTTGACGGCGGTGGGTCTGGTCTGGATCGGCCGGACCCTGGTTCCGCCGGCGCCGCTCTTTCTCGCCGAGAAAACCGCGGCGCGCGACGTCGAGAACCTCCAGCCGGTCGATCCGGTGTCGGGCTCGGTCCGGGCGGAGACCGTGGCGGGATGGGGAGGCGGTCTCGCCGCCTACACCGCGGTGCATGCGCCGGCCGGGCTCGACCAGGCCATCCAGCATGTCTGGTGGAAGAACGGCCAGGTCATCGCGCGCGTGCCGCTCTCTCCGGTCCAGGGCGGCCGCGCCGAGGGCTTTCGCACATGGTCGCGCAAGAGCGACCTGGGCACGCCGCTGCCGGGACGCTACGCGGTGGACGTGATGACAGCGTCCGGGCAGCTCATCGGCCGGCTCGCGTTCACCGTCACCCCGTAGTCACGATGGCCGAGCCGGCGCCCGCGCCGCTGGCGGTGGTGGAACGGATCCTGAGCGCCGTCGCCGGCGGCGCGGTGCGGGCATCCGAGCCGGCGCTGCTCAAGTCCTGGTCGCGGAACGATGTCTGGCGGGTGCTCGTGACGGGCGCGGCGGCCGGCGCCGGCCACCCCGCTGGATCAGGTGCGCCGGACTCCGTCATCGTCAAGCGATTCAAGTCGGAGCCGGCGCGCGGGCTCGACGAATGGGCGGCCCTCGAGCACCTCGGCTCGCTCGGCCTCGCGCCGGCGCCCGCTCCTCGCCTGTTCGGCGGCGACCTCGAGACCCGGTGCTTCGTGATGGAGGACCTCGGGCCGGGGCGGAGCCTGGAGGATCTTCTCGGAGCGCGCGAGGCCGGCGCCGCGGCTCGGGCCGCGGACGCGCTGGTGGCCCTCGCGCGCGTCACGGCCGCTCTCCACGCGGGGGCGCGCGAGCGGGCCCGCGAGTTCGACCGCCGCCGCGACGCGCTCGCGCCGCGGGCCGTCACGCCCCTGCGCGAGGCGGCCGACGCGCTCCGCGCCGACGCCGCCGCGCTGCGCGCCTGGCTCCACGCGACGGGCGCGGCGGCGGCGTCCGGGCTCGAAGCCGCGGTCGAGACGCTGGCCCGCGCGGCGGAGGATCCCGGCGACTGGGCGACCCTCACCCACGGTGACATGGCGCCGAGCAACAATCTCCTCGCCCCCGACGGCTGGCGGCTGCTGGACTTCGAGTACGCCGGGGTGCGCCACGCGCTCCACGACACGCTGCTGTGGGCGCTCTTCTGCCCGTTTCCCGTCCCGCTCATCGCGCGCGCGGATCAGGCCTATCGCGCAGTGATGGCGGGCGTGTTTCCGGCCGCCCGTGATGACGGGGAGTACGCTCGGGCGCGGGCGCAGGTGGCCACGTGCCGGACCCTCGACCTGCTGCGCTGGCTGCCGCCCGGCCTGCTCGCGCGCGATCGCGAGTGGGCGCCGGGCCTGACCGCGCGCGGAGCTATTCTCTGGCATCTCGCGCGTCTCCTCGCCATCGCGGAAGGCGGCGCGCCGGCGCTCGTGCCGATCACGGCGACCCTGGGCGCGCTGGAGCAACGCCTCACCGCGCGCTGGGGCGCCGAGCGGGAGCGAGGGCTCGTCTGGCCCGCGTTCTCCGCCGATCGGCTATGATTCGGTCATGACGCTGTTCGACACCCACGCGCATCTGCATTTTCCGGACTTCGCCGACGACCTGGAGGCGGTGCTCGATCGCGCCCGCGCCGCCGGGCTGCGGGGCATGGTGACCATCGGCACGGATCGCGAGTCCAACCGCGCCACGGTGGCCCTGGCGGAGAAGCACGGGGATGTCTGGGCCTCGGTGGGGATTCACCCGCATGACGCTGCCGAGGCCACCGACGCCGACTTCAAGGAGATGGAGCGCCTGGCCCGCGGGCCGCGCGTGGTGGGGCTGGGCGAGATGGGGCTCGACTTCTTCCGCAACCTCTCGCCGCATGACGCGCAGGAACGCGTCTTCCGCCGCCAGATCGAGATGGCCCGGCGCGTGCGGAAGCCCGTCATCATCCACTGCCGGGACGCGCATCCGGAGGCGCTGGCCCTCCTCGCCGAGGAGCGGGTGGGGGACGTGGGCGGCGTCATGCACTGCTTCTCCGCCGACGTCGAGGTCGCCAAGCGGTGCCTCGACCTGGGCCTCATGATCTCGCTGGCGGGGCCGGTGACCTACAAGAACGCGCGCGCGCTGCCGGAGGTGGCGCGCTTCGTGCCCGAGGACCGCTTGGTGGTCGAGACCGACTGTCCGTATCTCACGCCCACGCCCCACCGGGGGAAGCGCAACGAGCCCGCCTTCGTGGCCCTGACCGCCGCCCACGTGGCCGGGCTGCGGGGTGCGGATCCGGAGGCGCTCGGCGTCGCGCTGACGCGCAATGCCGCGCGGCTCTTCAATCTGCAGCTCGCCTGATCGGGGGATCGCACCATGGCGTACAGCGACGTGCTGTTCGAGGTGAAGAGCCAGATCGCCTGGCTCACCATCAACCGGCCGGACCGAGGCAACTCCTTCCGGCGCCAGACCGTGCTCGAGATGTACCAGGCGCTCAACGAGGCCCGCGTGGACGCGAACGTCCGGGTGGTGGTGATCACCGGGGCCGGGGACCGCTTCTTCTGCATCGGGGGCGAGAAGGAAAAGAACGACGGCCAGCTCCACTACCACAATGTCCCGCCGGTGGTGGATCTCTACCAGCTCATCGACATGCTGCCGGTGCCGGTCATCGCCATGGTGAACGGCTTCGCGGTGGGCGGCGGCAACGTGCTCGCCAACATGTGCGACCTCACGGTGGCGAGCGACCAGGCGACGTTCCGCCAAGTGGGGCCGATGATGGGCTCCTATGACGCGGGCTTCGGCACCTGGTATCTCGAGGACGCGGTGGGGCGCAAGCGCGCGCGGGAGATCTGGTACCTCAATCGCAAGTACACCGCGCAGCAGGCGCAGGCGCTGGGGCTGGTCAACGAGGTGGCGCCGCACGCGGAGCTGCGCGCGCGCACCGAGGCGATGTGCGACGAGCTGAAGCAGCGCGGCCCCCAGGCCCTCGCCGCCCTCAAGGCCGCCTTCCACGCCCGCCACAACGGCGTCACCGGGCTTTCCCGCGTGACCATCGATCACCTGGTGGCCAACTACTACCACACCGAAGAGGCCAAGGAGATGGGCCGCTCCTTCAACGCCAAGGAGCCGCCGGATCCCGACAAGTTCTACCGCTGACTGGACCTCATCCTGGGCGCCGGCGCCCGCGCGGCCCGGGCGATCGCGAGCTTGACGTCATGACGTCATGACGCTATGCTGGCATCCATGGAAGCCAAGCCCAAGCGAGTGACCGTCTACGTAGATCCCGATCTCCACAAGGCCCTCCGGCTCAAGGCCGCCGAAACGGAGCAGTCGTACTCGGCGCTTGTCAACGAGGCCTTGCGCCAGAGCTTGGCCGAGGATGCAGACGACCTGACTGTCCTCGCAGCACGCGCCAAGGAGCCGCGCATCCCGTTCGAGGCCTTCGTCAAGGATCTCAAGAAGCGTGGGAAGTTATAGCCTCCAGATTCTCCGGTCCGCGGCGAAGGAGATCGAGTCGGCACCGAGGAAGGATCGCGAGAGGATCATCGCAAGAATCGCGACACTGTCGGAGGATCCTCGCCCCGCGGGGACGAAGAAACTCGCCGGCCGAGAAGCTTACCGGATCCGGCAGGGCGACTACCGGATCGTGTACACCGTCTCCGATCCGGATCGAATCGTCGAGATTGCAAGGGTCGCCCGGCGGAGCGACGTGTATCGCTCGCGCTAGTCTGCGCTAGCGGCGGGACAGCGCGGCGCGGGCGCGGGGGACGTCGAACTCGTGGACGAGCACGGCGATCTCGCCCTGCGCGCCCACGCTGAACGGGTGGAGCGAGGACACGAGGTTCCCCCGCAGCACCGACGAGATCCCCATGCTGTCCAGCAACCCCCGCACCACCAGCGCCTCGCCCTGATCGCGGCAACGCTGGATGACGACGAGATCGCGCTCGCCGGGGGCGGCGGCGGGCGGCTTGCGCGCGGGAAGGCGGATGACCTTGGCGCGGCGAGGCATGGCGCTCATGCTAGCATGTCCCCTCGCATGACGGATCACGCGCACGGCGGGGCGCACGGCGGCACCGGGGACGAGGCGCCGTATATCGGCCGGAGCATGAAGCGCGTGGAGGATCGCGTGCTCCTCCTCGGCGCGGGCCGCTACACCGACGACATCCCGATGGCCCGGCTCCTCCACGTGGCCTTCGTGCGGAGCCCGCATGCGCACGCGCGGGTGCGCGGGCTGGAGACGGCGCGCGCGCGGCAGGCGGCCGGGGTGGCCGCGGTGGTCACCGGGGCCGATGTGCGCGAGCTCGGCCACATGCCCACCAACCGGATGATCCAGGGCATGAAGGTGCCACCGCATCCGATTCTCTCGGAGGGTCTCGTGGCCTGCGTGGGCGACGCGGTGGCCGCGGTGGCGGCGGACTCCGCGTATGCCGCGCGCGATGCGGCGGACCTGATCGTGGTGGACTGGGACCCGCTGCCCGCCCAGCCCGATGCCGCCGCGGCGCTGGCCGCCGGCGCGCCGGCGGTGTTCGACACCGTCAGCGGCAATCTCTCCTTCACGCACCGGTGGCGCGCGGGCGACGCGGAGGCGGCCTTCAGCGGCGCCGCGCATGTGGCGAGGGTGCGCTCGGTCCAGCCGCGGCTGGCCGCCGTCGCCATGGAGCCGCGGACGACGCTGGCCTGGCTCGATCCCAGCGCGGACGAGCTGCGCGTGTGGACCTCCACCCAGTCGCCCTTTCGCGTGCGCGCGGAGCTGGCCGCCTCGCTGGGCTATCCCGAATCGCGCATCCGGGTGGTGGCCCCTCAGGTGGGTGGCGGCTTCGGCGTCAAGGGCTCGCCCTATCGCGAGGATGTGCTGGTGGCCTGGCTCGCCCTGCGCCTGGGCCGGCCGGTGAAGTGGGTGGCCACGCGGGATGAGGACACCATGACCACCCAGCAGGGGCGCGGCATGACGGCCGACGCCGAGCTCGCGGTAGGAGCCGACGGCGTCATCCGCGGCGCGCGCGCGCGCATCGGCTACCCGATGGGCGGGCGTTTCGCGATGAACAGCGCGGGCCCGGCGTGGAATGCGGGCCGCACCTTGCCGGGACCCTATGTGGTGCCCGCGATCGACATCGAGATCACGGGCGCCGTCACCACCACGCCGCCCACCGGCGCCTATCGCGGTGCGGGGCGCCCTGAAGGGACGTTCCTGATCGAGCGCTTGATGGACGAGGCCGCGCACGCCCTGGGTCTCGATCCGGCGGAGATCCGGCGGCGCAATGTCATCCCGCCGGACGCCTTTCCCTATCGGAGCGCCACCGGCGTGGTCTATGACTCCGGCCGCTACCGCGACGCGCTCGACAAGGCCCTCGCGCTGGCGGCGTACGACGAGCTCCGCGCGCGCCAGCAGGCCTCCCGCGCGCGCGGCGAGGTCGCGGGCGTGGGCGTGGTGGTCTACGTCGAGCCCGCCGCGGCAGGCTGGGAGAGCGGCAATGTTCGGGTGGAGCGCACGGGCGCGGTGACCTTGATCACGGGCTCAAGCGCGCATGGCCAGGGACACGAGACGACCTGGGCGCAGATCGTGGCGGACGCCCTCGGCGTGCGCCCGGAGGACGTCACGGTGCGCCACGGCGATACCGGCGGCGCGCCCCAGGGCTTCGGCACCTTCGGCAGCCGCTCCACCGTGCTGGGCGGCAGCGCCGCCTTCCGCGCCGCCGAGGAAGTGCGCGAGAAGGGCCGGCGCATCGCCTCGCGGCTCCTCGAGGCGGGCCTGGACGACGTGGTGGCGGCGCCCGGCGGCTTCCACGTGGTGGGCGCGCCGGGCAAGCGCGTGGGCTGGGCGCAGGTGGCGGCGGTCGCGCATGGCGCCGCGCGGCTGGGCCCCGGCGACACCCCCGGGCTCGAGGCCACCGTGTTCTTCCAGGCCGACGGCGAGACCTGGTCCTTCGGCGCCTGCGTGGTGGGGGCAACGGTGAGCCGCGACACCGGCGAGGTGACGCTCACCGACTGCGTGTGGGTGGACGACGCGGGCACCATCGTGAACCCGCTGCTGGCCGAAGCCCAGCTCCACGGGGCCCACGCCCAGGGGGTGGGGCAGGCGCTGCTCGAGGGGCTGGTCTATGACGCCGAGGGCCAGCTCCTCACCGGCACGCTCATGGACTATGCGCTGCCGCGCGCGGGCGATTTCGCCGCCCCCGTCATCGGCAAGATGGTCACGCCCTCACCCCGCAACCCGCTGGGCGCCAAGGGCCTCGGCGAGGCCGGTTGCATCGTGATGCCGCCCGCCATCGTGAACGCGGTGGTGGACGCGCTCCGCCCCTTCGGCGTCACCAACCTGGACATGCCCCTTACTCCCGAGAAAGTCTGGTCCGCGATGCGCCGGGCCGATTGACGTCGCCATACTTCGTTCTCGGTCGCCGCGGCCGCTCAACGTACACCCTCGTACGCCTCGCGGCCTCGGCTCCCTCGGGCCTCGTCTGGCTCGTCACTCGCCCCGGCGCTGAGACTTGTACCAGTCGTAGATCTCTTCGCCGGTGGTGAACCACACGCCCTTCTGCTTCCGCATGTAGTCGTACAGCGCCTCGAAGTACTTCATCCGGTGCGGCACGCCGGAGATGTACGGGTGCACCGCCAGCGCCATCACGCGCGGGTTCTTCGCGCCCTCGGCGTGGAGCCGGTCGAACTGGTCCCGGCCGCGCTGAAGCCACTCCGACGACGCGTGGTGCTGGATCACCATCATGGGGATGTCGTTCAGCTCGAGCGTGTAGGGCACCGAGACGAGCGGGCCCGACGCGGTGCGGATCTCGTAGGGCTGATCGTCGTTCACCCAGTCGGAGACGTACTCGATGCCCTCGGCGGCGAGATGGTCCAGCGTCTCGAACGTCTCGCTGAGGCCGGGGCCGAGCCACCCCTTGGGCTTCTTGCCCGTGAACTTTCGCAGCATCTCGACGGACTGGCGGATGGCCGCGCGCTGATCGGGCAGGAGGTGCATCGCCCCCTGGATCACCCCATGCGCCATGAACTCCCAGCCCGCGTCTCGCATCGCGCGCGCCACCGGCTCGTAGGACTCGACCACGTGCGCGTTGATGGCGGCGGTGGCGCGGAGCTTCCGCTTGCCGAGCGCCTCCAGAAATCGCCAGATGCCCACCCGCATCCCGTAGTCGTGCCAGGCCCAGTTGGGCACGTCGGGAACGGTGACCACCCCCTGCGGGGCGGTGAGGTATTGCCGCGCCATGGCCTTCTCGAAGTCCCACTCCTCGACGTTCACGATGGTCCACACCGCGATGCGGGCGCCGTTCGGCAGCTTCCACCGCGGGCGCTGGGCGATGGGCGAGTAGTCGAAGCGGTCGCGCGGGAGTCTCATGGCGAGAGACTATCACCGCGAGGTGTTTGATAGTAGGATACCGCTCCGTGGCCAGGCCGCTCGGCATCGACGTCCACGCCCACTTCTTCCCGGAGACTTTCATGCGGGCCATGGAGGAGGCGGGCGCGCCGTTCGGCGCCGGCGTGGACCGCACCAATCCCCGGGGCCCCGTGCTCTTCGTGCGCGACTCGCGCACGGCGCCGCTCGAGGCGCGTTACTGGGACCTGGGCCTGCGCATCAAGTCCATGAACCGCCAGGGCGTGGCCCTCCAGGCGCTGTCCCTCACCGCGCCCATGATCTACTGGGCGGACGGGGCG
>DASRWT010000111.1:0-2959 GCA_035654455.1 Candidatus Nitrosocosmicus sp. | reverse complement strand
GGCGTGCGATAGGGCAGCACGATCACGCTGGGCCCGAACTTGAGCGTGGTGGTCCGCGCGGCGATCGCGGCCAGCGTGGTCATCACCTCGGGGACGGGCACCGGCGAGGAGAGGCGGTCCGAGAGCCAGATCGAGTCGATGCCGGTGCGCTCGCAGAGATCGCAGAGGCTCCAGAGGAAGTCGGCGCCCTCGCGGCCCGCCGGCCAGGGACCCGGCATGATGCCGATGCGGTACTTGATCGTCATGGGCGCCATCTTACCCCAGTCGCGCGGTGTCCGGCCTCTCGACGGGTGACGCTGGACTTGACACCGGCGGGCCCCGCGACGCAAGTTGGGTCGGTCATGGAGACACGAGCGTGAAGGGGCGAGACCGCCGCGGGGCGGCACGGGCGAGGGCCGACTGGGCGGTCACGCTTGAAACCTTCGAGCGAGGCATCCTCGAGGGCCACGTCCTCGACATCAGCACCTCCGGCGTGCGCGTTCGGGTGGGCGGGGATCTGCCGGTCGGCGCCGCGGTGACGCTCCGGATCACCCTGCCGCGCGGGGCCAACCGGCTCGAGGTGGTGGCGCGCGTGACCCGGCGCGAGACCGACAGCCTCGCGCTCGATTTCATCGGCCTTCCCGAGACCGAGGCCCGGCGCGTCGAGCCGCTGGTGGGCGGGTGGGACACGCGGCGTCGTGGTCCACGGGCGACGCGCCCAGTACCGGTCAGCATCCGGGTGGGGCGGGGCGAGACGGGCCAGGGCAAGACGCTCGACCTCAGCGCCTTCGGCGCGCGGATCGCCACCGATCTGGAGCTCAAGCCCGGGGACTTCGCCAAGCTGGAGTTCCAGCCGGAAGTGGACGGGGATCCCCTGCGTCTCTCGGCGGTGGTGTGGAGCCTGGCGGATCGCGGGGCGGTGTTCGTCTTCGCCAATCTCCGGATGAGCGACTTCACCCGGCTGAACCAGTACGTGGGCCGGATGGTCGAGCGCGGGGGCTGAGGTCGGGCGGCCTCGCATGGCGCAGGAGGATCGCCGAGGCGCCCCGCGGGCTCGTACCGGCTGGCCCGCACAGCTGGAGACGGCCGCGGGTCAGATGGTGAACGGGCGCGTGTCCGACATCAGTACCTCGGGCCTTCGCGTGCAGGCGCCCATCGAGCTCACCGCCGGGGACAAGGTGACCCTCCGGGTGACGCTGCCCGGTCCGGTGGACCGCGCCGAGATGGTCGCGGTCAACGGCCGTGTGGTGCGAAGCGATATGGGGGGCATCGCGGTGGACATCGTCGGCGCGGGCGGCGGCCTGCCCGAGCGCGCGATGCGCCGGGTGGGACCTCGCCTCGTCGGCTGGGAGTCCCGCCGCCGCTCGCCGCGGGTGCACCTGCCCGTGTTGGTGACCCTCGGCCACGCGGGCGGAGCGCAGGTGCCGGCCGAGACGGTGGACCTCAGCACGTTCGGCGCGCGGATCACCACCGGGCTCCTTCTGCGCGCGGGCGAGCGGCTCGACGTGCTGCTGCCGGCCGACGGCGACCCCGAGCCCCTGTCCGTCCGCGCGG
Source organism: Candidatus Nitrosocosmicus sp. (assembly GCA_035654455.1). Classification (GTDB taxonomy): domain Bacteria; phylum Methylomirabilota; class Methylomirabilia; order Rokubacteriales; family CSP1-6; genus DASRWT01. The sequence goes on along the minus strand of DASRWT010000111.1, from coordinate 1,426 downwards.
TAGTGTGGGAAGTGGGCGATCGGGGCGCCGCCCTCGTCTTCGTGAACGTGCCGGCTCCGGACTTCGAGCGCCTGTCCCGCTTCGTCTCGGCGCTGCTCGAGGAGCCCTGAGCGCCCGAGTTTGCGTTTGACAGGGCCCGATGGCCTGACTAAGATGAATGGCGGTTCAGTCATCCCCCATGCGCGATCCTGACAAGCCCCAGCAAATCATCGAGGCGGCCGTTCGGGTCTTCGCCCGCAAGGGCTATTACAACTCGCGCGTCTCCGACATCGCCAGGGAAGCGGGCATCGCGGCCGGCACCATCTATCTCTACTTCCGGACCAAGGACGACATCCTCGTCACCCTGTTCCGAGAGAAGATGGCCCAGTTCGTGGGCAGCCTTCGCAAGGCCATCGCCGACGAGCCGCACGCGGTGGCCAAGCTCTCCCGGCTGATCCGGCTCCACTTCGAGATGCTGGAGGGAGACCCGCAGCTCGCCGAGGTGGTCCAGGTCGAGCTGCGGCAGGGGCAGAAATTCTTCCGCGGGGCTTCCTCGCACGAGATCGGGTCCTACTTCGCCCTCATCGCGTCGGTCCTGGACGAGGGCGTCGCGGAAGGGCGCTTCCGCGCCGGCCTGCCGGTGAAGGTCGCGACCAAGGCCCTCTTCGGCGCCATGGACCAGATGGCCACCTCGTGGGTGCTGGGCAAGCGCGGGTACCGGCTGGCCGAGACCGCGGACGCCCTCGCGGACATCTTCCTCCGGGGCCTCGGGCCGCGCTGAGCCGCACGCAACCAGGAGCCATACCCCATGCCGTACGAGAGCATCATCGTCACCCGCGAGGAGTCCTTCGCGGTCATCACGCTGAACCGGCCGCCCGTCAACGCCATCAGCGAAGGGCTGATGCGTGAGGTCAACGCCGCGCTGTCGGAATTCCAGACCGACGACGGCGTGCGATCGCTGATCATCACGGGCGCCGGCGACAAGTTCTTCTGCGCGGGCGCCGATCTCGGCTCCGCCTTCTCGGGGCCGGACATCTCGGCCTTCCTCCGGTTCGGCAACAGCGTGGTGCGGCGCATCGAGCGCTTTTCCAAGCCGGTGGTGGCCGCCATCAACGGGCACGCGCTGGGCGGCGGGTGCGAGATCGCCATGGGCTGCCATATCCGCATCCTCAAGGAGACCGCGCGGATGGGGCAGACGGAGTCCAACCTCGGCATCATTCCCGGCTACGGCGGAACGCAGCGGACGCCCCGCCTCATCGGGCGCGGGCTGGCGCTGGAGCACCTCATCCTGGGCACCCAGATCTCGGCCGCGGAGTGCCACCGGATCGGGCTGGTCAATCGCCTGGCCAGGGAAGGCGAGACGCTCAACGACGCCAAGGCGCTCGCGCGGGAGCTGGCCAAGCGGCCGCCCATCGCCACCCGGCTCATCATCGAGGCGGTGGACGAT
>DASRWT010000110.1:0-7158 GCA_035654455.1 Candidatus Nitrosocosmicus sp. | reverse complement strand
GGGCTCGGCGTGCTCCATCTTCGTCGGCAAGGGCCTCACGACCGCCGCGCCGGGCTCGGTTCAGGGCCTGCTCCTCATCGTGGACGACATCCAGGCCGCCCGCGCCGACCTCGCCGCCCACGGCGCCAGCCCCAGCGAGGTCTTCCACTTCGACGGCACGCTCCGGGTCACCGGGACGAAGGACCGCCTCCCGGGTCCGGACCCGGAGCGCCGCTCCTACATGTCGTGGATCTCGTTCAGCGATCCCGACGGCAACGGCTGGCTCTTGCAGGAGGTCACCACGCGGCTTCCGGGCCGCGGGGTGAGCAGCTTCGACGTCGCGACGCTGACCGATCTCCTGCGCGAGACCGAGCACGGCCACGGCGCGTACGAGGCGATCGCCCCGAAGCACCACTGGTCGGGCTGGTACGCCGCCTACATCGTCGCGCGCCAGCAGGGCAAGACCCCCGAGGACGCGGCGAAGGATGCCGGGCGCCACGTGGAGAGTGTCCTCCGATGAACGACCAGCGAGAGAAGGAGATCCGGGCGGCACTGGACCAAGCGGATCCATTCGCGGCTCCCGCATGGCGCGCTCGATGGGTCGAACGGATGGACAGCGTGCGGCCGGCCAGCTAGTTCAGAAGTGATTCCCAGTTGGCCGGCACCCGCCCGGCGGGCCCAGGTACGGGTTGGCTCTTGGGATGCGCATGCGGCGGGAGCAGCTCCACACCCTCGATGTCGCTGCCGCGTGCCTGGATGCGTGCTGGCTCGGAGAGCTGTCGCAGCAACCTATGTGCCCGCACTCCGTGCACCGGCGGAGATGGAACCACCAGCTTTTCGGTGACGCCAGGCATTCCACACACCCATCGCCACTCGGTTTCGATGCGGGGTCGACTCCGCGCAGACGCTTTCTCATTTCCGAGCCTCCTTCAAGACGCGGGGCACAGCCGGTCGAGGAACAGCGCGAGGAAGCGCTTCCCGTCGATGGCCTGCGCCACGCGGCAGTTCGAGGCGCCGTCCCCGCGCCGGGTCTGCCCGCCCTCGCCCACCGCGATCCGCGCCGTCTCCCACCGCGCCAGGCTCTCGTCGACGGCCAGGCCTACCGCCAGCGGATCGTGCAGGTGCATGTAGCCCCAGATACGGAAGGTCTTCTCGGTGAACGCCTCGATGCGGTCCACGAGCGGGCCCCGCCGGCCGGCCAGCGCGGCGTGAAGCTGGTCGCGATCGATCCGGGTCTGGCGCGTGGCGTCCAGCGGCACCATGTCCACCCGCAGGCCCGAGTCGAAGACCTCGCGCGCCGCGTCCGGATCGACGTACGCGTTGAACTCGGCGTCCGGGCTGCCGTTGCCCGGCACGTCCACCGCGCCGCCCATCCACACCATCCGGCCGATGCCCAGCAGGGCCGCGGCATCGAGGCGCAGCGCGAGCGCCAGGTTCGTCAGCGGGCCCAGCGCGATGAGCGTCAGCCGCGCGCGGTGGGCCCGCGCCAGGGCCACCAGCGTCTCGGCCGCCGATGGCGAGGCGGGCGGGCCGGTCACCGGGGGCCAATCGACCGCATCGCCCAGGCCGTCGCTCCCGTGCTCGTCGGGGTGGGCGATCACGAGCGCCCGGCCCAGCGGGCCCGCCGCGCCCAGGGCGATCTGGGGCACGCGAGCCGGCCGCCGCACGGCGACCAGGCGAGCGGCATTGCGCGCCGTGTCCGCGAGCGGCGCGTTGCCCGCCACCACCGTCAGCGCCAGGACATCGAGCTCGGGTGACCCCCAGGCGAGCAGCAGCGCCAGGGCGTCGTCGATGCCGGGATCGGTATCGATGACCGTCGGGATCAGCACATCCGCCCCCCTCACCCTGCCCTCTCCCCTCCGGGGAGAGGGTTCAACCGACCCGCTTCATCTTCTTGCGGACCTGGGCCGCGGCCTCGTCCACCACCTGCTCCGACTTCATGCCCTTGATGTTGCGCATCGCGAGCATCCAGCCGGCCAGGTTCTCGTTGTGGTAGAGGCCGATGTAGGGGTTCAGCTCCTTGCCATCCCAGTAGTAGAGCGGCACGCCCTTGGTCCAGACCGAGTCGAGGAACTTCAGCACGTCCATCCGCTTCTGGATCACCGGGTTGTCCTGGTACTTGGCCGAGTTCAGCATCTGCCGGCTGGCCGGCACGATGTGCAGCGGCACCGCGTGGTACCAGGAGATCAGGTCCGGGTGCTTGAGGAAGAAGGTGACGTACTTCTTGGCGCCTTCCACGTTCGACTTCTCCAGGATGTGGAACCCCTGGATCGAGAGGTAGTAGGAGTCGGTCAGCTTGCGCGGCAGCTCGAACGGCAGCGTGGCGTCCGCGATCTTGGGGTTGTTGGCGATGGTCTGGTCCAGCAGCCGCGAGCCCACGTACCACGATGTCGCCGCCTTCTCGCTGAAGTAGGTCGACATCAGCTCGCCCCAGTTGAAGGTGGAGGCCTCGGGCGAGAACTTGTGCAGCTCGTTCAGGTAGTCGAGGGTCTCGATCGCACGCTTCTTCTGGTCGCCCTGGTCCAGCACGACCTCGTAGTCCTTCTTGCCCGCGTCCCACTTGAACCAGTGCACGTCGTTCTTCATGAACATGGTCTCGAGCAGCAGCGTGCTGGCGCCGGTCTCGGCCGAGGGCACGATGCAGCCGTACATGTTCGGCGGGTCGCTCAGGGCCTTCGCCGCCTTGAGGTAGTCGTCCCACGACTTCGGCGCGGAGAGCTTCTTGGCGTCGAAGAGGTCCTTGCGGTACCAGCCGTAGGTGAACTGCTGGCTGGTGGGGATGGACCGGTCCGCGCCCTTGTAGACGAGGCGCAGGTTGTCCGCGGTGCCGCCGGTGGCCTTCAGCACGTCGCCCACGTCGGCCAGCTGGTTCTCCAGCGCCAGGTTCATCGCCTGCCCCGCGCCGTACCAGACGATCTCGGGCGGGGTGCCGGCCGCGATCAGCGTGGCCACGCGCTTGGCGATGTTGGCGAAGCCGGGGGTCTCGACCACGACCTCGATCCCGGTCTCCTTCTTGAAGTCCGCGTTGATCTTGTCGTAGACCGCGATGGCCTTCGGGTTCGACTCCTCCGAGACGAAGACGACCTTGTTCTTTTCCGCGCCGCGCGCGGTGCGCACCATCACCTGCGGGGCCAGCGCGGCGGCGCCGGCGACGGCGGCGGTCTTCACGAACGATCGGCGATCCATCGGCATGTCATCCTCCTCGTGGGGGGGCGGGGGGCGCTGCCTGCGCGCGCGCCCTGAGCGCCGCGCGGTCGATCTTGTTCGTCCCCGCCAGCGGCAGCTCGGGGACGAGGAACACGCGTCGGGGATGCTGGTACGCGGGGCCGTGGGCCAGCGCCCACTCCTTCACCTGTTGCTCGCCGAGGCCGGAGCCGGGCCGCGCCACCACGAATGCCACCGGCACCTGGCCCTTCAGCTCGTGGTCCACGGGGAGCACCGCGGCCTGCAGGATGTCCGGATGGCGCTCCAGGGTGGACTCCACGTCGCCCGGGTACACGTTCTCGCCGCCGCACACGAACATGTCGTCGGTGCGGCCGACGAAGTAGTAGAAGCCGTCGGCGTCGCGCCGGCAGACGTCGCCGGTGTCGAACCAGCCGTCCTTGAGACGCCGCGCGGTCTCCTCCGGCAGGTTGTGGTAGGCCGCCATCACGCCCGGGTTCCGCGTGAGCAGCACGCCCTCGTCCGGCCCCGGATCCAGCCGGACCTCGCAGCCCTCCATCGGGTAGCCGATCGAGGTGGCCGGCCGCGGCTTGCCCTCCGGATGATTGGCGAACATCACCGGGCCCGCCTCGGTCACGCCGTAGCCGTTGGTCGCGGTCGCGTTCGGGAACGTGCGCTGGAGCGCCTCGAAGAGCGCGGGCGAGGCGGGCGCCGAGCCCACCCCGATGGAGCGCACGCTGCTCTTGTCCACCCCGGCCAGCGCCGGGTCGCTCAGGATCAGGTGGAACATGGTCGGCACGCCCGAGAGGCGGGTGACGCGGTAGCGGCCGATCGACTCCACGTAGAGCCGCTGGTCGAAGCGGGCCAGCAGCACGATGCCGGCGCCGGCCGCCATGCAGACCTTCGTCCACACCAGCGCGTTCTTGTGGTAGAGCGGCGCCGCCACCAGCACGCGGTCCGCGGGCGTCATGCGCCGGGCGCGGACGAGCGCGTCGATCTGCCAGGCCTGGCCGGCGTGGGTCAGCAGCACGCCCTTCGGTCGGCCGGTGGAGCCCGACGTGTAGGGCTGCAGGCACACGTCGCCGGGCGCGGGAGCGACGGCGGTGAACGGGCCCGGCTTCAGGAGCTGGGCGTAGTCGGCGTCGAAGTCGACCGTCGGCACGTCGGGGGCGACCTTGCGGTGCGCGGCGTCGACCAGCAGTAACGACAGGTCGGCGTCCTTGGCGATGAAGGCCAGGGCCTCGGCGGGGAGCTTGATGTTGAGCGGCACCGGGACCGCGCCGGCGCGCATCGTGCCGTAGAGGGCGGCGATGTACTCCGGGCGGTTCAGGGCGAGGATGCCGACGCGATGGCCGCGGCCGATGTTGCGGGCGGTGAGGCCGGCGGCTAGCGCGTTGCACTGGGCATCCAGATCGGCGTAACTGATCTCCCTCGGCTCTGCCGGTTTTGAGAGGTCCACGATGGCGAGCCCCTCACCCTGCCCTCTCCCCTGAGGGGAGAGGATGGAGGGGGAGAAGGAGCCGACGTTCGTCACGGCTGCACGATGATCTTGCCGAAGACTTCGCGGTCTTCCATCACGCGCATCGCTTCGCGGGATTCGGCGAGGGGGTACACGGCGTGGATGATCGGCTTGATGGCGCCGCGCTCCACCTCGCCGAGCAGCGCCTCCAGGTCCTGCCGCGTCCAGCCGTTGGCGCCGATGATGTTGACCTCGCGGCGCCAGATGTAGCGGATGTCGGTCTTCGGGTCGAAGCCGGCGGTGGCCCCGCAGGTCAGGAGCCGCCCGTATCGCGCCAGGGTGCGCAGGCTCGGCACCCAGGTGTCGCCGCCGGTGTAGTTCACCAGCACGTCGACGCCCTTCTTGCCCGAGATCTCCCAGGCGCGCTTCGAGAAATCTTCCCTGGTGTAGTCGATCACGTAATCCGCGCCCAGCTCCTGAAGCCGCTTCAGCTTGGAGGCGGACGAGGCGCAGGCGATCACCCTCGCCTCGAGGTTCTTGGCGATCTGCACGCAGCCGGTGCCCACACCCCCGCTGGCGCCCAGGATCAGCACCAGCTCCCCGGGCTGGAGATGCCCGCGCGTGATCATCATGCGGTACGCCGTCCCGTAGGCGATGGGCAGCGAGGCAGCCTGCTCGAACGTCACCGCGTCCGGCATCGCGATCAGGTTGTCCGCGTCCACCGCGATGCGCTCGCAGAGGCCCCCGTTGCCGTGCTCGCCCAGCGCGCCGCCGTGCTTGATGTGCGGGTCAACGAGCACTCGCCGCCCGACCCACTCGCGTCCCACCCCGGCGCCGACCGAATGGACAACGCCTGAAATATCGCCCCCCGGGATGCGCGGCATCTCGACCGGCAGGCCGGGCATGCCGTGCAGCACGAAGATGTCGAGGTAGTTGAGCCCGCAGGCCTTCACCTCGACCACCGCCTGCCCCGGCCCCGCCGAGGGCTCCGGCCAGTCGGTGCGGAGGCGGACCTGCTCCAGGCCCCCGTGGGCGTCGATCGCGACCGCGCGCATCAGGCCTTCGGATCCCTCGGCTTCCGGAGCACGAAGCGGAAGTCGCAGTGCGACGCCCCCTCCATCACGGTCTGGGTCCGCGTCAGCTTCACGTCCGGGTTGAAGCCCTCCACCAGCGAGAAGTCGCGGTTGCAGGAGAGCAGCGCGCCCACCTCCGGGATGCCGAGCGCGCGGTACATCTCCGCGTAGCGGCACCGCGTGACGTTGAACGAGAGCTTCTCCTCGCTCCGCTCCAGCACGTCCATGCGGTAGGCGTCGCCCTTCTTCCAGTCCTCCAGCGCGGTGGCGAAGTGGCCGAGGCTGTCTCCGCCCATCCGCTCGGCCAGGGCCTTGCCCTGCTCGCGGGCCACGTCCACGATGATCCGCCGCGCGATCTCGAAGACCTTCTCGCGGCCGAACTCGTCGCCCAGGGCGGAGAGCACCGGCATCAGGATGCGGGCCTCGATCTCGCGGCGCTTGAGCACGCCGATCTCGTTCAGCGTATCCGGAGGCATCATGACGTCGTCTCCTTCGGCGGCCGCGGCGAGGCGTAGCACGCCCGCCCCACCGCCACCAGGGTCCCGCTCGCGTCGCGGATCTCCACGTCGGCCACGCTCACCGTCTTGCCCACCCGCACCGTCTTCCCCACCGCGGTCAGGTCGCCGGTGCGCGCCGGCCGCAGGTAGTCCACCCGCATGTCGATGGTGGGCACGCCGGGCGCGGTCTCGCTCATCACCGCGTAGTCGCCCGCGATGTCGGCCAGCGCGCTGACCACCCCGCCGTGCAGCCAGTCCGAGCCGTCCACGCGGACGAACTCCTCGCGGAAGGGCAGCCGGATCTCCACGCGCCCCTTCTCCGCCTTGATGATCTCGAGGCCCAGGAAGCGCATGAACGGCGAGTGGCTGAAGCCCGCCGCGCCCGGATCCATCCGGCTCACGCGCCCACCTCCCGCGCCCGCGCCTTCAGCGCGCCTCGGTCGATCTTGCCGGTGCCGCCGAGCGGCAGCGCGTCCAGGAAGACGACCTTGCGCGGATGCGCGTAGGGCGCCCCCCGCTCCAGGAAGAACTTCCGCACGTCGTCCTCCGAGGTGAGGCTCGCGTCGCGCGCCACCACGAAGGCCACCGGCACCTCGCCCTTCACGCCGTGGGGCGCCGGCACCACGCAGGCGTCCCGCAGATTCGGATGCTGGAGCAGGATGTCCTCCACTTCCTTGGGGTACACGTTCTCGCCCGACACGTTGATCATGTCGTCACGCCGACCCACGAAGTAGTAGTAGCCGTCTGCGTCGCGCCGCATCAGGTCGCCGGTGGCGAGCCAGCCGTCGCGGAACTTCCTGGCCGTCGCCTCCGGCAGCTTCCAGTAGCCCTTCGCCAGCCCCGGGTTGCGCGTGACGAGCTCGCCCACCTCGTCCACGCCCACCTCCGCGCCGGCCCCGTCCACCAGCCGGACGTCGCAGCCCGGGAAGGCCAGGCCGCAGGAGCCGCGCTTCTTGAGCCCCCAGCGCGTGTTCACGATCGGCACCGG
>DASRWT010000109.1:0-5185 GCA_035654455.1 Candidatus Nitrosocosmicus sp. | reverse complement strand
GGATCCCCGGCGAGGAGAAGCCGGAAGGCCTGGAGGACGCCGTCGAGGATCAGCCCCATGGCGCGGGCGCCACGGCGCTAGAAATCCTCGTCCTTCTTCCCCGCGATGGGCACGAAGAGCGCCTGCCCGTACTTGTCCACGCCGAAGGTGCGGATCACGCCCTGCACCCCGGAGGTGAGCATCCAGTCCGCGAACGCCTTGCCGCCGGCGGCGTTCACCCGCGGCCCATTGGCCGGATTCACTTCCATCACCGAGTAGATGTTCAGCAGCGGCCGGTCCTTCTCCACCAGGATGGGAAGCGCAATGCGCTTCTGGAACGCGAGGAAGGTGGCGCGATCGGTGATGGTATACGCCCGCCGGTCATTGGCGATGCCGAGGGTGGCGCCCATTCCCTGCCCTGACTCGATGTACCACGGCGCGGCGGGCTCGATCCCCGCCTGCTTCCAGAGCGTCAGCTCCAGGGCGTGGGTGCCGGACTTGTCGCCCCGGGAGACGAAGCGAGAGCCGGTGGCGGCGAGCTTTTTCAGCGCGTCCACCGCCTTCGGCGTCCCCTTGATCCTCGCGGGATCGTCCTCGGGCCCGATGATGACGAAATCGTTGTACATGACGAGCCGGCGATTCAGCATCTTGCCGTCCTCGACAAACTTCCTCTCCAGCGCGGGCGCGTGGGCGAGGGTGACGTCCGCCTCCCCGCGCGCGGCCAGGGCCAGGGCCTGGCCGGTGCCCACCGAGATGGTCTTGACGCTGAGGCCGCTCTGCTTCTCGAACATCGGCACCAGCACCTCCAGCAGCCCGGAGTCCTGGGTGCTGGTGGTGGTGGAAAGAATCACGGTACTGGACTGCGCCGTCGCGGGCGCCGGGAGCGCCGCCGGCGCGCTCATCGCCAGCAGGAGAAAAAGACTGAACGGCCGCATGAGAGATCGCATTGGTCGAATTATGCCTTTGGGAGCATATATGTGGCCGCGAGCGGAGTCAACCGGGAAGGCGCGGCTTCGGGACGGGCTCGAGCTCGACGATGAGCCCGCTCCCCCAGTCATACTTCCGGGTGGAGCGCGCCCGGATCTCCCGGGCGAGGCCGGGCTCTTTCCGCGCGTCGACCATCCGCGCGCGGGCGTGGAGCCGCCGAACGCCGACCCGGACGCCCGCGCGCGGGTCGGCGCGGAGGTTCTGCACCCACTGGGCGCGCTCGCGGTGCTCGGCGATGACGTAGAAGCGGCCCTCGAAGCGAGTGAACCAGATCTCGATCTCGCGCGGGAGCCCGGTATGCCGGCCGCGCGTGGTGAGGTAGAGGTAGAGGGGCTCGCTCACGCCCGGAACGAGCGGGTGAACTGGGCGGCGACGTGGGCATCGAGGCCGCGGCGGAAGCGCCGGTAGCGGACAAGAAAGCGCTTGCCCTCGGCGGTGAGGCGGCTGCCGCCGGCCGGACCGCCGCCGGCCCGGCGCTCCAGGAGCCGGATGCCGGCCGCGCGCTCGAGCTCCTGGAAATAGCCCCAGGCCGCGCGATACGACATCCCCATCTCGGCCACCGCCTTCTTGAACGACCCCAGCCGCTCCACGCGCTCGAGAAGCTCCGCGCGCCCGTCGCCGAACTTCACCCGGCCGCCGAAGACCACCCAGATCTTGGCCTTGGGGACCGGCCGTTTCGCGCCGGACCTCCGCGGGGGCCGGCGCGCCACCGCTAGGGCGTGAGGACGCGGCCGGCCGGCACCGCGTGGAAGCGGGGCCCGTCCACCACCACCTGGCCGTTGACGATCACGTACGGCATGCCGGTGGGATGCTGGTGCGGCTCGGTGAAGGTGGCCTCGTCCTGCACGGTGACGGGATCGAACAGCGCGAGGTCGGCGGCATAGCCCCGGCGCAGGAGCCCGCGCTCCTTGAGGCGCAGCTTGGCCGCCGGCATGCCCGTCATCTTGTGGATGGCGGTCTCCCAGGGGAAGAGCCGCCGCTCGCGCACGTAGCGGCCCAGGACACGCGGAAAGGTCCCGTAGCTTCGGGGATGGGGCTTGCCGCGATGCGGCCCCGGCCCCGCGTGGAGCGACAGCGAGTCGGAGCCGATCATGGCGTGCGCATACGAGGTGGCGGTGGCCACGTTCTCCTCGCTCTGCGAGAAGGAGATCATGGAGACGGTGGCCTTCTCCGACAGCACGAGATCCATCATGGCCTGGGCGGGCTCGCGGCCGGTGCGCCGGGCCACCTCGGCGAGGTGCAGCCCCTCCAGCTCGGGCCGGGAGCAGGTCGCCACCATGATCTCGTCCCAGCCGGTGGCGCCGGAGGCGGTGCCCCAGCGCTCGCCGTCCACCAGGCACTCGCGGATGGCGCGCTCGCGCGCCTTGGGATCGGCGAGACGCTCGAGGAGCTTGGCGATGCCGCCGTCCTGCATCCAGCCGGGAAGCAGGCTGTCCATCTTGGTGCTGCCCGCCGGATAGGGATAGACGTCGCCGGTGACGTCCACGCCGCGGGCGCGGGCGGCGTCGAACATGCGGAGCGCGCGGTCCATCTTGCCCCAGTTCTCGCGCCCGGACGCCTTGACGTGGGCCACCTGCACGGGCACGCCGGCCTCCTCGCCGATGCGGATCGCCTCCGCCAGCGCGGGCTCGAGCGTCCCCGCCTCGCCGCGGATGTGGGAGAAGTAGAGCCCCTTCTTCTTCGCCATGCTCCGGGCCAGCGCCACCAGCTCCCCGGTGGAGGAGAACACGCTGGGGGCGTAGACGAGCCCGGTGGAGAAGCCGAAGGCGCCCGCGTCCATGGCGTCATCGAGGTGCCGCTCCATCTGCTTCTGCTCGTCGGGGGTCACCGGCCGGTTCTCCGCGCCCGCGGTGGCGAGCCGGAGGGCGCCGTGGCCCGCGAACTGCACCACGTTGACGGACAGCCCGAGCGCGCGCACGTGGTCCAGGTACTGGGTGAAGGTCTGCCAGGTGGCGGGCGGCTTGTCGCCGATGCCGCCGATCCAGTCGCGCACCATATCGGCGCGGCCGGGCGCGATGGGCGCGGGCGAGAAGCCGCACATGCCCACCACCTCGGTGGTCACGCCTTGACGAACCTTCGACTCTGCGGAGGGGCAGGTGTGATAGACGAGGTCCGAGTGCGAGTGGATGTCGATGAAGCCGGGCGCCACCATGAGACCGCGCGCGTCGATGGTGCGCGTGGCCTCGCCGGCGAGGCCCGGCCCGATGGCGGCGATGCGGTCGCCCTCGAGCGCCACGTCGGCCATGACCCCGGGGGCGCCGGTCCCGTCCAGCACGGTGCCGTTCTTGATCAGGAGCGACCAGGCCATGGCTACTGGGCGGCCTCCACGATATTGACCGTCTTCATCTTGTCCCCCACCTTGACCTTGTCCACCACGTCCATGCCCTTGGTGACGATGCCGAACACCGTGTACTGGCCGTCGAGGAAGTTGGCGGGCGCGAGGCAGATGTAGAACTGGCTACCCGCGGAGTTGGGATCCTGGGTCCGCGCCATCGCCACCGCGCCGCGCACGTGCTTCTGCTTGTTGAACTCGGCGGGGATGGTGTAGCCGGGGCCGCCGGTGCCATTGCCCTTGGGATCACCGCCCTGGATGACGAAATTTTCTTCCCGACGATGGAACGTCACGCCGTTGTAGAAGCCCTTCTTCGCCAGCTTGACGAAGTTCTCCACCGTCTTGGGCGCGTCGGCGGGATAGAACTCGATGACGATGACGCCGCCCTTCTCCATGGTGATCTCGGCAGTCTGCTTCACGGGCTTGGATCCTTTCTTGGGCTCGGCAGGTTTGGCGGCCGGCGGCGGCGCCTGGGCGTCCGCGCGATCGGCGGTTCCGCCGAGAACGGCGGCCAGCAGCAAGGCGCATGTCGTCACCGCGAGAGCAATCGATCGCACGTGGGGCCTCCTGGCGCTTGGAATGCGCCATTATGCCCCACCCGGCGCGGGCTTGCCTAGCGTCTGCCGCAGTGCGGCAAACGCGAATATCCATGATACAGTGGGACCATGCAAGAGCAGCGCCCGGACATCCGCAACGTCGCCATCATCGCCCACGTCGACCACGGCAAGACCACCCTCGTGGACGCCATGCTGTGGCAGTCGGGCATCTTCCGCGCCAACGAGCACGTGGCGGAGCGGGTCATGGACTCGATCGACCTCGAGCGCGAGAAGGGCATCACCATCATGGCGAAGAACACGTCCATTCACTACAAGGACGTGAAGATCAACATCGTGGACACGCCCGGCCACGCCGATTTCGGCGGCGAGGTGGAGCGCACGCTGACCCTGGTGGACGGCGTCCTGCTCCTGGTGGACGCCGCCGAGGGCCCGCTGCCGCAGACGCGCTTCGTGCTCAAGAAGGCGCTGGAGGCCAAGCTCATCCCGGTGGTGGTCATCAACAAGATCGACCGCCAGGACGCGCGGGCGGAGAAGGTGCTCGACGAGGTCTACGACCTCTTCATCGACCTCGAGGCCACCGAGGACCAGCTCGACTTCCCCGTGCTCTACACCGACGCGCGGAAGGGCATCGCCAAGCGCTCGCTGGAGGACGACAGCAAGACGCTCGCCCCCCTCTTCGACACGCTCATCGCCGCCATCCCCGCTCCGCGCTTCGACCCCGAGATGGGGCTCCAGCTCCGCGCCACCTCGCTGGACTGGGACGACTACGTGGGGCGGCTGGTCATCGGGCGCATCGTCAACGGGCGCATTCGCCAGTACGATCGCGTCGCGGTAGTCCATCGCGACGGCACCGTCGAGCCCGGCAAGGTGACCGTGCTCTACGGCTACGAGGGGCTCAAGCGGGTGGAAGTGGCCGAGGCCAGCGCGGGCGAGCTGGTGGCGGTGGCGGGCATCGAGGCGGTGGAGATCGGCGAGACCATCGCCGAGCTGGAGCGACCGGTGGCCCTCGAGGTCATGCACATCGACGAGCCCACCGTGTCCATGCTCTATTCCGCGAACGTGTCCCCGTTCTCGGGCAAGGAAGGCCGGTTCGTCACCTCCACCCAGCTCCGCGAGCGGCTGTGGAAGGAGCGGCGCACCAACGTTGCCATCCGGGTCGAGGAGACGGACTCGCCCGATACCTTCCGCGTCTCCGGCCGCGGCGAGCTCCAGCTCGCCATCCTCATCGAGATGATGCGGCGGGAAGGCTTCGAGATGGAGGTCAGCAAGCCCCAGATCATCACCAAGGTCGAGGGCGGCCGGACGCTCGAGCCCATGGAGCACCTGGTGG
>DASRWT010000108.1:0-17207 GCA_035654455.1 Candidatus Nitrosocosmicus sp. | reverse complement strand
AACGATGCGCGCTGGAACGCCGAGCATCAGCTCCAGCTCCAGCACTACGGCGCCGAGCGCACGGTGGGCTGCGAGCTGCGCCCCACGCGCTACGACCAGGTGGCGACGGCGCTCGGCGCGCATGGCGAGCACGTGGAATATCCCGCCGACCTCGAGCCTGCGCTCGCGCGTGCGCTCGCATCGGGCCGTCCTGCCGTGCTCAACGTGATGATCGACGGCGTGCCCGCGCCGACGTATCGCAAGGCTCCCGTCAGCGCCCACTAGCGATGTCGATCGCGCGCGAGCGCCGGGGCGGCCCTGGGTTCCTCGACCACAGGGTATGCGTGCGCATCGGCGTGTGCGGCTGGGCTCCATCGGGGCGGGCGGCGTCCGATGCCCGCATGCGGGAAATGGGTCTCGAGAACCCAGGGCCACCCCGACACTCGCTCAGTGACTCCGAACGGCGACTCCGAGCGACTCCTCCGAGCGGCTCCCACCCACCGCAAGTCTATGGACGCCTACTAGAGTCGGCGAGCGCGGCGGGGGTGTGGGGGCGGCCTCGGGTTCCCGAGACCCATTTCCCGGAGACGGGCATCGGACGCGATCCGCCCGGATGGAGCCCAGCCGCACACGCGGATGCGGTCGCATACCCTGTGGTCGAGGAACCCGAGGCTGCCCCCGCGCCCCCGCCGCCCCTCGCCGCCGCGAGTCCGAGATCCCGCGACCGGGGACCGACGCCGCTAGCGGGAGACGGTCAGGCGCTCGCGGCCGTAGTTGTCGGCGTCCACCCAGGGCTTGCCCTCGGCGAAGCGCGTGGAGCGGAAGGGCGTGAGGTCCATCAGCGCGGGCTTGCCCTGGACCACCCACTCCGCCAGGCAGCGGCCGATGGCGGGCGAGGTCTTGAAGGAGGTGCCGGAGTCGCCGAGCATCACCCACAGGCCCGGCACCGAGGGGATCTGGTCGATGATGGGGCGTCCGTCGGCGGACATCATGATCATCCCCGCCCAGCCGCCGCGCATGGGCGCGTCCGCGAAGGCCGGCAGGCGCGCGGAGAGCTTCTCGCGGCACAGCGCCACATAGTCTGGGTCCACGCCCTCGGCGAATTTCTCGGGGTCGCCGTGCGAGACGCCCAGCTCGACGCCGATCAGGGTCGACGCGGCGCCTTCCGGCCGGATCCAGGCCTCGTGGGTATCGTCGCTGATCACGCAGTGGCGCCGGGTCATGCCGGCGGGCCAGCGGAAGATCGACACCTGGATGCGGAAGGGCGTGAGCGGGTAGGCCAGGCCGAGCGGCTCGAGCAGCGGCGCCGCCCACGCGCCCGGCACCAGCACCACCGCCGGCGTCTCGATGCGTCCGGCCGCCGTCTCCACCGCCACCACCCTCCCGCGCTCCGTCACGATCCGCGTTGCCTCGCAGTGCGTGAGGATCTCGGCTCCGAGGCGGCGAGCCGCTTCGGCGAGCGAAAAGGTGGTCGCGTTAGGATCGGCGTAGCCCGAGTCCGCCTCGTACGCGGCGGCGCCCACGTCCTCCAGCACGCTGCCGGGCAGGATCTCGCGCGCTTCGTCGGGGGTGACCACGCGGGTATTGATGCCGATCTTCTGCTGCACGGCGACGTTACGGGCCAGCCGCTCGGCATGCCCGCGGGCCACCAGCTTGAGATAGCCGACGCGCTCGAAGCCGCAGTCGCCGCCCACCCGGTTCTTCCAGTCGCGGAAGACCTTGAGGCTCTCGTGCGCCAGCCGGGACTCGTGCTCGTTGGTGTAGTGCATGCGCACCAGCGAGCCGGACTTGCCGGAGGCCCCGGCGGCCAGGTGCCGCCGCTCCACCAGCACCACGCGCTTCACCCCGAGCCCGGCCAGGTGAAAGGCCGTGCTCGCTCCGTTCACGCCTCCGCCGATCACGACGACGTCCGCAGTCTTGTTGGTCACGGGATCTGATCCTCTTTTCGCCGGATTCTCGCATGCTTGACAGGGAGAGGGGAAGGCCCTATAAAAGAACTCCACTCGAACCCTTCGGTCCCGGCGATGGTTTATCCGGTGGGGCCCCGCGGAGTCGCGAGCCCAGCACGCGCACAATCCCACATTCGGTAAGGAGGAACGCTTATGAAAGTCACCCGCAGAGAGATTCTCAAGGGGGCGGCCATCGCGGGCGCGGCGGCGGCCCTGCCGGGCGGCCTGGCCGGCCGCGCGGCCGCCCAGTCCACGCAGAAGCGCGAGCTGGTGGTGGCCCAGGGGGGCGACGTCTCCAAGTTCGACCCCCACTTCAGCACGTCCTCCAATGACATCCGGGTGTCGTTCAATATCTTCGACAACCTCACCGCCCGCCACCCGGACGGCAAGCTCAATCCCGGCTTGGCCACGGAGTGGAAGCGGACCAACGACACAACCTATCAGTTCAAGCTCCGCCAGGGCGTGAAGTTCCACAACGGCGATCCGTTCACCTCGGCGGACGCCAAGGCCAGCATCGAGCGCACCTACAATCCCGAGGCCAAGACCATGGTGGCCACGGTCTTCAGCACCATCGAGAAGATCGAGGCGCCGGATCCTTATACGCTCGTCATCACCACCAAGAAGCCGGACCCGCTGCTGCCCGCGCGGCTGGCCTTCTACGGCGGCCAGATCGTCCCCAAGAAGTATCTCGAGACGGTGGGCGCGGATGGCTTCAACGCCAAGCCGGTGGGCACCGGCCCCGTGAAGCTCGCCTCGTGGACCAAGGACGACAAGGCGGTGCTGGAGGCCAATCCCGACTACTGGGGCGGCAAGATCGAGGTGGATCGGGTGGTCTTCCGGCCCATTCCCGAGATCGCGCCCCGCATCGCCGCGCTCCAGAAGGGCGAGGTGGACGTCATCACCCAGCTGCCTCCGGATCAAGGCGAGAAGGTCGCCGGCGGCGCCAATACCAAGTTCGTGGGCGCGCTCTACGCCGGGCTTTACGTGCTCGCGGTGAACAGCAAGCGCCCGCCGCTGGACAATCCGCTCGTGAAGCAGGGGCTGTCGCTGGCCATCGACCGCGCCCTCATCGTGAAGGAGCTCTGGCGTGGGCGCGGCATCGTGCCCAGCCAGCCTATCGCCAAGGGTGATAACCACTGGGACGCCTCGCTCCCTCCGCTCGCCTACAACCCCTCCGAGGCGCGCGATCGGCTCAAGAAGGCCGGCTACAAGGGCGAGGAGATCTTCATCGAGACCACGGCCGGCTACCTCGCCAACGACAAGCCCATGGCCGAGGCCATCCAGGCCATGTGGAAGGACGTGGGCGTGAACGCCAAGGTGGAGGTGCTTGAGTACTCCGTCCGCGCCCAGAAGAACCGCGAGAAGAGCTTCAAGGGCGTCTTCTGGTCGGATCCGACCTCCACCCTGGCCGATCCGGACGGCATGATGTGGCGGCTGCTCGGACCGGGCGGGCCACAGGACTACTGGCGCCACGCCAAGTGGGACGAGCTGGGGGCGGCGGCGCGCTTCTCCGTGGATGAAAAGTTCCGCGGGCAGGCTTACAAGGAGATGACCACCATCTTCCACGAGCACTTCCCCTGGCTCCCGGTGGTCCAGCCCTACGAGGACTACGGTCTCCAGAAGTACGTGGAGTGGACCCCGAATCCCAATCAGCAGTTCGAGGTACGCCGCTTCGCCCTCAAGATGCGCCGCGCCTAGATAGTCGTCGAGGGGCCGGGGTCGCGCGACCCCGGCCCCTCCCGTTATGCGCGGCCTCGTACCCTTCGTCAGCTACCGCCTCTTCCGCGCCCTCATCGCGCTCTGGCTCGTCTCCACCGTGGTGTTCGTGGTCATGCGTCTGTCCGGCGATCCGGTGCCGCTGCTGCTGCCCCCCGACGCCCCCCCCAGCGAGATGGAGCGGGTCCGGCGCGATCTTGGCCTCGATCGGGCCCTGCCGGTGCAATACGCCGTGTTCCTCGGCAATCTTCTCCGCGGCGACTTCGGCCGCTCCATCCACTTCCGGGAGCCGGCCGCCCGCGTGGTGATGGGCTATCTGCCCGCAACGTTCGAGCTGGCGCTGGCCGCCTTCGGCCTCGCGGTGATCATTGCGATTCCGGTGGGCCTCATCTCCGCGATGTACCGGAACTCGGTGGTCGATCACACGGTGATGGGGCTGGCCCTCGTCGGCCAGTCCGCGCCCACCTTCTTCCTGGGCATTCTGTTCATCCTGCTGCTCTCGCTCCAGGCCGGGCTGTTCCCCACCTCCGGCCGCGGCGACTGGACCAATCTCGTCCTGCCGGCCTTGACGCTGGGGGCCTTCGCCATGGCGTCGATCGCGCGGCTCACGCGCTCGGCGGTGCTCGAGGTGATGCGGGCGGACTATATTCGTACCGCGCGGGCGAAGGGGCTGGGCGAGGCGATCATCGTCGCCAAGCACACGCTCAAGAACGCCGCTATTCCCATCGTCACCATCACGGGGCTCCAGTTCGGCACGCTCCTTGGCGGCGCGGTGGTGACGGAGACGGTGTTCTCCTGGCCGGGTATCGGCCGCCTCGCCGTGCAGAGCATCTACAATCGCGACTATCCGGTGGTGCAGTGCGCGGTGTTCCTGTCGGCGGTGGCCTTCATCGTCATTAACTTCGCCATCGACCTCATCTATGGTGCCCTCGACCCCCGCATCCGCGCGGGCTGACGCGGCCCCCGCGGCGCTCCCGCGCGTCGCGCGCCGCCGCCGGCGCCTGCGCGTGCCCCTGCTCACCGCCATCGGATTGGTGTTCGTCCTGCTCCTAGGGCTGGTGGCGCTGACTGCGCCGTGGATCGCGCCCCAGGACCCCACGCGCCAGTCGCTGCGCGGGCGGCTCGCCGCGCCCACCCTCGAGGGCGCGGACGGGCGCGCGCATCTCTTCGGCACCGATCACCTCGGGCGCGACGTGCTCTCGCGCGTGATGTGGGGCTCGCGTGTCTCGCTCAGCGTGGGCTTTGCCGCCGTGCTGGTGGGCGGCATCATGGGCTCGACGCTGGGCATCCTCGCCGGGTTCCGCGGCGGCTGGGCGGATAGCATCATCATGACCGTCGCGGACGCCCAGCTCGCCTTTCCGTTCATCCTGCTCGCCATCGGCATCATCGCGGTCCTGGGCCCGAGCTTTCCGACTCTCATCGTGGTGATCGGGCTCTCCGGCTGGGTGGCCTATGCGCGAGTCCTCCGCTCGCAGGTGCTGACGCTCCGCTCGCGCGAGTTCGTGGACGCCATCCGCGCGCTGGGCGGCTCCTTCCCGCGGATCATACTCCAGCACATCCTGCCCAACGTCCTGTCCACCCTGGTGGTGATCGCGACGCTCGAGCTGGCGCGGGCCATCGTGCTCGAGGCGACGCTGTCCTTCCTGGGCCTGGGCATTCAGCCGCCCACCCCGTCGTGGGGCGGCATGGTGCAGGAAGGGCGCGAGTATCTGGACTCCGCCTGGTGGATCTCCACCGTGCCGGGTCTCGTGCTCATGGCCACGTCCATCATCGTGAGCCGGGCGGGGGACTGGCTGCGCGACGTCCTGGATCCGACGCTGCGCGGCGAGTGAGCGCACCGGGCGATGGCGTGGTCGCTGCGGCTGGTCGAGCACCGCCTGGAAAGCGGAGCCATCCGATCCTTCTCGAAGGGGTCGCGCGTGCTCTTCGTGCGCGCGGGGACGATCCGCCTCGTCACGCCGGGTCACGCCGAAGGCGGTGCCTCGGTGGGCCGGGAGGCGGCGGTCTTTGCCGCCGGGGCCTGCGGCGTGCAGTCCTATCGCGACGCGCTCAGCTTCCTCGCCTTCGAGCTGGTGCGCCAGCCGCCGCCGCCGGCGGGCGGACGGGTGCTCCTCGAGCATCCGATCGCGCTCGATCCGAAGGCCGCCTGGCTCATGCGCTGCGACCGCGTGGATTTTGCGCCGGGGATGGTGGCTCCCCGGCACGGCCATCGCGGGGGCGGGATCCGCTGCCTCCTGCGCGGGTCCCTCACCGTGACGGTGGGCGATGCGCCGGGGCGCCTCATGCGCCCGGGCGATTGCTGGTTCGAGAGCGGGCGCGAGCCGGTGCTGGCCCAGGCGTCCACCACCGAGGAGACGTCCTTCGTCCGCTGCGCCATCCTTCCCGCCGAGATTCGCGGCACGACGTCCATCCTCTATGTGGATCCGGCGGACGCCACGCGCGGACGCCCGCGGACGTATACTGTCTTCGTCGACGAGCCCATCACGCCATGAACAAGCTCGAGCGTGTCCGCGCGGCGCTGTCCGGAGCCCCTCTGGACCATCCTCCGTTCACCATCTGGTATCACTTCGGGCTCCAGCACGCCCCCGCCGACCGCATGGCCCAGGCGCACCTCGACTTCTTCGACGCCTACGATCTGGACTGGCTGAAGCTGATGAACGACTACTCCTACCCGATGCCCAAGGGAGTGGAGACGCTCGATCGCGCCGCCGACCTCGAGCGCCTGGGCCCCCTCGAACTCGAGGACACGCCCCTGGGCGCCCAGCTCAAGGTGGTCGAGATCACCGCGCGGGCGCTGGCCGGTCGCGCGCTCGTGGTGGACACGCTCTTCAACGCCTGGAACACGCTGCGCCGCAACGTCGTGAAGGGCGCCATCGACGACATGATGCGCGAGCATCCGGCCGCGCTGGGTCGCGCGCTGGGCGCCGTCAACGACAACCTGATCCGCTACGCGCAGGCGGCGCTCCAGCGCGGGGCGGGCGGCATCTTCCTCTCCGTGCCGGCGTCCACGGAGTTCGTCAGCCGCGATCAGTACGAGCGCTTCATGCGGCCGTACGACATGGCGCTGCTGGAGGCCATCCGGGGCCGCGGCACGCTCCACGTCCTCCATGCCCACGGCAACCACATCTTCTTCGACCGGATGATCGAGTACCCCGTGCACGCGCTGTCCTGGGCCGACCGCGACTCCGGCCCCAGCCTGGGCGAGGCGCGCCGTCGCACGGACCTGGCCCTCATGGGTGGGATCAGCCAGGGGCGCTTCGCGTACGAATCCGCCGCGCATATCCGCGGCCAGATCCGCGGCGCCATCGCGGACGCGGGCCGGGAGAAGCTCTTCCTCGCTCCCGGCTGCGCGCTGCCCTCCTACACCTTTCCCGAGCTGATTCTCGCCGCGCGCGACGCCGTCACGCGGTGAACGTCTACCTCTCGGGGCTGATCGGCTCCGGGAAGACCACGCTCGGCCGGCGGCTGGCGGACCGGCTCGGCCGCTCCTTCCTCGACCTCGACCGGGAGCTGGACGCCGATCTCGGCCGGAGCTTTCACGAGCTGG
Source organism: Candidatus Nitrosocosmicus sp. (assembly GCA_035654455.1). Taxonomy (GTDB): domain Bacteria; phylum Methylomirabilota; class Methylomirabilia; order Rokubacteriales; family CSP1-6; genus DASRWT01. Next base: position 10,016 of record DASRWT010000108.1, on the reverse strand, counting down.
TGCGCGAGGAAGGCTGGCTGGCCTTCCGCGAGCGCGAGTATGCGATCGTCAAGCGCTTCGCCGGCGCGACGCGGGCGGTGTGCGCGCTGGGTGGCGGCACCGTCCGCTACGCCTGGAATCGCGACGCCCTGCGCGGCACCGGGGTGACCGTGTTCCTCGAGGCCGACCTCGCCACCCTCGCTGCCCGCGTTCGCGCCGCCGATCGGCCGCGCGTGAATCCGGGCGTCTCGCTGGAGGAGGACCTGGCCGCCATCTGGGCCGCCGCCGCGCCGCTCTACCGCGACGCGGACCTCACCTATCGCACCGACGCGGGGCGAAGCGAGGACGAGGAGGTTGCGGAGCTGGCGACGCTCTTGCGCGGGCGGGGCCTCGATTGACGGCCCACGCGCGGCCGGGCTATTCGCTGACGCGCCGTTAGAGCCGCGCGGCGAGGGCGGCCACGCGCTCGCGCGCCGCCTCGTCGAAGCGCCGCGCGTCGCCCACCGCGCAGTTGTCGGCCATGTGCGCGGGGCTGCTCGTGGCGGGAATGCTCACGCTCACCCGCGCGTCGCTGATCCCCCAGTTGAGGAGCACTTGCGCCCAGTTGCGCAGCCCATGGTCGGCGAGGAAGCCGAGCTCGCGGGCCGCCGGCGCTCGCCGGGCGAGGGAGCCCTGCCCCAGCGGTCGCATGACCACGACGCCGATATTCCGCGCGGCGGCCAGCGGGAGGAGATGGCGCTCCACCTCGCGCTCCAGGGGATTGAGCGGCACCTGGATGGCGGTGATCCGGCCGGTCTCGAGAATCGCCGCCATCTCGCGGAACGCGCTGGAGCTATAGTGCGTGATGCCGATGGCGCCCACCGCGCCCTGGGCGCGGAGCTCCTCGAGATAGGGGAGATGCTCGCGCCACGCGGTCAGATTGTGGATCTGGTAGAGGTCCACCTTGCCGCCGTACCATTCCAGAGCCTGGCGGATCTGCTCGCGCCCCTCGCGCGCGGAGCCGGCCCAGACCTTGGTGGCGATCTGCGCCCCCGCGCGCCGGACGCCGAGCGTCTCCGCGAGCACGCGCTCCGCGCGCCCGTACATGGGCGAGGAGTCGAAGAAGGTGGCGCCCCCCGCCAGCGCGGCATCGGTCACGGGCTGGACGGCGGCGGGATCACGCACGTCGAAGGTCTGCCAGGTGCCCATGCCCACGACGGGCACGGTGAGGCCGCTGCCGCCGAGGGGACGCGTCTCCATGTGAGAGATCTTCTCATGTCCCTCTCATCGGGAGCTCATGCAGGCTGTGCGAAGATGGTCGGGTGAGTGACGATGGGACGGAGGAGATAGGAGGGACGCTGGGCGCCTTCGGCGCGCCGAGCCTGGCGGCCACCGCGCGGGTGGTGCGCCAGAGCCCGCAGCGCCGGATGCGCCGGGCGCTGGCGGCGCTGGGGATCTGCTGGGGAGCGGCCATCCCGTGCCTCTTCATCCCGCTGGCTCATTTCTTCCTCGTGCCGTCGCTGGTGACCACGGGGATCGTGCTTGCCGTGCTGCGCTCGCGCGAGGACATGCGCCTGCTCGGGGTGCACGGGCGCTGTCCGCGCTGCGGCGTGGAGCAGGACTTTCCCGCCGGCGGCCGCCTCCGGGGCGAGCGGGCGCTGGATTGCCCGCGCTGCCACAACCGCCTGACCTTCTCGGCGGCGGTGGTACCGTAGCGATGAGATGCGCATCCTCGTCGTGGAGGACGAGCGGAAGGTCGCGAGTTTCATCCGGCAGGGGCTCGAGGAGGAGGGGTATGCCGTCGAGCAGGCCGCCGACGGCGCCACCGCGCTCGACCTCCTGACCGGTGGCCCGCCCTACGACCTCGTGGTCCTCGACGTGATGCTGCCCCGGCTCGACGGGCTCGGGGTTCTCAAAGCCGCGCGGGCCAGGGGCGTGCCGACCCCGGTGCTGCTCCTCACCGCCCGCGACACCGTAGCCGACAAGGTGGCCGGGCTCGACCACGGCGCCGACGACTATCTCACCAAGCCGTTCTCGTTCGATGAGCTGCTGGCGCGTGTGCGGGCCCTGCTTCGCCGGGGCCAGGGGCAGCGCGCGCCCGTCCTGCGCCTGGCGGATCTCACCCTCGATCCGTCCACTCGAGAAGTGCGCCGTGGCGCGCGGCGCATCATCCTGACCGCGCGCGAGTACGCCCTTCTCGAGTATTTCCTCCGCAGCGCCGGTCGCGTGCTCTCGCGCCCCTTGCTGGCCGAGCACGTCTGGGGGCTGGACTTCGACCCCGAGAGCAATATCGTGGACGTCTACGTGGGGTACCTCCGGCGCAAGATCGACGGCCCCGGCGAGCCCCGGCTGCTCCACACCATACGCGGCGCGGGCTATGTCCTGCGGGCGGAGCCATGAGGCTCCCGCGCGGGCCCCGCTCCATCCGCACCCGGCTCACCCTCTGGTACTCGGGCCTCCTCTTCGTCATCCTCCTGCTGCTGGGCTGGCTCTCCTACGAGGTGCTGGCGTGGAGCCTCCTCCAGGACGTGGACGCGTCCCTCAGCACGGTGGCGCAGGTGATCCGGGACACCGCGGATGCCCGGCAGGGCGGCAGCGCGGCGGAGACCATGCTGCGCGACCTCCTGGGGTCCGAGGTCTACGACAAGTTCTTCCAGTTCCGTGACCGCGAGGGGCAGCCCGAAGGCCGCTCCGGCTTCCTGCGCGGCCGCTCGCTGCCGCTCTCGCCGCTGGCGCGCGACAATGCGCGGCGCGGCCTCCGCACGGTGGAGACGCTGCTGCTCCCCAGCGGCGAGCGGGTGCGGCTTCTCACCTTGCCCATCGTGCGCGACGGCCGCCTCGATCAGCTCGTCCAGGTCGGCATCTCCCTCGACCGCACCGCCGGCGCGCTCCGCCGCTATCTCCACATCTTCCTCGCGCTGGTGCCGGTGGGAGTGGGGCTCGCCGCCGTGGGCGGCGCGCTCATCGCGCGCGCGGCGCTGGGCCCCGTGAACGCCATGGCGCGGACGGCCCGCCGCATCACCGCCGAGGAGCTCTCCCAGCGCATCCCCGTCCGCGGCACCGGCGACGAGCTGGACTATCTCGCGGACACCCTCAACAACATGCTGGCGCGCCTGGAGCCGGCCTTCGGCCAGATGCGCCGCTTCACCGCGGACGCAGCCCACGAGCTGCGCACGCCGCTCACCGCGCTCAAGGGCGGCATCGAGGTGGCGCTGCGGACGGCGCGCACGCCCGCGGAGTATCAGCGCGTGCTCCGCGAGAGCCTGGAGGAGGTGGACCGGCTCATCCGCGTGGCCGAGGACCTCCTGCTCTTCTCGCGCGCCACCGCGGCGGGGTCCGGGCTGCCGCGGGCGCGGGTGGCGCTGGAGCCGCTGGTGCTGGAAGCGCTGGAGACGGGGGCGCGGCTGGCGCAGTCCACCGGGGTCACGGTGCGGCTCGGCTCGGCCACGCCCGCCGAGGTGCTGGGCGATGCCGACGCGCTGCGCCGGGCGCTGCGCAATCTCGTGGAGAACGCGGTGAAGTACACGCCGGCGGGGGGCAAGGTGGAGCTCTCGCTCGCGCGCGAGAAGGACGCCGTGGTGCTCACGGTGGAGGATAGCGGCATCGGCATCGAGCCCGCCGATCTCGCGCGGATCTTCGAGCCCTTCGTCCGCCTGGATGCGGCGCGCTCGCGCGCCACCGGCGGGACCGGCCTGGGCCTGGCCATCGCGCGAGGCGTCGCGACCGCGCATGGCGGCACGCTCACCGTGCAGAGCACGCCCAAGACGGGGAGCCGTTTCAGCCTGCGCCTTCCTCCCGCGGTTGACACGCCGGCGACGGCTTCCTAACGTGGCGTCGTGGACCGGTCCGAGGAGCGCGCGCCCGTGGACGAGCTGATCCTCCTGCTCCAGCGCGCGACGGCCGCGCTCAAGGCCGGCCGGTACGCCGAGGCCGAGGGCCTCGCGCGCGAGGCCCTGGCGCGGGACCCCGCGCGCGGCGCGACCTATACCACGCTCGGCGCCGCCCTCACGCAGCAGCGCCGGGCGGCGGAAGCGGAGGCGGCGTTCCGCGAGGCCGTCCGGCTCCGGCCGGGCTCGGCGACGGCGCGCATCGACCTGGGCGATGCGCTCTTCGAGCAGGGCAAGGCCGCGGATGCCGAGAGCGAGTACCGCGCCGCGACGACGCTGGAGCCGCGGGGCTTCCGCGGGCACTTCAAGCTGGGCCTGGCGCTGGAGCGGCAGCGGCGCTGGGATGACGCCGCCGCCGCCTACGGCGCGGCGGCGCGTCTCCGCCCGGATCACCTGCTGATCCACCTCCGGATGGGGCTGGTGTATCGGCGGCTCCGGCGCGGGCCCGAGGAGGAGTCCTCGCTCCGTCGCGCGGTGGCGCTGGCGCCCTCAAGCGTGGAGGCGCTCCACAATATGGGGCTCGCGCTCCTGCGCCAGGGGCTCCACATCGAAGCGGAGGAGATGCTGCGCCGCGCTTCCGCGCTCGCCCCGCGCAACGCCATCATCGCCGACGATCTCGGCCAGACGCTCACCGCCCTGGGGAGGCATGCCGAGGCGGCCTTGGCATGCCGGGAGGCGCTGCGCCTGGCGCCGGGGCAGGTGAAGCCCCAGATCCACCTCGCCAACGCTCTCCGGCGGCTCCGGCGCTGGCACGACGCCGCCCTCGCCTATCGCGCCGCCATCCAGCGCAAGGGCGACGACGCCACCTTGCTGGGCCACCTGGGCGTGACCCTCTGGCACGCGCGGCGCTACGCCGAGGCGTACACGGCGTTCCGCGACGCGCTGCGCCTCGAGCCGCAGAATGCCGCCTGGCACGGACGGGTCGCGCGCGTGCTGGAGCGTCAGGGCCGCTTCCCCGAGGCGGAGGCGGCCTTCCGCGAGGCCATTCGCCTGCGGCCGGGCGATGTCGGGCTCCAGCGTGGGCTGGCCGGGGTGCTCCGCCGCGAGGGCAAGTGGCTGGAGGAGGCCGAGGCGCATCGCGCCGCCATCGAGCTCCGGCCCGACGATCCCAACGTGCACTACGATCTCGGTCTGGCGCTCTCCGCCCAGGGCCTCGACTTCTACGCGGAGGGGGCCTTCCGCGCCGCGGTGGCGCTGGAGCCCCAGACCGCCGACTTCCATGTGGAGCTGGGCATCGCGCTCGGCCGCCAGGGCAAGCACGCGGAGGCGGAAGCCTCGCTGCGGGAAGCGGTGCGCCTGGACCCGCGCGATGTGGTGGCGCTGGGCAATCTGGCCATCGGGCTCGGGCGGCAGGGGCGCTACGCGCAGGCGGCGTCGGCTTATCAGGACGCGCTCCTCGTCAAGCCGGAGAACGCGGCGCTCCAGCGCGGGCTCGGCACCGTGCTCTATCTCCAGGGGAAGTACGCGCCCGCGGAGGCCGCCTTTCGCGAGGCGCTGCGGCTCAAACCGGGGTATGCGAAGACGCATGTCTACCTCGGCGAGATGCTGAGCGAGCAGGGGCGGCAGGCCGAGGCGGCGGAGGAGTTCCGCGCCGCCATCCGTGCCCGGCCCGATAGCCCGGCCGCGTATCGCGGGCTGGGCGGCGTGCTGCTGGCGCAGGGGCTGCACGCGGAAGCGGAAGCCGCCTACCGGGAGGCGCTCCGCCGCCGCCCCGAGGAAGGCCAGAACCACTTCAACCTCTGGATGGTGCTCGAGCGCCAGGGCAAGCACGCCGACAGCGAGGCCGCCTATCGCGAGGCCATCCGGCTCAAGCCCGATTTTGCGGAAGCGCATGCCCGGCTCGGCTCGGTGCTGCTGCGCATGGGGCGCCTCGCCGAGGCCGAGGCCGCTTATGCGGAAGCGGTGCGCCTCCATCCGGACGACATGCGATTCCGCAGCGGGCGCGACGCCGTCCGCCGCCACCGCGGCACGCCGCCCTGACCCCCGACCCGAAAAGGACCGCCATGCTCCAGGCCATCGACCACCTCGCCGTCGTGACGCGCGATCTCGACACCGCCATCGCCGGCTACCGCGCGCTCGGCTTCACGGTGATGCCCGGCGGACGCCACGCGCGCGCCAGCCACAATGCGCTCGTGGCCTTCGCCGACGGCGCCTATCTCGAGCTCATCGCCTACTGGGAAGACGGCCGCGCGCACCGCTGGTGGCCGCCCCTCCAGAAGGGCGGCGGCCTGGTGGATTTCTGCCTGGGTACCGACAACCTCGACGCCGATCTGGCCGCCTTCCGTCGCGCCGGCGTCACCATGGAGGACCGGAGCCCCGGGGGCCGCGTCCGCCCGGACGGCTATCAGCTCCGCTGGAGCTCCTGCGCGCCCGCGCGCGACCAGCAGGGCGTGGCGCCCTTCATCATCGAAGACGGGACGCCGCGCGCCGAGCGCGTGCCGCGTGAGACCACCCACGCCAATGGCGTGACCGGCGTGGGCGTGGTGACGGTGGCGGTGGACGACGTGGCGCGCGCGGCAGGGTGGTACGCGGGCCCGCTGGGCCGGCCGGGCGAGCCGGTGAAGCGCGAGGATCTCGGCGCGGCCGGCCTGCGCTTTCGCATCGGCCCGCACGCGCTGGAGCTCCTGGCGCCGGTGGCCCCCGGGGCGGGCCCGCTGGCCGAGTGGCTCGCCCGCCGTGGCCCCTCGCCGTACGCGGCGACCTTGCTGGGCGGCACGCCGAAAGGCCCCCTTGATCCCGCGCGCGCCCAGGGCGCGCGCTTCGTCTTCGTCTGAGCGGCGCTAGCGCCCGCGCACGCGCACCAGCGGCAGCACGCCTTCCAGCTCGCCCTTCATCACCGGGTGCTGGTTGCCGCCCACGGAGCGGGACTTCTGCGTGACCTGCTGCTCGAGGTACTCGTAGAGCTCCTGGAGGGAGACGATGCCGTCGCGGTTGAGGTCGCCCTTCCCGCGGAGACCTTCGAGCAAGTAGTAGGTGAAGAGGCCGTGGCCGAGCTCGGGCAGCTCGATGGACACCTCGGAGGGCCGCGAGGCCGTGATGATGGCGCGCCCCTTGGAGCGGGTGAGGCGGTCGAGGAACTGGTCGTCCAGGTTCATGGCCCGCGTCTGCTTGGGCGCGAACGTGCGCCCGCCCTTGCCCCCGAGCCCGGCGGCGCCGCTATAGCACGAGTCGAGGAACATCACCACGCGGTCGGCCTCGATGCGGCCGAAGATGGTCTGGATGTCGTCCATGGCGAGGGCGGACGAGAAGAGATCGTCCGGGTCGGTGTCGATGGGCGCCAGATACTTGGAGAGCCCGTCGCGCTCCATCCCGCGCTGATCGACCTCGGGGGCCCCATGGCCCGCGAAGAAGATAAGCACGGTGTCGTCCTTCCGGGCGGAGCGGGCGAGGAAGGTGCCCAGCGCCCAGCGAATATTGCGGAGCGTGGGCTTGCGCTCGGTGCGATCCGTGAGCAGGAGCACGTGGTCCGGCTTGTAGCCGCCCACCGTGGTGAGCACGTCGTAGACACCCTGGGCGTCGGCCACGGTGTACTGGAGCTTGGCCACGCCCGGATGCTCGTACTGCCCCACGCCGATCACCACCGCCCAGCGATCCGGCTCCGGGCGGGCGGTGGGTCCGGTCGCGGGCGTTCCGGGGGGCGGTGCCGCCGCCACCGCGGGCCGCTCGAACACCACCGTGCGCGTCTCCCGGCGCTCGGTGCCGTCGGGCTCCCGCGCCGTCACCACGATGGCATTGGAGCCGTCGCGGAGCTTGAGCGGCACGGTGACGAGGGCGGACCGGGGCGCCACGCGCTCGGCCTCGTTGTGGATCTCGCCGCCGTTCAGCGTCACCGTGACCCGCGCCACGCCCTTGCTCGACGACACCACCGCCGCGAGCAGGCTGGCCTCGTCGGTCACGCGGGCGCCCTCGGACGGATAGCGCACCGTCACCGCCAGGGGGGACACGCGCTCGTAGTGGACCGTCCGCACGTCCTGGACGGAGGCCCCGGCGCGATCGCGCGCGGTGACGACGATGACGTTCATGCCCTCGCGCAGGGTCAGCGGCGCGGAGAGCGTGGCGGTGGGCGGAGGCGTCGGCTCCTCGCGCTTGACCACCTCGGTGCCGTTGATGGCCACGGTGTAGCCGGCGATCCCGCGTCCCGCCGATAGCGCGGCGGTGAGCGTCACGCGATCGCGGGTGCTCCTGGCCTGATCGGCGGGCGCGGTGACGCGGATCTGCACGCCTTCGGGCGCGGGCGTGGTGGCCGGTGTCGACGGCGGGGACGGGGTCGCCGGCCCCGGCGGGGACGTGGTGCCGGGGGCGGTCGGGCCGGGCGGCCGCACCGGGGCGGGCGCCGGCGCCGCCGCGCGCGGCGCCTCGAAGAAGAGCGTGCGCGCGGCCTCGCGCGTCTCGCCGGCCGAGTCCGACGCGGCCACCACGATCACGTTCTTGCCCTCGCGGAGGGTGAGGGGCACGTCCAGGGCGATCTTGCCCTGGGGCGCCGGGGGCCGGAGCATCGCCACCTCGGTGCCGTTGAGCGTGACGCGCACCGCGGTCAGGTGCGCCTCGGTCTCGATGCGTCCGGTCAGCCGCGTCTCCCGCCTGGTGAGACGCGCCTGGTCGCCCGGCTCGGCGAAGGCGATCACCATCGGCTGGCGATTGGTCTGATCCACCGCGACGAGCCCGAACCGCGAGAGCGGGAACATCCCTGCCTCGGTGTCCCACTTCACGAACTGGCGCACCTCCGGCGCGTACCAGATGCGGAGCGCCCGCTTCCAGCCGCCGCCCGGCGCCTCGGCGTTGAGCTCGATCCGGAAGGCCTTGTAGGTGCCGGCGGTCACCGTCACGTCCTCGTAGGCCTGCACCTTCCAGTGCATCAGGTACCCGGAGATGCCCTCCGGCCTGAGAGCCCACCGCCAGCTGGTATAGCCCGAGCCGAACTGGCCCACGCGCATCGGCCACGAGAAGTCCAGCGGCGGATCCATCCGGTTGTAGTGCGGATCACTGCGGATATAGGCCACGCCAAGATTCTGGGTGAGGTGGATCTCCCGGCTCGGCCCCGCCGAGAACACGTAGCGCCCGTTCTCGATGCGGGTGAGCTCGAAGGCCCCGTCGCTGCGGTACCAGCGCTCGCCCACCTTGTAGGTGGGCCGCTCCGCGCTGGGGCCCGTCGGCGCCGTGGTCGCGCAGCCGGCGGCGAGGATCAGGCCGGCGGCCAGGGCGAGTCGGCGCGCGAGGGCGGACGCGGGCACGCGGCGCGGGATCTACGGCCGCGGGGCCGAGAGGAAGCCCGCCTCGTCGAAGGAGGCGGTGGCGAGATCCTTCACGCCCATGCGGTCGTAGACGTGGCCGAGGAGCTGGTGCAGCGACGCCTCGCTGGGATCGGCGGCAATGGCGACGAGCAGCTCCCGGCGGGCCTCCTGGTAGAGACCTTCCTGCGCGAGGTAGCCGGCGCGGAAGAGGGCGGTGGTGCTGCCGGCCTGACCGCTCCCCGCGGCGGGTTGCAGAAGGGCCAGCGATTGCTTGACCCGCGTGACGTCGGCGGCGGGCAGGAGCACGAACTCCCCGCGCTGCACGGGATGCCGCTCGGCGTGCAGCTCCCAGGCATAGCCCACCCCCGGCTTGAGCGCGGGCGCGGACGCGGGATAGGTCAGGTCCTTGCGGGGGAGTCCCGTCTGCTCCCAGAGGAGCATGTTGTCGGGACCGAAGACGCGCACGCCGTACTTCTGTCTCTCGGAGCCGGTCCACTCGAACACCACCGGGGTGCCCAGCAGCCGCGTCTGGCGCGGCGACAGGAGGACGGGCGGGGGCACGATGCTGCGCGTGGACAGCGGCACATAGGCCGAGACATAGGCGGGCTTTTCCTGCTTGCCGAGGAGGAAGGAGGTCACGCTCGACATCAGCGCCTGCGCCTTCTCGCCGCCCCCGGCGGCGCTCGGGGCCTGCACGGTGAAGGGGGAACTGGCGGTCTGGACGGTCTGCGGCGCGCGGCCGCCGGTGAAGACGATGACGGCGCGCGCGTCCTGGGTCACCCGCACCTGATCCCCCGGGCGGAGGGAAAGGAGCGGCGCCGGCGCCTTCCACTCGCTCTCGCCGCCGAGCTTCACGCGCACCTCGCCCTTGCCGGGCCGGATCTCGGTCAGCACCGCCACCGGGTCCGCCGCCCACGCGCTGCCGATCCCGGCCGCCAGC
>DASRWT010000107.1:0-5553 GCA_035654455.1 Candidatus Nitrosocosmicus sp. | reverse complement strand
TCGTAGAGCCCGCTGAGGGCGACGCCGCCCTTGACGAGTCCCGCGGGCAGCCCCGCCTCGAAGCGCGGCCAGTCGGTGGCCAGGAGCATGGCGGTGAGATGACCGCCGGCCGAGTGGCCGGACACGAAGAGCCGCTCGGGATCTCCACCCAGCGACGCCGCATTGCGGAACGTCCACGCCGCCGCCGCCCGGCACTGCCGCACCAGCTCGTCCATGGAGACGGCGGGCATGAGGGCATAGTTGATCACCACCGTGATGCCCCCGGTGGGGGCGAAAGCCCGCGCCACGAAGCTGAAGTCGGACTTGTCGAGCCACTGCCAGTAGCCGCCGTGGATGAAGAGGTGGATGGGTGCTCCGCGCCCGCCGGGCGGCGGGGTGGTGGGCGCGAAGACATCCAGCCGCTCTCCCGGATGGGCGCCGTAGGCGAGGTCGAGGCGGGACAGGAGCACCGCGCGCGCCTCGGCGCTCTCGCGCGTGAAGCCGTCGAGCATCTCCAGCGCGTTCGGTACCTTGGCGCGGTTGTTGTATTCCCGGTCCAGCGCCTCGCGGTCGTAATGGAGGAAGACGGGCGTGGGCATCGGGAGGCGCTCCCCTACTTCCAGGGCACCGCGCCGCCCCAGCGGTCGAGAAAGGTGGTCTCCGACGTGGGCCGGCGGTTATTGGGCCCGAAAGATCCCTGCGGATACCCGAGCGGCACGCAGAACTGGAAGGTCGCGTCCCTGGGAATGCTCAGCAGCGTGTTCACGCGATCCATCACCTTGGCGTGCAGCGTGGTGGGCACCGAGCCGATTCCCAGCGCGCGCGCGGCCAGCATCAAGTTCTGCACCGCGGGAATCACGGAGTTGGCGCCCCCCGATCCGGTCGAGAAGGCCAGCACCACGCAGGGCGCGTCCTTCATGGAGTCCGCCAGGCCCATGGCCGAGCGATAGTTCTTGTTGTCGGGCGGGATGTCCTCTGGCTTCGTCCACTTGTGATCGTCCCAGCGCTTGGCCCACCACGCCTCGCGGTACAGCGCGCCGAAATCGCGGATCAGGGCGCGGTCGGTGAGGACGAGGAAGCGGCCGACCTGCTGATTGCCGCCATTGGGCGCCCGCACCGCCGCCTCGATGATGAGCCGGAGGTCGGCCACCGGGATGGGGTCGGGCCGAAACTTGCGAATGGCGCGCTGGGTGAAGATGGCCTCGGACAGCGGCATGCTGAGCCGGGAGGTGTCGACGGCGGGGGCGTTCATCAGCGGAGGGCCTCCATGATTTCCTGGAAGGCGACCATCTGGCCGCCCCTGGTGGACGAGGGAACCACGATGAGGGTATTCACCCCGGCCGCATACCAGGCCTCGATGCCCTCGCGCACTTCCGCGGCGGAGCCGAACAGCGTCACCTCGCGCAGCCAGCGGTCGGACATCAGCGACGGGATGCGATCGTCCTCGCGCGCGGCGATGGCCTTGCGAATGGCCAGCATCTCCTCCTCGAAGCCCGCCTCGATCCAGTAGTTCTGGTAGTTGGGGAGCTTGACGTAGTTGACGAGGGTCTTGCGGTTCACCGCCGCCGCGGCGGCACGGTCGTCGGACACCACCGTGGGCACCATGTTGCCGATGAAGAACCGGGGATCCTTTCGCTTGGCCTCCGGCAGGTGCTCGAGCGAGGACGCCATGTGCGAGCGGGCGGCGTTCGCCCACACTGCGCCCTCGGCAATCTCCGCCGATAGCGCCACCATTTTCTGGCGTAGCGCGGCCAGCACCACCGGCGGCAGATCGCCCGCGGTCCGGGCGCCTTCACGGAGGTCGGCCACGAACTTCCGGATGTCCTCCAGCGGCTTCCCCGGCTTCACACCCAGCCGCTGATGCGCCGGCCCGTGGCTCACGCCGATGCCGAAGCGGAAGCGCCCGCCCGAGATCTCGTGCACGAAGGAGGCGGTGTTGGCGAAGTCGTAGGCGTGACGCGTGTAGATATTGGCGATGCTGGTGCCGAAGGGGATGGTCTTGGTGGCCTGGGCAAGCGCCTCGCAGAGGGCGAGGCCGTCGTTCATGCTCGGGCAGTAGATCCCCGCGTAGCCTTCCTTCTCGATACGCTGCGCCAGCTCGAGCGTCGCGCTCCGCCGTCCCGGCACCGCGGCGAGACTGAGCGCCGGCTTGCGCGCCATCAAACGCCGCCCGTCACGACCAGGGTCTGTCCGCTCACATAGTCCGAGTCGGGGCTGCAGAAGAGATAGATGGCGCCGGCCGCCTCCGCGGGGGTGCCGCCGCGGCCGAGCGGGATGGTCTGGTTCATGGCCGCGATGCGCGCGCCCTGCACGCCCACCCGCACCTTGCGCCCGTCCACCTCGATGGTGCCGGCCTCGCCCTCCGCGAGCGGCTGGGTGAGCCGCGTCTGGATATAGCCGAAGGCCACGCAGTTCACGGTGACGTTGTAGCGGCCCCACTCCTTGGCCAGGGTCTTGGTCACCCCCACCATGGCCGCCTTGCCCGCCGAGTAGTTCACCTGGCCGGCATTGCCGTTGGTGCCGGAGGTGGACGACACGTTCACGATCTTCCGCACGATACGCTGACCGGCCTTGGTCTCCGCCTCCACCACCGGCCGGACGTAGTTGGCGAAGGCGCGCAGGATGCGGAAGGGCGCGGTGACGTGCACGTCGATGATGGTGTACCACTGCTCGTCGGTCATCTTCTGGATGACGTTGTCCCAGGTATAGCCGGCGTTGTTCACGATCACGTGCACGCCGCCGAGCTGCTTCACCGCGGTGTCCACGATGCGGTCGCCGAAATCCGGCGCGGTGACATTGCCCACGCAGGCCACCGCCTTGCGGCCCAGCTTCTCGATGAGCGCGATGGTCTCCCGAGCGGGCTCGTCGTCGAGATCGTTGACCACGACGTTGGCGCCGTCCCGCGCCACGCGGAGCGCGACCTCGCGCCCGATACCGCGACCGGAGCCGGTGACGATGGCGACCTTGCCGTCCAGCTGACCCATGTGTGGCCTCCGTGACGAGTGGTGAGGAGCGCCCCGCGATCATAGGGGAAGCGCGGGCGCGGCGGCAAGCCCCGTGCTATCCTCGGCGCCGTGCCCGAGCTCCTCGCCGGTCTCTGCGCTCCCCTCGCCGCGCGCCTGGTCGCGCGGGGCGAGACGGTGGCGGTGTCGGAATCCTCCACCGGCGGGTTGATCTCGGCCGCGCTTCTGTCCATCCCCGGCGCCTCCGCGTACTTCCTCGGCGGCGGCGTGATCTACACGCAGGCCGCGCGACGCCGGCTGCTCGGGATTCCCGACGACGCGGTGCGCGGCATCCGCTCCAGCACCGAGGCGTCGGCGCTACTGAACGCGCGCACGGTGCGCGAGGGGCTCGGGACCACCTGGGGCCTTGGCGAGACCGGCGCCGCCGGCCCCACCGGCAATCGCTACGGCGACGCCGCCGGGCATAGCTGCATCGCGGTGACGGGCCCCATCGAGCGCTCGCGCACCATCGAGACGGGACGGGCCGATCGCGAGGCCAATATGTGGGTCTTCACCCGCGCCGCCTTCGCGCTCCTCACCGAGTGTCTGGACGAGCTCGAGAACAAGAAATGATTGGCGAGCCGCAGCCGAAGGCGAGGCGAGCGGATATGGTGGTGCTTCCCGAGCGGAGCGAGGGGGGCGAGCCGCAGCCCGCAGTGGGAGCCGCAGCCGAAGGCGAGGCGACCATCCAACGATCGAGGCGAGCGGATACATGATGCTTTCCGAGCGGAGCGAGGAGCCCGATGCGGCCGTCATCGCGGCGCGGACCTGGATCGACGCCGCCCAGCGCGTGGTGGTCCTCACCGGCGCGGGCATCTCCACCGAGTCGGGGATCCCGGACTTCCGCGGACCCAAGGGCCTCTGGACCCGCGACCCCAAGGCCGAGCAGATGGCCACCCTCCAGCACTACATGGCCGATCCCGAGGTGCGGAAGCGCGCCTGGCAGAGCCGGCTGGAGTCGCCCGCGTGGACCGCCGAGCCCAATGCGGGCCACCGCGCCCTCGTGGTGCTCGAGCGGCGAGGCAAGCTGCACACCCTCATCACCCAGAACGTGGACGGCCTGCACCAGAAAGCCGGCTCCGATCCCACCCGGGTGGTGGAGATCCACGGCACCATGCGCGAGGTGACTTGCATGGCCTGCGGTGAGCGCGCGCCCATGGAGCGGGCCCTGGCGCGCGTGCGCGCGGGCGAGGAAGATCCCGCCTGCCGCACCTGCGGTGGCATTCTCAAGTCCGCCACCATCTCCTTCGGGCAAGGCCTGGTCCGCGAGGATCTCTTGCGGGCGCAGCGAGCGGCGGAGTCCTGTGATCTCCTTCTCGCGGTGGGCACCACCCTCGCCGTCTATCCCATCGCGGGCGTGGTGCCCGTGGCCCGCGAGTCGGGGGCGCGGGTCGTCATCATCAACGCCGAGCCCACCGCCATGGACGACATCGCCGACGCCGTCCTGCGCGGCGGCATCGGACAGATCTTGCCGCGCCTCGTCGGCGCCGACTGAGGATTCCCGTGTCCGTCATCCGATTCGAGAGCCTGCTGCGCCGTCCCCTCGCCGGGGGCGCCGTCTTCACCGGTCCTGGAGGCGAGATCGGTCCCTACGAGGAGCTGAAAGGGCGGCTGCATTTCTCCATCGACCCCCTCCACTCCTCGAACCGGCGCATCACCGACGTGGAGCTGGCTCCCCGCAACGCGGAGGGCCGGGTGGAATGGTGGAGCGACGTCTCCATCCTGCTCCCCGTCGAGCGGGCGCGGTGCGCCGGCCGCGTGCTGCTCGACGTGGTCAATCGGGGTAATACCGTCGCGGTGCCCAACTTCAACCGCGCCACGCGCCCCGCCTTCCTTCCCGGGGCTGATCCCAATCCGCCCATCGATGTCGGCGACGGCTTTCTCATGAAGCGCGGCTGGGTGGTGATCTCCTGCGGCTGGCAATGCGACGTGCCGGAGATCGCCGGGCTCCATCGGATGCAGGCCCCGGAGGCCCGCGACGCGGGGGGCCGCCCCCTCCGCGGGCGCGTGTACTCCCAGCTTCAGGCGGGGCGGGACGTCTCCGACTTCCTCCTGTCGGACCGGGGTCACCTCGCGTATCGCGCCGCGAACCTCGAGGAGCGCGAGGCGATCCTGACCGTGCGCGATCAGCCCGACGGCCACGCGGCGGTGATCCCGCGCGAGCGCTGGCGCTTCGCTCGTCTGGTCGAGGGGCGCCTCGTTCCCGACCCGCGCCACATTCACATGGACGGCGGCTTCGAGAAGGGCCGCCTCTATCAGATCACCTATACCGCCGAGGGCGCGCCGGTGCTGGGGCTGTCCATGGCCGCCCTGCGCGACGCGGTGTCCTGGCTCAAGCACGGCGGCGCCGCCGAGGGCAATCCCGCTCCCGGCGCGCTCCGCTGGGCGTACGCCTACGGCCGCTCGCAGACGGGACGGCTCCTCCGCACCTTCGCCTACGAGGACCTCAACCTCGACGAGGCGGGGCGGGAGGCGCTCGACGGGATCTTCGCCAATGTCGCGGGCGGAATGCGGGGCGAGTTCAACCAGCGGTTCGGCCAGAACTCGAAGGACCGGAACAACATGATGGCGC
>DASRWT010000106.1:0-28762 GCA_035654455.1 Candidatus Nitrosocosmicus sp. | reverse complement strand
GAGGTTCTTCAGATTGGACGAGGTCGCGTTCAGGGCCAGCTTGTGAGGCAGGAGGTAGTTCCGCGCATATCCGTCGGAGACGTCGCGGATCTCGCCGCGGCGGCCGAGCTTCGGCACATCGTCGAGGAGGATGATCTTCATTGGAGGCTCCGGGTCCTCACTCGCCCGTGTAGGGGACGAGGGCGACGGTGCGCGCGCGCCGGATGGCGCGGGTGAGCTGCCGCTGGTGGCGCGAGCAGCTCCCGGAGATACGCCGCGGCGTGATCTTGCCGCGCTCGGACACGAAGCTGCGCAGCCTCCGGATGTCCTTGTAGTCGACGAGGCTCACCTTGTCCACACAGAACTTGCAGACCTTGCGCCGGCCGAACCGGCGCCGCTTCAACGGCTTCGCTGCTGGCGGAATGGCTCGATCCTCCTAGAAAGGGACCTCGTCGTCCCCGTTGTTCATTGTCTCGCCGCCCTCGGCGGAAGCCCCCGGCGCCACCGGACTCTTGGTCCGGCCCATGAACTGCACGCGCTCGGCGACCACCTCGACGACGGTGCGCTTCTGCCCGTCCTTCGTCTCCCAGTCCCGCGTCTGCAGCCGGCCTTCGACGAGAATAGGGCTTCCCTTGTCCAGGTACTCCCCACAAGTCTCCGCCTGCTTGCCCCACACCACCACGGTGAGGAAGCACGTCTCCTCCCGCTTCTCGCCGCTCTGGGTGGTGTAGTTGCGGTTGACCGCGAGCCGGAGATCGGCCACCGCGGTGCCGCTCGGCGTGTAGCGAAGCTCCGGGGGGCGGGTCAGGTTCCCGATGAGGAATGCCTTGTTCAGACTCGCCATCAGACGACCTCCTCCGGTACTGCCGCCTCCACCTTCGGCGCCGAGCGCTGGCGCTTGCGCACCGGCACCCGCGTCGACATGTAGCGGAGCACGTTCTCGTTCAGCTTCAGCTGCCGCTCGAACTCCCTTACCGCGGCCGGTTCGGCCGAGCACGGGATCACCGCGTACGTTCCCTCGCGCTGCTTGCGGATGTCGTAGGTGAGCCGGCGCTTGCCCCAGTTCTCGACCGTGCCGACTTCCGCGCCCAGCCCCTTGAGCATTTCCTGCAGGCGGGTGAGAAGCGCCGTCACGTCTTCGTCGGTGGGACGAGGATCGAAGATCACCAGAATCTCGTACGGATACAGTTGCGTCACCCCCTCCAAACTCACTGAGCCCGTCTCGAAAGCAGTTAACCCTACCAGACGGCCCGACTTTAGGCAACCTTGCCGCCGCCGGTCAAGACGTGGACGAAAAGAGACACGGCCCCTGTCCGGGTGGACAGGGGCCGTGCCCGACTCTGGGATACGCTCGGCCGGCCTAGAAGTCGCCGTGCGGCATCGGCGGGGCGGCCGCCGGCTTCTCCTCGGGCAGGTCGGTGATGAGCGCCTCGGTGGTGAGCAGCAGGGACGCCACCGACGCCGCGTTCTGCAGCGCGATACGCTCGACCTTGGTGGGGTCGATGATACCGGCCTGAATCATGTCCACGTACTCCAGGCTCTCGGCGTCGAAGCCCCGGGTGGGCACCGTCTCCGCCTTCACCTTCTCGACCACGACGCTGCCCTCGAGCCCGGCGTTCTCCACGATCTGCCGGATCGGCTCCTCGAGCGCCCGCCGCACGATGAGGGCGCCCACCTTCTCGTCGCCCTCGAGCTTCAGCCGGTCGATGGCCTTGGACGCCCGCAGGAGCGCCACGCCGCCACCGGGCACGATCCCCTCTTCCACCGCGGCCCGGGTCGCGTTGAGCGCGTCCTCGACCCGCGCCTTCTTCTCCTTCATCGCGGTCTCGGTGGCCGCGCCCACCTTCACCACCGCCACGCCGCCCGCCAGCTTCGCCAGCCGCTCCTGGAGCTTCTCGCGGTCGTAGTCCGAGGTGGTCTCCTCGATCTGCGCCCGGATCTGCTTGATGCGGCCCTCGATGACGGAGGACTTGCCGGCGCCCTCGACGATGGTGGTGTTGTCCTTGTCCACCACGATCTTCTTGCCCTTGCCGAGATCCTCGAGCTTGATGTTCTCGAGCTTGATTCCGAGATCCTCGGTGATGGCCTTGCCGCCGGTCAGGATCGCGATGTCCTCGAGCATGGCCTTCCGGCGATCACCGAAGCCGGGGGCCTTGACCGCGGCGCAGTGCAGCGTGCCGCGCAGCTTGTTGACGACCAGGGTCGCCAGCGCCTCGCCCTCGACATCTTCCGCGATCACCAGGAACGGCTTCCCCGAGCGCGCCACCTGCTCGAGCAGGGGCAGCATGTCCTTCATGACGCTGATCTTCTTCTCGTGGATGAGGATGAGGGCGTCCTCCAGCACGCACTCCATCCGCTCCGCGTCGGTGGCGAAGTAGGGCGAGAGATAGCCGCGGTCGAACTGCATGCCCTCGACCACGTCCAGGACGGTCTCGGCGGACTTCGACTCCTCCACCGTGATGACGCCGTCCTTGCCCACCTTCTCCATCGCCTCCGCGATCAGGTTGCCGATCGTCTTGTCGTTGTTCGCCGCGATCGACGCGACCTGCGCGATCTCCTTCTTGTCCTTGGTGGACTTGCTGAGCTTCTTCAGCTCCTCGGTGACCGCGTCCACGGCGGCGTCGATGCCCCGCTTGAGGCCCATGGGGTTGGCGCCCGCGGTGACGTTCTTGAGGCCCTCACGGAAGATCGACTGGGCGAGCACGGTGGCGGTGGTGGTCCCGTCGCCGGCGATATCGGAGGTCTTGGACGCCACTTCCTTGATCATCTGGGCGCCCATGTCCTCGTAGTTGTCCTTGAGCTCGATCTCCTTGGCCACGGTCACGCCGTCCTTGGTGATCGTGGGGCTTCCGAACTTCTTGTCGATGACCACGTTGCGCCCCTTGGGGCCCATGGTGGCCTTCACCGCGGCGGACAGGACATTGACCCCCCGCAGAAGGGCGGCGCGGCCCTCATCGCTGAACATGACCTGCTTCGGCATCTCTATCTCTCCTCTTCGATCGTTCGATGCAATGGGCCGGATCGCGTCCGGCCGGGTGGTGTGCGCTCAGGAATGCTGCTTACTCGATGATGGCGAGCACGTCCTCCTCGCGCATGATCAGATACTCCTCGTCGTCGATCTTCACTTCGGAGCCCGAGTACTTGCCGAAGAGGATCTTGTCGCCGGCCTTGACGTCGAGAGGGATCTTCTTGCCCTCGTCGCTCACCTTCCCGTTCCCCACCGCGATGACCTTGCCCTCCTGGGGCTTTTCCTTGGCGGTGTCCGGGATGATGATCCCGCCCTTCTTCTGCTCCTGCTCTTCCATGCGCTTGATGAGGATGCGGTCGTGCAACGGACGAATCTTCATGGTCAACTCGCCTCCTGCTAGGGGTAAGATGTTGGGCCTGATGGCCAACCAGGACCATCAGTTCGGTTAGCACTCATCGAGTGCGACTGCTAATATAGCGGTGCTACCCAACGCTGTCAAGCGTCAATCTTGATTGATATTTCAGATACTTGAACACGGAGACCCGGATGGCTGACGCCGGTCGCAAACCCGCGATTCTGATCTCCCGCCTCCTTCCCGAAGAGGCGATCGCCGCCGCGCGGGTCCGGGCCGACGTGGACGTGAACGGAGGCGAGCGCCCGCTCACAAAGCCGGAGCTGATCGCGCGGCTCAGGGGGCGGCAAGGGCTGGTCTGCCTCATCACCGACGCCGTTGACGCGTCGGTGCTCGCCGCCAGTCCGGACCTCCGCGTGGTCGCCAACGTGGCGGTCGGCTACAACAATATCGACGTGGCCGCGGCCACCCGAGCCGGCGTCGTGGTCACCAATACCCCCGATGTCCTCACCGAGACCACCGCGGACTTCGCCTGGACCCTGCTCATGGCCACCGCCCGGCGTCTGGTGGAAGGGGACCGCTACGTGCGCGAGGGCAAGTTCACCCAGTGGGAGTACATGGTGCTCCTGGGTGGCGACATTCACGGAAAGACCCTCGGCGTGGTGGGGTTCGGCCGCATCGGTCGCGCGGTGGCCCGGCGCGCCCTGGGCTTCGGGATGCGCGTCCTCTATCAGGACGCGGTGGCGGCCAGCCCGGCCCACGAGGCCGAGCTCAAGGCGACGCGGGTGGACCTCGCCACCCTGCTCCGCGAGTCCGACTTCGTGTCACTTCACACCCCGCTCCTGCCGGAGACGCGGCACCTCATCAATGCCGAGTCGCTCCGCACCATGAAGAAGACGGCGTACCTGATCAATGCCGCCCGGGGCCCGGTGGTCGACGAGGCCGCGCTGGTCCAGGCCTTGCGGGAGGGCTGGATTGCCGGGGCGGGCCTCGACGTCTTCGAGGACGAGCCCAAGGTCCACCCGGGGCTGATCGGGCTGCCCAATGTCGTGGTCGCGCCGCATATCGCCAGCGCGTCGCACGACACCCGGCGGGCGATGGCCCACCTGGCGGTGGACAATTGCCTGGCGGTGCTCGAAGGCAAGACCCCGCCCACTCCGGTGAATCCGGAAGCGCTCCCCCGGCGCTGACCGCGTGGAGCTTCTCCGGCTCGCCCAGGTCAGCAAGCGCTTCGCGGCCGATCAGCCGCCCGCGGTGGACGGCCTGTCTCTGGTGGTGGCCGAGGGCGAGATCGTGGCGCTGCTCGGCCCTTCGGGGTGCGGGAAGACGACCACGCTGCGACTCATCGCCGGCTTCGAGACCCCGGATTCGGGCACGGTGAGCCTTCGGGGCGAGGTCGTGGCGGGAGAGGGCTCGTTCGTTCCCCCGGAGACCCGCGGGGTGGGCATCGTCTTTCAGGACTACGCCCTCTTCCCTCATCTCTCCGTGGAGGACAATGTCGGCTTCGGGCTCGACCGGCTGGCCCGGCCGGCGCGCCGGGCGCGGGCCGCCGAGGCCCTCGAGCTCGTGGGCCTGGAGGATTTCGGCCGCCGCTACCCTCACGAGCTGTCCGGCGGACAGCAGCAACGCGTGGCGGTGGCGCGCGCGCTGGCGCCCGCGCCCGCCCTGCTCCTGCTGGACGAGCCGTTCTCCAACCTCGACGCCGATCTCCGCGCCCAGATGCGCGAGGAGGTCGAGGCCATCCTTCGCAAGACGAAGACCACCGCGATCTTCGTGACCCACGATCAGGAAGAGGCCTTCGCCCTCGCCGATCGCGTGGGCGTCCTCTGGCACGGGCGGATGGAGCAGCTCGCCGCGCCGGAGACCGTCTACCATCAACCGGCCTCGCAATTCGTGGCCGAGTTCGTGGGCGCCGCCGACTTCCTGCCCGGGGTCGTGACCAGCGAGGGCATCGTCACCGAGCTGGGGATATTCGGCAACCGCGACGAGCTCTCACCGGGCGAGCGCGTGGAGGTCATGATCCGGCCCGACGACATCGGCTTCGTGCCGCACGAGGAGGGGAGCGGCGTCATCACGCGCCGGTTCTTCCGGGGCTCGGAGTGCCTCTACTGCATCCAGCTCCCCTCGGGCCACCGCGTGCACTCCTCGCAGCCGTCGTCGTCCACCTTGCCGACGGGCACCCGCGTGCGCGCGCAGGCGCACGTGCTGCACGTGGTCACCTTCCCCGCCGCGGACGCGGCGAAGGCCTAGGCGCCGGGCGCGGGGAGCACGCGCCGGAGCAGGCGACGCTCCAGGCGCTCGAGACGGTGGCCGAGCGCCGCGCGCGCTTCCAACGCCGCCCGGCCGGCCTCCGCGCGGGCGAGAGCCTCCTGCACTACCGAGCGCGCCCGCGCCCAGTCGCGGAGCCGGTGCTCGTCGATCTTCGCCATTTCCTCCCAGGGCCGGGGGTCGAAGCAGGGTTGCTCGCGCGCCACCTCATCCCAGAGAGCGCGGGCCTCCGTCCAGCGGGCGCGCCGCTTCTCGCCCCACGCGAGCCGGCCCAGGAGGCGGGCGCGCCCGGCCCCGGCGAGGCCGCGCGCGAGGGCTTCGCGGAAGCAGGCCTCGCCGCGGTCGGCGTCACGCCGCTCCCAGAGGTGTCCGAGCCCGGCCAGCTCGTCCGGCGCCACATCCGCGCCGGGCGCGCGAGCCGCCGCGTGCGCGACCCAGCCGGTCAGGGCGGCGAGGGAGAGGATGTCGTGGCGGTTGTGCTCGAAGATGCGCGGGAGCTCGCCCGGTTGCTTGCGGCGAAGGTACTCGAAATACACGGCGGGGATGAGCGCGCCGGGCAGGTCGTCCCGTCGATGGAAGCGCAGCACGCTCTGCTCCACGGTGGCGAGGCGGCAATCGGGAAGCCGCGCGCTCCACAGCCGGCGCGCGGCGGGGAGCAGATCGAGGTGGAAGGGATCGGTCGGCCAGCGCCGCCGGCCTAGCACGAAGCGCGTCTCCAGCAAGGGCAGGTCGAACCCGGTGCCGTTGTACGTGACCAGCCCTTCGAAGCCGCGCACCAGCCCGTCGAGCGCGGCCAGCAGCGCGGGCTCCTCGTCGAGGTCGCGCATGAAGTACTGGCGCACCTCGAACTCGTCCCCGTCCACGAAGCCGACTCCCACCAGGAACGCGTAGGTGCCGGTGCCGCCGGCGAGACCGGTGGTCTCGGTGTCCAGGTAGAGGAGCCGGGGGGCGCCGCCGGGATGGGGCTCCCGGCGCGCGAGCATGGCCAGACACTCACCGTCCAGCGCGCGAATGGGGGCAAGCGGCTGGACCCCGTGCGCCCCGTCGAGCGGATAGCGGCGCCGCGTGACGAAGATGGCGCCGCGCTCGGTCTCCTCGGCCGCGCCCTCCACCAGATCCTCCAGGGTGCCGCGACGAACGGGGCGCGTCGCCGCCGCGCGCGCGCGCTCCTCGATTCGGCGGATGACCTGGCGGAGCTCGGCGGGAACGGACAATGTGGGGGCTTCGCTCAGCGACGCGGCACGAGCCGGCGCAGGATGTTCAGGGCGATGGGCTTGGCGCGCCGGCCCACCTCGTTCACCGGCCCCACGCACGACGGGCATCCGGACTTGCAGGGGCAGGCCTCCAGCGTGGCCAGGCCCTGGGCGAGGAGCTCGGGAAGTATCTCGAAGATGCGCTCGGCGAGGCCGATGCCGCCGGGCTGGCTGTCGTAGAGGTAGAGCGTGGGCGTGAAGCGGTCGGTGCCGAGGAGCTGAGCCCGCTGGGTCTCCCGCGTGACCACCACGCCCGCCTCGGCGGGCGACCCGTCGCCCAGCCACGCCCCCACGTCCCGCACGTCGCACAGGAGGAAGATGGGCGCGAGGTGATGGAGAAGGTAGGTGAGCGCCCGCATGCCGTCCACCAGCTCTTCCCGGCTCGGCGAGATCTGGACGAGCAGGGTGGGATCCACCGCCAGCCAGGCGCTGGTGGTCTGCATCTCCTGCTGGGGCAGCTCCACCTCGCCCGAGCCCACGTTCTCCAGCGTGCCCATCTTGATCTTCTTGAAGCCCACCACCTTCTCCGCCACCAGCACCTCGCCCTGCTCCGACACCCAGCCCGGCGCCTCCCGGCGCGTGAAGTGCTGGAGTATCCACACGCCCTTGGCGCTGATGGCATCGGTGAAGTAGTCCACCGCCACGCGCTTGACGTAGGCCACCTTCTCCTCGTCCTCCCGATAGCGCAGCTCCTGAACTTCGAAGGGCTCGCCCTCGACCATGTAGATGGCCTTCGGATAGACCATGGCGAAGGCGCTCTTCCAGTCCACCTCGGCGATGATCTGCCGCCGCTTGACCTCCTTGCCGTCGCGGGCGGTGGTGTCGATGACCAGGAAATTGTCCGAGGTGACGGTGCGCAGAGAAATGTGGTCGGCGGGATAGGTCTCCGACGTCCAGTGATAGACGCCGCCCGCGCGGTGGAGCAGCCCTTCCTCTTCCAGCGCGGCCAGCGGCGCGCCGACGTCGCCGCCGAAGACCTCTCCCTCCGCGAAGGGCAGCTCGAAGGCGCCGCACTTGAGGTGGTTGACGAGGATGAAGGGATTCTCCGGATTGATCCGGGCGTGCTCGGGGGAGGCGCCGAACAGATACTCCGGATGCGTGGCGAGGAACTGGTCCATGGGCGCGCTGCTCGCCACCAGCACCGCCGCCGAGGGACCGCTGCGCCGGCCCGCCCGGCCGGACTGCTGCCACAGCGAGGCGATGGTGCCGGGGAAGCCCGCGAGCACGGCCACGTCGAGGTGGCCGATGTCGATGCCGAGCTCGAGCGCGCTGGTGGCCACCACCCCCAGCACGTCGCCCGAGCGCAGCCCCTGCTCCACTTCGCGGCGCCGGAGAGGGAGGTATCCGCCCCGGTAGCCGCGGACGATGCCCGCGTCGCCCGTCCGGTCCTCCACCAGCCGCTTGATGGTGGACAGCAGCACCTCGGTGGACAGCCGGCTCTGAGCGAACACGATGGTGGCGATCTTCGCCCGGAGAAAGCGGCCGGCCAGCTTGGCCGCCTCGCCCAGATACGGCGCGCGGATGCCCAGCTCCGGATTCACCACCGGCGGGTTGTAGCAGATGAAGATCTTGTCGCCCGCGGGCGCGCCGTTTTCCGCCAGCTCGGTCACCGGCTCGCCGGTCAGACGCGACGCGAGCTCGCCGGGATTGGCGATGGTGGCGGAGGCCATAATGAACTGCGGGCTGGAGCCATAGTGGCGGCAGATGCGCTTGAGGCGGCGGAGCACGTTGGCGAGGTGGCTGCCGAAGACGCCGCGATAGGCGTGCAGCTCGTCGATCACGATATAGCGCAGGTTCTGGAACAGATTCACCCACTTGGTGTGGTGCGGCAGGATTCCCGAGTGGAGCATGTCGGGATTGGTGAGCACGAGGTTGGCCCGCGCGCGCACCGCCCGCCGCGCGTCCTGCGGCGTGTCGCCATCGTAGGTGAACATGCGGAGGTCGGGGAGGCTCTTGGCGAGCTCGGTGAGCTCGGCAAGCTGGTCCTGCGCGAGCGCCTTGGTGGGGAAGAGATAGAGCACCCGCCCTTCCGGCTGCTGCACCAGGCTCTGGAGCACGGGGAGGTTGTAGCAGAGCGTCTTGCCCGACGCGGTGGGCGTGACCACCACGAGGTGCTCTCCCTTGGCCGCGATCTCGAACGCCTTCGCCTGATGCGAGTACAGCCGCTCCACGCCGCGAGCGTGGAGGGCCTCGATCAGTCGCGGATCGAGCGACGAGGGAAAGGGGGCGAAGATGGGGGGGCGCGCGTCCAGATGCCGGGTGGCCGTGATGAGGGACCCGGTCTCGAGCGAGGTCAAGAGCTCGTCGAGCAGCTCCCGCAGCGGCATGGCTCATCCTATGTTTAGCGGTTGTCGGTTGTCAACTTCGTGGCCTCCGTGTCAGGCTGTGACGATGATTTTCTCGCTCTCAAGCGGCGATTGGTGGCCCGCGCGCGCGACATGACCTCGCTCCCAGAGTGGCGTCCGGCGGAGCTGCCGCATCCGCCCCCCTACAATCTCGTCAACGCGCTGCGCGTGATCGGGCCGGGGGCCATCCTGCTGGGCCTCTCGCTCGGCTCGGGCGACTGGCTGCTCGGACCGGTGGTGGTGACGCGGCACGGCCCCGCCCTGCTCTGGCTCTGCACCGCCTCCGTGCTGCTGCAGGCGGCGCTCAACGCCGAGATGGCACGCTACACCCTGGCCACCGGGGAGCCCATCTGGTCGGCCTTCCTTCGCACCCCGCCCAGCTCCGGTTTCTGGGCCTGGGTCTATTCGGGCCTGCACCTGTTCCAGCTCGGCTGGCCGGGCTGGGCGCTCGGGGGCGGGGCCACCGCGACCGCCCTCTTCCTCGGCCGGGTGCCGCGCGACGAGGACCAGGCGGTGGTGCTGACGCTGGGCTATCTGGTCTTCGCCGCGGCGCTGGGCGCGGTCGTGCTGGGCCGGCGCGGCCAGGATCTGCTGTGGCGCGCCGACCGGCTCTTCCTCGTGGGCACCGTGCTCTTCCTCGGTATCCTTACCGTGGTCCTCGTTCCGCGCCCCGTGTGGCGCACGGTCGCGGCGGGCTTCCTGGGGCCGCTGGTGGGTCTGCCCCGCCCTCCCGGCGATCTGGATTGGGCACTGCTCACCGCGTTCGCCGCCTATTCGGGCGCCGGCGGCGTGGTCAACGCGAGCCTCACGCACTGGATGCGCGACAAGGGCTTCGGCATGGCCGGCATCGGGCGCGGAGCGCCGGTGCAGATCGGCGAGCACCGGCTCCACCTCGTCAGCGAGGGCTTGCGCCTCGAGCCCACGGAGGGGGACCTGGCGAAGTGGCGAGAGTGGTGGCGCTATCTGGCGCCGCACCTGGGACTCGTGTGGGTGCTGGGACCGATGGCGGCGATGGCGCTCCCGGCGCTCCTTGCCGCTCACTTGATCCCGTTCGGGAGCAATATGCAGGGCGCCGCCGCCACCCTGGGGCTCGCGCGCGTACTCGGCGCGGAAGGAAACCTCTGGCTGTGGTTCCCGGCCGTCCTCGCCGGCTTCTGGATCTTCTTCTCGACCCAGCGCGGTGTCGCCGAGGGCTTCACCCGGAGCGTCACCGAGATCCTGTGGACGGGCAGCGACCGCGCGCGCGCCTGGGCGGGCGAGCGGCCCGCGCGCCTCTACCACGGGGTGCTCGCCGTCTTCGCGGTGGCCGGGGGCGCGGCGCTCACTCTGGGCGACCCGCTGAAGCTCGTGCTCATCGGCGCCAACGTGGGCGCGGTGGGATTCGTGATGCTCTCCGCGCACACGCTGTGGGCCAATCGCCGGCTCCTGCCGCGCGCGCTGCGGCCGTCGCTCTGGCGCGAAGCGCTGGTGGTCGCGGGGGGACTCTTCTTCGCCGGCCTGGTGGCTCGGGTGCTGGCGCGCCCGCTCGACGTCCTCGCCCTGCTGCGCTAGGCGGAGAATGCCCGCGCCACGCGGCCGCGGGCCAGCACCATGCGCACGTCGCCCAGCGCCTGGATCCGGTCGGCGGGATTGCCCGCCACCACGAGGAGATCCGCGGCCAGCCCGGGCGCGATCCGGCCCGTCTCGCTGCCGAGCCCGAGGGCTTCCGCCGCCACCGAGGTCGCGGCGCGGATGGCCTCGAGCGGCGACATCCCGTACTTGACCATCAGCTCGAGCTCGGCGGCGTAGGCGCCGTGGGCGTTCAGCGGTGTGCCCGCATCGCTGCCCGCCGCGATGGCCACCCCGCTCTCGCGCGCCAGCTGAAAACTCTTCACATGCGCGGGCACCACCGCGTCCGACTTGCGCACCATGTAGTCCGGAATGCCGGCGGCGAGCCCGCCCGCGCTGATGGCCGCCGGCGCGTTCAGCGTGGCGACCAGGTACGCCCCGCCCGCCTTCATGCGCGCCACGATCTCCTCGGTGAGGAAGATGCCGTGCTCGACGGTGGTGATGCCCGACTCCACCGCGTCCGCGATCCCCTCCGACCCCTGGGCGTGGGCCGCCGTCCGCCGCCCGGCCTTTCGCGCCTCGTCGATGGCGGCGCGCATCTCGTCGCGGGTGAGCTGGGAGGCGCCGGGCTCCACCCCCGGCGTCATCACGCCACCGGTGGCGATGAGCTTGATCACATCGGCGCCCTGCTTGAGCTGCTCGCGCACCGCCTTGCGCGCGTCGTCCGGCCCATCCGTCTCGCGGCCAATCCACCAGCCGTGGCCGCCCGTCATGCAGATGGCCTTGCCGGCGGCGAGGATGCGGGGGCCAGGGGCCCATCCTTCGTTCACCGCGCGCCGCACCGCCATCTCCACGTAGTCCCGGCCGCCGAGATCGCGCACGGTGGTGACGCCTGCCTCCACCGTCTCGCGCGCGCGCACGAGCGCGCGGATGGTGGTGACCGACGCGGGCTCCTCGCGGAGCGGGCGCACCGGATCCGCCTCCGCGCCCAGGCAGAGGTGGACGTGGCAATTGATGAGGCCGGGCAGGAGCGTGTGGCCGGCGAGGTCCACGCGGTCGCCGCGGGGCGCCTGCGCGGCGTCCACCACCGCCGCGATGCGGCCACCCTCCACCACCACCGCCCGGCCACGGAGGGGCTCGGCGCCGGTGCCGTCGATGACGGTGGCGCCGATGAGAACGAGCGGGGCGCTCATACCTGCAGCCGCGGGTCCAGCGTGTCGCGCAGGCCGTCGCCGAGAAGGTTGATGCCGAGCACGGTGACCAGAATGGCCAGGCCGGGAAAGGTGGCCAGCCACCAGGCGGTGGAGAGATACACGCGCCCGTCGGCCAGCATGCCGCCCCAGGTCGGCGTGGGCGGCTGCACGCCGAGGCCCAGGAAGGACAGCGCGGACTCGATCACGATCACTCGCGCCATGTCCAGGGTCGCCACCACCAGCCACGGCGTGAAGGCGTTGGGCAGCACGTGGCGCACGAGGATGCGCCAGTCCCGGCTGCCCAGCGCCACCGCGGCCTGGACGAACTCGCGCTCTCGAATGGACAGCACCTCGCCGCGCACCACCCGCGCGTAGACCACCCAGGAGGACACCCCGATCACGATGATGATGTTGCGCAGGCTGGGGCCCAGCACGCCGATGACCGCGATAGCGAGCAGGATGAAGGGGAACGCGAGCTGGATATCGGCGAGGCGCATGAAGAAGTCGTCGACGCGGCCGCCGAAGTACCCCGCCACGAGGCCGATGGCCATGCCGAGGACACCGGAGATCATCACCGCCGCCAGCCCCACCGAGAGCGCGATGCGGGAGCCGTGGATGATGCGCGAGAGGATGTCCCGACCGAGGTGATCGGTGCCGAGGGGGTGGATGCGACCCTGCGCGTCCTGCCAGCCCGGCTCCTTGAGGCGCTGGCCGATGTCCTGCGCGAGCGGATCGAAGGGCGACACGAGAGACGCGAACAGCGCCGCCACCACCACCGCCAGCACCACGACGAGGCCGAACAGCGCGGTGCGGCGCCGCACGAGGCGCGTCACCACGCGCACCCACTCCCGCTCGGCGAAGGGCCGGGGCGGGGCGAGCACGAGCGTTCCCGCGGCGGCGGTGGTGCCGGTGGGGGGCGCCATCAGCGGAACCGGATCCGCGGGTCCAGATAGGTGTACATGACGTCCACCATGAAGTTCACGATCACGAAGGTGCTGGCAAGGAGAAACACCGCCGCCTGGACCACCGGATAGTCCCGGTTGAAGATGGCCTGCACGGAGAGCCGCCCCACCCCCGGCCACGCGAAGATGGTCTCGGTGATGACGGAGCCGCCCAGGAGCGTACCCAGCTCGATGCCCACGATGGTCACGATCGGAATGGAGGCGTTTCGCAGGGCATGCTTCCACACCACCGGCGGCTCGCTCACGCCCTTGGCGCGGGCGGTGCGGATATAGTCCTGCCCCAGCACCTCCAGCATGCCCGAGCGGGTGAGCCGGGTGATGCGCGCGGTGGTGAAGAGGCCCAGCGTGATGGCGGGGAGCACGAGGTGCTGGAGGTCGCCGCGCCCCGACGAGGGAAACCACCCCAGCCGGACGGAGAAGACCAGGATGAGCATGATGCCGAGCCAGAAGGTGGGCATCGCCTGGCCGAGCAGCGCCACCACCGTGGAGATGTAGTCGATCGGCTTGTTGCGGCGAACGGCGGAGACGATGCCGGCCGGGATGGCCAGGCACAGCGCGATGAGGAGCCCCGCGCCCGCGAGCTCGAAGGTGGCGGGCAGCCGCTCCAGCACCAGCGTCATGGCGGGCTCCCCGTGGCGCAGCGACTCGCCGAAATTCCCCTGCACCGCGCCCCGGAGGAAGCGGAGATACTGCACCGCCAGCGGGTCATTGAAGCCCAGCGCGGCGCGGAGCTTCTCGATGTCCTCCGCGGTGGCGTCCGGGGGCAGGAGGAGGGCGGCGGGATCGCCGGTGAGATGGAGGATGAAGAACACCACCACCGAGACTCCGAGCAGGACCAGGAGGGACTGCCAGAGCCGTCGGATGAGGTAGGACTTCATCGGGAGAGATGCGCCACGACCTCGATGTGCGGGGTATGCGGGAACATGTCCACCGGCTGCACCCACTCCAGCCGGTACCCGCTGCGGGCGAGCTCGCCGACGTCGCGGGCGAGCGTGGCGGGATTGCAGGACACATAGACGATCCGCGCGGGCGCGAGGGTGGCGAGGGCGGCCAGCGCCTTGGGGTGGAAGCCCGCCCGTGGCGGATCGCAGACCACCACGTCCGCGGTCACGCCACGGCTCAGGAGCTCGGGCAGGGCGAAGCGAACCTCGCCGGCGAGGAAGGTGCAGTTGGTGATGCCGTTGGCGGCCGCATTGCGCACGGCGTCCGCCACCGCCGCCGGCGCCATCTCGATGCCGTAGACGTGGCGGCAGCGACGGGCGAGCAGCAGGCTGATGGCGCCGGTGCCGGAGTAGAGATCCACCACGGTCTCGGTGCCGGAAAGGGCGGCCGCGCGCAGGACGAGGTCGAAGAGCCGCTCCGCCTGCACGGTATTGGTCTGGAAGAAGGAGCCGGCCGAAACCTGGAAGACGACACCGTCGAGCGACTCCCGGATATGGTCGCGGCCGCCGAGGAGATGCTCCTCCACGCCCACCGCCACGCTCGCCTTCTTGGGATTGACGTTGACCACCACGCTGGTGGTCTCGGGCACGCGCGCCTGCACGCGTCCCACCAGCGGCTCGAGCTCGGACACCGCGGGCGCCGAGGTCACCACGTTCACCATGGCCTCGCCGGTGTGGGTGCCCTCGCGCAGCATCAGGAAGCGGAGCAGCCCCTCGCCGCTCTCCTGGTCGTAGGCGGTGAGCCGGCGCTCCGCGAAGAACGCGCGCGCCTCCTGGAGCAGCGCGTTCATCCGGTCGGATTGCAGGAGGCAGCGCTCCACGTCCAGCACCGAATCATAGCGATCCGCCTCGTGGAGGCCGACGATGACGTCGCCGCCGTCGCGGGGCCCGTCGAGCCGCCGCCCCACCGGAATCACCCGCTCCGCGCCGCCGGGCCGCGCGACGGTGAACTCCATCTTGTTCCGGTAGCCATACTCGGCCGGCGCAGGGACGATGGGCCGCATCTCGAACGCGCCCACGCCGCCGAGCCGCTGCAGGCAGTCGGCCACCTGCTTGGTCTTGAAGGCGAGCTGGGCGGGATAGGCCAGATGCTGGAGACGGCAGCCGCCGCAGCGCCCGAAATAGGGACAGGGGGCCTGCACCCGATCGGGGGACGCCTGCTCCACCGCCTCGATGAGGCCGCGGCCGAAGCGCGAGCGGGCCTGGATCAGCCGCACCCGCACGGTGTCCCCGGGCACGCCTCCCGGCACGAACACCACGTAGCCGTCGACGCGACCGACGCCCTCCCCCCCGAACGCGAGGTCGTCGATGGCCACGGACAGAGTATCGCCGCGTCGGG
The DNA here is from genome assembly GCA_035654455.1 of Candidatus Nitrosocosmicus sp. GTDB lineage: Bacteria > Methylomirabilota > Methylomirabilia > Rokubacteriales > CSP1-6 > DASRWT01. The sequence goes on along the minus strand of DASRWT010000106.1, from coordinate 13,614 downwards.
CTCGCGCCATGTCGCGCTCACTATAAGGGTGCGTGGAATCGGAGTCAATTTGCCCTCCCCTCTTCTGAGTAGCCCCACGCGAAAGGGTCAAGTATCATTGAACGTACGATGAAATCCGCGAGGTTCACGGTGCCCCACCGGGTGGGGGATCTGCTCACCGCCGCGGTGCCCGCGCTGGCCGAGCGCATGCTGGCGACCGCAATCCGCCGCGATTGGGAAGCCACCGTGGGCGCGGAGCTGGCCCGGCGCTCGCGGCCCGCGTCGCTCGACCAGGGGGTGCTGGAGATCCAGGCCAGCAACTCCCCCTGGCTCATGGAGCTGCAGATGCGCGGCGGCGAGATCCTGGAGGCGCTGGGCCGCCGATACGGCCGCTCGGTGGTGTCGCTGCGCTTCGCGCTCGGCGCGATACCGGCGACCCCTCCGGTGTCCGTGGACCGATCGCCACGCCCGGTGGCGCGGCTGAGCCCCGAGGAAACCCGCGAGATCGAGACCGTGACCGCCTCTCTCGGGGATCCCGGTCTCGTCCGCGCGCTCCGGCGGCTGATCACCAAGGACCGGCTGTCCCGCCGGCCGCAGACCTCCATCCCGACAGCGGAAAAGGATCAGTCATGACCTTGTCACGCGTGCTCGCGCTGGCCGCGATCCTCACGCTCACCGGCTGCGCGACGACCTCGTCGGGCCCCGCCCCCGAGCCTCGCCCCGCCCGCGCGGCGGCGGCGCGTCCGGTGGCGGCCGACCGGCTCGGCGAGTCCTACTATCACTTCTCGGTGGCCCAGATGCACGCGCGCGGGGGCCGGATGCCAGAGGCCATCGGTGAGCTCCGCCTGGCCATCGAGCGCGATCCCAAGACCGCGGCGCTCTGGACCCAGCTCGCCCAGTGGCTGGCGCGCAGCAATCAGCCCGCCGAAGCCGTCGCGGCGGCGCAGAAGGCCGTCGAGCTCGAGCCCGACAACACCTCGGCCTACCTGACCCTGGCCGAGCTCTATCGCCGGGCGCGCCGGTTGCCCGAGGCCGAGGCCGCGCTCGAGAAGGTCATCACCATCGCGCCGCAATCCCCCGACGCCTACCTCGCGCTCGCGCAGCAGCACTTCGAGCAGAAGGCGTACGACAAGGCCCGCGCGGTGCTGCTCCGCCTCATCGCCGAGCGTCCCGGGCTGGCTCAGGGCTACTACCTTCTCGGCCGCATCGCCATCGAGACCGAGAGCTGGGAGGAGGCGCTCACGCGGCTGAAGCGGGCCGTCGAGCTCGATCCCGACCAGGACGGCGCGTGGCAGGCCCTCGGCTACGTCTATGAAAGCCAGAAGAAGGTGGACGAGGCGATCGAGACCTACCGGGCGGCCATCCGGGCCAATCCCGACAATGCCGCCTTCGTCGAGCGTCTCGGCGATCTCCTCGTGCGCCTGGGCCGCTTCAAGGAAGCGCAGGCCGAGGTCGAGCAGCTCGCGGAAGCGGCGCCGCGGGACCCGCGCGTCTGGCTCAAGCTGGGCGCCATCCAGTACGAGCAGAAGGCGTGGGATGCCGCCGCGGCGTCGTTCCGTCGCGCCCTCCTCCTCGAGCCCGGCAACCTGCGCGCCCGCTACTTCCTCGCCACCACGCTGATGGAAGCGAGCAAGGACGACGAGGCCAAGGTGGAGCTCGAGCGCATCCTCGCCACCGATCCGAAGTCGGTGGACGCCCGCGTTCAGCTCGGCTTCCTCCTCAGCCGGGCCAAGCGGTACGAGGAGGCGGTGACCGTGCTGCGCCAGGCCGTCAACATCGAGCCCAAGCGGCCGGAGCTCTTCCTCTACCTCGGCACCGCGCTCTTCCGCGGCAACCAGTACGAGCGCGCCGCCGACGCCCTCGCCGAGGGGCTGCAGCTCGACGACAAGAACAAGGATCTGCACTTCCAGCTCGGCGTGGTGCGCGAGAAGCAGCAGCGCTTCGACGACGCCATCGCCGCCTTCCGCCGCGTGGTCGCGCTGGATCCCAAGCACGCCGAGGCCTACAACTACATCGGCTACATGTACGCGGAGCGGGGACAGAACCTCTCCGAGGCGGTGGAGCTCATCCAGAAGGCGCTCGAGCTCGACCCCGACAACGGCTACTTCATCGACAGCCTCGGCTGGGCCTATTACCAGCAGGGCAAGTACGCCGAGGCTCTCCGCGAGCTGCAGCGCGCCGCCGAGAAGGCCAAGGACGACCCGGAAGTGTTCGACCACCTCGCCGACGCCTACGTGAAGAACGGCAAGGTCGAGGAAGCGATCGAGGCCTGGGAAAAGGCCATCGCGGTGGACAAGGAGAACCGGCTCAGCGACGGCGTGAAGAAGAAGCTCCAGGAGGCGCGCGAGAAGCAGCTCCGGGCCAAGGGTGAGAGTCCCAAGCCGAAGACCGAAACGAAATAGCGCGCGCGGCCTCGCCCTCGTTCTCCTCTGTCTGGCGCTCGGCGCCTGCGCCTCCGCGGCGCCCCCGGTGCCGCTCGCCCCCGAGGTGGAGGGCACCCGCGCGCGGCTCGAGGACGGGCGGCGCAGCTTCGGGGACCTCCGCACCCTGGCCGACATCACCATCCAGCAAGGCGGCCGCACTCAGCGACTCTCCGGGGTGCTGCTCCTCAAGGGGCCCGCCTCCTTTCGCTTCGAGGCGCTCACCCCCTTCGGGCCACCCCTCCTCGTCGTCGCGGGCTCGCCCGAGAGCGTCACGGTGTGGGAGGTGCTGGCGAATCGCGCGTACCTCCTGCCGTCCACGCCCGACGCGAACCGCCGCTGGCTGGGGCTGGCGCTGTCCGCCGAGGATCTCGTGGCCCTCCTGGCGGGTCACGTGCGCCCGATGTCCGCGCCTCGGACCGGCAGCTTGCTGCCGCCCGACGAGACCGGCCGCTCGCTCCGGCTGTCGGGCCGCGAGGGGACCCAGCGGATCTGGCTGGACGCGGCGGACCGGCCGCTCAAGGTCGAGTGGACCGAGGGCAAGAGTCCCCTGCGCGTGACCTTCGGGCGCGGTGAGGACGGCGTCACGGCGCCTCCGCGGGAGATCCGGCTGCAGACCCTCGACGGCAAGCTCGAGGTCACGGTGGTGTACCGGGAGCCCCGTCTCGACACCTCGCTCGATGCCGCGCTCTTGTCGCTCACTGTGCCGCAAGGCGTGGAAATCCAAGACTTCCGTTGACACTTCGACGCGTCGCGTGTTACCGTTCCCTGCCTTGTCGAAGCGGCCGAGGGCAGTCCACGGGCTCGTGATCCGTACCTCGGCCAAGGTGAACTGGACGCTGGAGGTTCTGAGCAAGCGGAACGACGGCTATCACGAGCTTTCCACCATCCTGCAGTCGGTGGATCTCTGGGATCGTCTGACCATCGAGCCGGCCGACGCAATCACGCTGGTCACCAGCGACCCGGGGCTGCCGGTCGACGAAGGCAACCTGGTGGTGCGGGCGGCGCGGCTCCTGCAGACGGAATCGGGCGTGTCGGCGGGCGCGCGGCTTCATCTCGAGAAGCGAATTCCTGTCGCGGCGGGGCTGGGGGGCGGATCGAGCGATGCGGCGGCCGCGCTCTGGGGGTTGAATCGACTGTGGAAGCTGCGCTGGCCTCTGAAGCGCCTGCAGGGGCTGGGCGAACGGCTGGGAATGGACGTGCCGTTCTTTCTCGGAAAGGGGCGGGCGGTGGCCACCGGGCGCGGCGAGCAGCTGAAGCCGCTGCCGGCGGGAGGCGGATACGCGCTGGTGCTGGTGAATCCGAACTTCCCGCTGTCCACCCGGGAGGTTTACCAGCGGGTTCCGTCGGGCTGGACGGCGGAGCCGGCGGCGACCATGCGGATGCTGGAGGCACTGAGGAGCCGCAGCCCGCGACGGGTGGCGGCCGCGCTGGCGAACAACCTCGAGGCGGTGGTGGAGCCGGCGGTTCCGGCCATCGCGCGAATGAAGGCGGCGCTGCTGGCGGCGGGCGCGCTGGGGGCGGTGATGTCGGGAAGCGGGCCGACCGTGTTCGGCGTGGCGCGCTCCCTGGATCACGCGCGGACCATCCGGCGCCGGGTGAATCGCGCGGGATGGTCGGCGTGGGCGGTGCGAACCCAGGCCGGCAGCTGCATACGGCAAGATTAGCTTTCACTGGGGCGTGGCCAAGTTGGTAAGGCGCGGGACTTTGGATCCCGTATTCGGAGGTTCGAGTCCTCCCGCCCCAACCATTATCATCAACATGCTGTCGCATGTTGACCGTGGGCGATGCATGTTGACCGTGGGACACTCAGGTCGGATCAACCCGCTGAGCGAGCGTAGAGGGACACGTGATGGGGTATGAGCTGAAGCTCTTCTCGGGGAATGCGAATCGGCCGCTGGCCGAGGAGATCGCCAAGACGCTCCAGCTCTCGCTGGGCGACGCGGAGGTGTCGCGCTTCTCGGACGGCGAGGTCTACGTCCAGATCAACGAGAACGTCCGCGGCCAGGACGTCTTCGTGATCCAGCCCACCTGCCCGCCGGTGAACGATCACCTGATGGAGCTGCTCGTCATGCTGGACGCGTTCAAGCGCGCGTCCGCGCGCCGCATCACCGCGGTGCTCCCCTACTACGGCTACGGGCGCCAGGACCGGAAGGTGATGGGCCGCGTGCCCATCACCGCCAAGCTGGTGGCCGACCTCATCACCGCCGCGGGCTGCCATCGGGTGCTCGCGGTGGATCTCCATGCCGGGCAGATCCAGGGGTTCTTCAACATGCCGGTGGACCACCTCTTCGCGGCGCCGCCGGTGATCGTGGACTATCTCGCGAAGAAGGACCTGAGAGATCCGGTGCTCGTCTCGCCGGATGCCGGCGGCGTGGAGCGCGCGCGCGCCATCGCCAAGCGCCTCAACGCCGGCCTCGCCATCATCGACAAGCGCCGCGACGGCCCCAACGTGGCCGTCTTCATGCACCTGATCGGCGACGTCGAGGGCAAGGACGTGGTGATCATCGACGACATGATCGACACCGCGGGCACCCTCATCCAGGCGGTGGACGCGCTGCGGCGCGAGGGGGCGCGGCGCATCCTCGCCGCCGCCGTCCACGGCGTGCTGTCCGGCCCCGCCATCAAGCGCATCAGCGAGTCGGTGATCGAGGAGGTCGTCATCACCAACTCCGTTCCGCTCGCTCCCGACAAGCACCTCGCGAAGATCCGGGTTCTCTCGGTGGCCCCGCTGGTGGCCGAGGCGATCCGGCGCATCCACGACGAGGAGTCCGTGTCCGGGCTCTTCGTCTAGCCGAAACCGACAGAAAGGAAGCTGCCGTCATGGAAATGCGCGCACTGACCATCGAGAAGCGAGTGGGCACCGGCAAGGGAGCGGCCAAGCGCCTCCGCCGGACCGGACGCGTCCCGGCCGTTCTTTACGGGGGCAAGTCGCCGGAGAACGTCACCGTCAACCCCAAGGACATCTTCCGCCTCATCCACGGCCACGAGGGCGGCACCCAGCTCCTCCAGGTGTCCTTCCCGGAGTCCTCCGACAAGCGCATGGCCATCATCCGCGACATGCAGCTGGACCCCGTCACCGAGGATCTGGTGCACGTGGACCTGCAGGAAGTGGCGATGGACAAGCCCATCCAGGTCTCCGTCCCCCTGCGCCATGTGGGCGAGCCGGTGGGTGTCCGGGACGCCAAGGGCATCCTCGAGATGATCCTTCGCGAGGTGCAGGTGTCCTGCCTCCCGGCGTCCATCCCGGAGTCGTTCACCGCCGACGTGTCCGAGCTGGGCATCCACGACGTCTTCACGGTGGGACAGCTGGTGGCGCCGGAAGGCGTGCGCATCCTGACCGACCCCAGCCAGGCCGTCGCCACCGTGGCGCCGCCCATGGCCGAAGAAGTCGTGGCGCCGGTGGCCACCGCGGTGGCGGCCACGCCGGCCGAGCCCGAGGTGCTCACGGAGCGGAAGCCCAAGGAAGAGGCCGCCGACGAGAAGGAAAAGGACCCGAAGAAGAAGTAGGTGGCTCAAGGCATCGTCGGGCTGGGGAATCCCGGCCCGGAGTATCGCGACACGCGCCACAACGTGGGCGCGCGGGTGGTGGACGGCCTCGCCAGGACGCTGCACGCGCGCTTCGCGCGAGACGGCGGTCACCTGGTGGGGCCGGTCCGCTGGCACGGCGAGCCCCTCTTTCTCATCAAGCCGCAATCCTTCATGAACGAGAGCGGTCCCGCGGTGGCTCGCCTCGCCCGACGGTTTCACCTGGCCCCCGCCGACCTCGTCATCGTCTTCGACGATCTCGATCTCCCGCTGGGGACGGTCCGGGTGCGGATGAAGGGCAGCGCGGGCGGGCACAATGGCGTCCGCTCGCTCATCGCGGCCCTGGGCACCGATGAGATCCGGCGCGTCAAGGTCGGGATCGGCCGCCCGGTGCCTCCCGAAGCGGCCGCTCGGCGCCGCGGCGAGGTGGTGGACCACGTCCTGTCCCCTTTCTATCCGGAGGAGGCGGTGGCGGTGGAGGAGGCGTGCGCGGAGGCCGCCCAGCGGGCGCTCGCGCTCCTGGATGGCCGCGGCGGGGACCGGTCCTGAGCCTCGCGGGACCTCCTGATTGCGGCTCAGGGGGGGCCATGCTATATAGTTGTCGTTTAGCCATCCGCTGTCCGTAAAGGTCCCGGAGAGGGGGGACGTGAGTGACCAAGGTCATCGTGGAGCCCGACGAGTCCTTCGAAAACGCGCTGAAGCGTTTCAAGAAGCAGTGCGAGAAGGCCGGGCTCATGTCGGAGCTGCGCAAGCGCCAGCATTACGAGAAGCCCAGCGTCAAGCGGAAGCGCAAGACCCTGGCGGCACGCAAGAAGGCGAAGAAACGCGAGCGGTTCTCCGATTAGTCGCCGGCGGTAGCGGGGTCGAATGGGCCCAGGTGCAGGGCCTGCTCGGCTCCGAGACGCACACCCCCATGGGGCGCGAGCGAGCCTTGGCCCTCGAGCCCTCGACCGATCTCACGCGGATCCAAGCGGCCCTGAGCGAAACCCGCCAGGGCCGCCGTGCTTTGAGCGAGGCGGGACCGCCGCCCTGGGAAGTGATCCCGGACGTCCGGGCCACGCTGGAGCGCGCGCGCACGGCGGGCGCCGTGGTCGAGGGCCGCGAGCTGGTGGCGGTCATTCCCCTCCTCGAGGCCGCGGGCCGGCTGGCCGGATATGGGCGCAGCATCGCGCCGGTGGCGCCCGACCTGGGCCAGGTCCTCGGCGGCCTCCCCCCCGTGGGGCCCCTGCGCGACCTCCTCCGGCGCTCGCTGGACGAGGAGGGGGCCGTCCGGGACGAGGCCAGCTCCGAGCTACGGCGGTTGCGCGGACGGCTGCGGGAGCTCCGACGCGCGCTCATCAAGCGGATGGAGGGATTCTTCCAGCAGCCGGGCGCGGAGCTCATCTTCCAGGAGCACTACGTCACCGTGCGCCACGGCCGCTACGTGCTGCCGGTGCTGGCGGGCGCCAAGGCGCGGTTCCGGGGCATCGTCCACGATCGCAGCCAGAGCGGCGCCACGCTCTTCGTGGAGCCGGAGTCGGTGGTCGAGGACAACAACCAGGTGGCTGATCTGTCGCGTGACGAGGAGGCGGAGGTGCTGCGCGTGCTGGCCGCGCTCACCGACGCGGTGCGCGCGGCGGGGCCCGAGCTGGAGCGGCTCATCGAGGGACTGGGCGCGGCGGACCTCGTCTTCGCCCGCGCGGGGCTGGCGGAGCGCATGGAGGCGGTGGAGCCCGTGGTGTCGGACGAGCGCACGGTGGACGTGCGCGGCGCGCGTCATCCCCTGCTCCTCGCGCAGGCGTGGGCGCACCGCGAGCGTGCGGTGGTCCCGGTGGATCTCCTCCTCGACGCCGAGCGCCCCCTGCTCGTCATCACGGGGCCGAACGCGGGGGGCAAGACGGTGGCGCTCAAGACCCTGGGCCTCCTCGCGGTGATGGCGCAGGCCGGCCTCCACGTGCCCGCGCAGCCGGGCGCGCGGTTGCCGCGATTCACCCAGCTCTTCGCCATCATCGGGGACGACCAGAGCGTGGCGGAGAACCTCTCCACCTTCTCCGCCTTCGTGAAGCAGCTCCGCGAGGTGATCGAGCGCGTGGACGCGGAGTCCCTCGTGCTCCTCGACGAGCTGGGGGCGGGCACGGACCCCGACGACGGCGCCGCGCTGGCCCAGGCGGTGCTGGAGGAGCTGGCCGAGCGCGGCGCCCTCTGCGCGGCCTCCACCCATCTCGAGCCCCTCAAGGGCTTTGCCGCCACCCATGCGCGGGCGCGCAATGCCTCGGTGGAGTTCGACGGCGACCGGCTGGAGCCGACGTTCCGGGTGGTGTACGACCGCCCCGGGCAGAGCTATGCCCTCGCCATCGGGGCGCGGCTCGGCTTGCCGCCCCGCCTGATCGAGCGCGCGCGGGCGCATCGGGGCACCCAGCAGGCCGCCCTCCAGGAGCTCATCGCCCGGCTCGACGCGCGCGACCGGCAAGAAACCGAGCGCGTCGGCCAGCTGGAGATTCGCGAGCGGGAAAGCGCGGCGCGGGTCCGGCGCGCCGAGGCCGACGCGGATGCCGCGCGAGCCGATGCGCGCGAGGCGCTGGCGCGCGCGCGCGGGGACGCCCAGCGGCTGGTCGCCGACATCCGGCGCGCCGTCAACGCGGAATGGGATACCCTCAAGCGCGGCGAGCGGACCCGGCAAGGGCTGGAGGCGTCACGCCGGCGGCTTCTCGAGGCCGGGCAGCGGGCTGCCACGCCCGGCCCCGAGGAAGAAGCGAATGAACCAGGCCGGGAGCCGCTGCCCGGCGATCGGGTCGCCATCACGCATCTGGGGCTCAAGGGAGATGTGCTGGACGTGACCAACGGCAATGCGACGGTGCGCGCGGGCGCGGTGACGGTGAAGGTCCCGGCGCGCGCCCTCCGCGTCCTGCAGCGCGGCGCGGGCGAGGCGGCCCCCGCGTCCTCCGCGACCCGCGCGGCCACCCATACCCTCGGGCAGCCGCTCAAGGGCGGGGTGGGGTCCGAGCTCCACCTCATCGGCCGCACCGCGGACGAGGCGCGCGAGACCCTGGAGAAGTATCTCGACGACGCCTTCCTCGCCGGCCTCGACTCGGTCCGCATCATTCACGGCAAGGGCACCGGCAAGCTTCGCCGCACCGTGCACGAGCTGCTCGCCGTTCATCCCCTGGTGGCCGAGCACCGGCCGGGCGCGCTTCACGAGGGCGGCGAGGGCGCCACCGTGGCCCAGCTGAGGACGGCCTAGATGGCGAGCTTCACGCCGGCGCTCCTCGAGGAGATCCGCGGCCGCGCGGACATCGTCGAGCTGGTCGGCCAGTGGGTGAAGCTCAAGAAGGCGGGCGAGAACTGGAAGGGGCTCTGTCCCTTCCATACCGAGAAGACCCCCTCCTTCACCGTCAATCCGAAGAAGGGCATCTTCCACTGCTTCGGCTGCAAGGCGGGCGGCGACGCCTTCAGCTTCCTGCGCAAGCAGGAGCGGCTCGACTTCCCCGAGGCGGTCCGGATGCTCGCCCAGCGGGTGGGCGTGGAGCTGCCGACAGACGGAGCGGAGCGGGTCCAGGACGGCAAGCTCGAGGGCCTCCGCGCGGTGATGACGCGGGCCGCCCGCTTCTACGGCGAGGCGCTTTGGAAGGCCGGCGATGCGGGCGCCGAGAAGGCCCGGCGCTATCTCGAGGGCCGCGGCGTGGAGGCCGAGGTCGCCCAGCGCTTCGGCCTGGGCTATGCCCCCGAGGGCTGGGACAACCTCCTCGGCCTCATGCGCCGCGAGGGCCTCGGTGACGAGCTCCTCTCCCAGGCGGGCCTGGTGCTGCCGCGCCAGAACGCCACCGGCTTCTACGACCGCTTCCGCGGCCGGCTCATGTTCTCGATCCGGGACGCGCAGGGGCGCGTGGTGGCGTTCGGCGGGCGGGCGCTCGGCCCCGACGAGGTCAAGTACATCAACTCTCCGGAGACGCCGCTCTACGTGAAGGGAAACACGGTGTACGCCCTCGATCTGGCCAAGCCGGCGATCCGGGAGCGGAATCGCGCCGTGGTGGTGGAAGGCTATCTCGACTGTCTCATGGCGCATCAGCACGGCTTCACCGAGACGGTGGCCGCGCTGGGCACCGCCTTCACCACCGCCCAGCTCGGCCTCCTCCAGCGCAATGCCGAGGAGATCGTGGCGGTCTTCGACGCCGACGCCGCGGGGCAGAAAGCCTCCGCCCGGCTCGAGGAGATGATGACCGACACCATGGACGTGGGGGGGCTGGCCTGGGCGGTGGCCCGGACGGGCGGCTTCGAGCGGTCCGGGTACTTCCCGGTGAAGGTGGCGGTACTACCCCCGGGGCATGATCCCGACAGCCTACTGCGGGCAGAGGGTGCCGCCGCCTTTCAGTCGCGCCTCGACGCCGCCCGGAGTATCCTGTCCTTCGTCATGCAGCAGGCCCTCTCCGAGGAGGACCTCTCGACGGCGCGAGGCCGAGCGACGGCCCACGCGCGGGTGGCCCTTATTCTCTCGAAGGTCCCTAACGCCGAAGAGGCCACCACGCTCGCCGCGCAGGCCTCGCGCCAGCTGGGGGTGGACTCCACCCAGCTCTGGATCGAGGCGCAGCAGCTCCAGCGCGCGCGCATGACCCAGTCGCGGTTCCAGCGCCCCGCGGCCAATGCCGCGCCCGTGCCCGCCGGGTGGCCCATGCCGAGCCTGGCCGAGCGCGACCTGCTCCTGCTGCTCCTCCGCGTCGACGAGGCGCGCGCCGCGCTGCTGCCCGCCGTCGAGGACGTGGACGTGGCGCACCCCGGCCTGCGCGCCATCCTCGCCGCCCTTCGGCTCTCCCCCCACACCGCCGCCGAGGCGCTGATGCACGGCCTCCCCGGCGATGCGGAGCGCTCGCTCCTGGCCGCGCTCCTCGTGGACGAGCGCGAGTGGACGGACACCGCGCCCCAGATCGAGGAGCTCGCCCGCCGCTTCGACATCCGGCAGCGGAAGAAGACGCTGCGTCGCGTGACCCAGTCCATCGCCGACCACCAGGCTACCGGCGAGCCCGCCCCCACGCGGCTCGAGGCAGAGCTGACCCACCTCCAGCAAGCCGCGCAAGCCGTGAGAGACCTCATGGCTCCGCGCGAGCCGGGAGAGCCCGGACCCGCGCCGGGCACTCGACCTTAAACCTCACCGAGGAGACGCACCAGGCATGGCTGACGAACCGAAGCTGGAGGAGCTGGACAAGCTCATCGCGGTAGGCAAGCAGAAGGGATTCCTCACCTACGACGAGGTGAACGACGCCCTGCCCCAGGACATCGTCTCCCTCGACCAGCTCGACGACATCATGATGATGTTCGGCGCCATGGACATCGAGGTGGTGGACACCGCCGCCAAGGGCGCGGGCCGGCTCCCCTCCGAGATCGAGACCCAGGCGGAGGCCGACGACGACGAGCCGGGCGACGCCCCCATCGACCTCACCCCCGGCCCGGTGGGCCGCACCGAGGATCCGGTGCGCCTCTACCTCCGCGAGATGGGCCGGGTATCCCTGCTCACCCGCGAGGGCGAGATCACGCTCGCCAAGCGGATCGAGGAGGGCAAGGACGAGGTCACCCGCGCCATCCTCGCCACCAACCTGGCCCTCGAGAAGATTCAACATCTCCGGGACGAGCTGAAGAAGGACGTGGTCCCCATCAAGGAAGTGGTGGACTACCCGGAAGAGGAATTCACCGAGGAGAAGGAAGAGGATCTCCGCAAGACCGTCATCCGCGAGCTCGGCAACACCGACCGGATGCTGCGGGAGCGGGACAAGCTCATGGAAGAGGTCAAGAAGCTCCGGGCCCGCGCGGTCGGCAAGAAGCGCTCCAAGGGCGAGCCCCCGTGGAAGAAGCTGGAGCAGCAGGCGCTGGCCAAGCAGGCGCGCGTGCTGGGCACGCTGCGGAGCCTCACGCTCCAGCCCTCCCTCCTTGACGCGTGGGGGCAGGACCTCAAGAAGCTCGTGGACAAGATTCACAAGTCCGAGCGCGAGATCGCGCTCTGGTCCGACGGCCGGCGCCCGGCGCCGGCGGCGGTGGACGCGTTCCTCGCCACCCTCGGCGACGACGAGCGGGACGACGGCGACCGTGACCTCTACCAGAAGGCGGCGGCGCGGCATCCCTCCATCAAGGACCGTCTGGTATGGGTGGCGCAGCAGAAGATCAAGCGCGCGGAAGAGAACGCGCAGTGCCGCGCGGAGGATCTCAAGAAGATCGTCATCCTCATCAAGGCGGGCGAGGCCAAGGCGGCGCGGGCCAAGAAGGAGATGGTCGAGGCCAACCTCCGGCTCGTGATCTCCATCGCCAAGAAGTACACGAACCGCGGGCTGCAGTTCCTGGACCTCATCCAGGAGGGCAATATCGGGCTCATGAAGGCGGTGGACAAGTTCGAGTACCGGCGCGGCTACAAGTTCTCCACCTACGCCACCTGGTGGATCCGCCAGGCCATCACGCGCGCCATCGCCGACCAGGCCCGCACCATCCGCATCCCCGTGCACATGATCGAGACCATCAACAAGCTCATCCGGACCTCCAGACAGCTGGTCCAGGAGCTGGGGCGGGAGCCGACGCCGGAAGAGATCGCGGTGAAGATGGAAGTGCCGGTGGACAAGGTGCGCAAGGTGCTCAAGATCGCCCAGGAGCCCATCTCGCTGGAGACCCCCATCGGCGAGGAGGAGGACAGCCACCTCGGCGACTTCATCGAGGACAAGCAGGTCGGCTCCCCGGTGGACTCCATGATCGGGCTCAGCCTGCGCGAGCAGACCAACAAGGTGCTCAACTCGCTGACTCCTCGTGAAGAAAAGGTGCTCCGGCTGCGCTTCGGCCTCTCCGACGGCTGCGAGCATACCCTGGAGGAAGTGGGCCAGGACTTCGCGGTCACCCGCGAGCGCATCCGCCAGATCGAAGCCAAGGCGCTCCGGAAGCTCCGGCATCCCTCGCGCTCCAAGAAGCTGCGGAGCTTCCTCGAATCGTGAGTGCTACCATCACCTGCGGGCCCATAGCTCAATTGGCAGAGCCCCCGGCTCATAACCGGTCAGGTCTTGGTTCGAGTCCAAGTGGGCCCACCAATCGCGGAGAGGTGACGTGGACGGTCAGCTGAAGACGCTCATTGCCCTGCAATCGCTCGACACCCGGATCGCCGGCCTCGAGGCCGAAGCGGCCCGGATCCCGCGGGACCTCGAGACCCTCCGGGCCCGCACCGCGGAGGCGAAGAAGATCGTCGATGCCGCCAAGACCGCGCTCGACGCCGCCCGCAAGGACACGCGCGCCAAGGAAAAAGACCTCGAGGACAACCAGGTCAAGCGGCAGAAGTTCGAGGGCCAGCTCTACCAGGTCAAGACCAACAAGGAATACTCTGCGGTGCTCGCCGAGATCGAGGAGGTCAAGCAGCAGAAATCCAAGATCGAGGAGGAGATCCTCACGCTGATGGAGCGTCAGGAGCGCCTGGCCGGCGAGATCAAGGACGCCGAGAGCGAGCTCAAGGCCGCCGAGGCCGAGGGGGCCACCGCGGAGAAGCAGCTCCGCGAGCGGCTCGCCGCGGTGGAAGCGGAGCTGGGCGGGGTGAAAGGCGAGCGTGCCTCGGTCGCCCGCGGCCTCCCCGCCAACGTCCTGGCCGACTACGATCGCCTGCTGCGGGCGCGCGCCGGGCTCGCCATCGTGCCCGTGCTGAAGCCCAATCTCTGCGGCGCCTGCCGGATGACCGTCACCCCCCAGCGGCTCCAGG